>JBBIJZ010000018.1:7828-28328 GCA_037445715.1 Verrucomicrobiales bacterium | reverse complement strand
CCGCGGGCAGGCGCACCCCTCGCGCGGCACCGTTGTGCAAGATGAGCGTGAAGTCCGGCGCGTCCACCGCATTCACCCTGTCGCGAGGCGTTGCGCCAATCGGGTGGTGGAACGGCCCGGCACCCCGGCCACCACGACCACCCGCCCGCCGTAACTTTCCACGAACCGGCGCTCGGCCTGGTTGATCGTCTCCAGCGTGTAATCTCCCCCCTTGGCATAAATCTCCGGCCGCACCAGGTCCAGAAACGCCCGGGCGTCCGGCTCCGCGAAGACATGAACGGCGCTGACCGATTCGAGCGCGGCCAGCACCGCCGCACGGTCGGCTTCCGGGTTGAGCGGCCGGCCCGGCCCTTTGAGGGCGCGTACGGAGGCATCGCTGTTCACCGCCACAATCAGCGCGTCGCCCAGGTTGCGGGCCGCCTCCAGATACGTCACGTGGCCCACGTGGAGGAGATCGAAGCAGCCGTTGGTGGCCACCACGCGCCGGCCCGCCGCGCGCTGGGCCTCGCGCCAGGCGCGGACCTGCTCGCGGTCGGCCAGGATTTTGGCCCGGAAATTCATGCCCCACTCTGGCGGGCCCACGGGACCGGGACAACCCGGAAACGCGCCCTTACTCGGCCCGGCGCGAATGCGGGGTGCGCACCGGCCGTCCAAGCGCGCGACCGTCCGCCGGCGCGGGCCGGGCGCGGGGGAGGCAGGGGTGGGCGCGGGAAATTCCCTTGGCAAAAACGCCCGCCGTTCCGCAAAGTGCCGCGCCGCGGACGGCCGGCGGGGCCGGCCGGGCCGACGCTTTCGATTTATGAAGCCACGCGAAACCACCGATCTGAACCGACGCGAGTTCCTGCAGGGCACCTCCGCGGCCACGCTGATGACGCTGCTGGGCGGGGTGCCCATCCTGGCGGCCGAAGAACCACCGGCCACCAGTTACAAGGGCGAAACCCCGCCGGTAAAGGTCGGCCTCATCGGCTGCGGCGCCTGGGGCCGCGAGCTGCTCAAGACCCTGGCGACCATCCCCTTCGGCCCGGTCGTGGCCGTGTGCGACAACTTCCCCGCCTACCTCAAGCGCGGCGCCGCGCTCGCCCCCAACGCCGAGCGCTATGACGATTACGCCAAACTGCTGGACAACCGGGACGTCGAGGCCGTCGTCGTGGCCACGCCCACCCACCTGCACAAGGACATCGTGCTCGCCGCGCTGGCCGCCGGTAAACACGTCTATTGCGAGGCCCCGCTGGCCACGACCCTCGAGGACGCCCGGGCCATCGCGCAGGCGGCGCAGCAGCACGAGACACTGCTGTTTCAACCCGGCCTCCAGGCCCGCGCCGACAAACAGATCGTCAACCTGTTCAAGTTCGTGCGCACCGGCGTGCTCGGCACCCCCCTCAAGGGCCGCAGCCAGTTCCACAAAAAGATGAGCTGGCGCGTGGCCTCGGCCTCGCCCGAGCGCGAGAAGGCGTTGAACTGGCGGCTGGACGGCGCGACCTCAATCGGCCTGGTGGGCGAATTCGGCGTGCATCACCTCGACCTGGCCAACTGGTTCCTCAACGCCCTGCCCACGGGCGCGCTGGGCGTGGGCGCGATCAGCTTCTACAAGGACGGCCGCGACGTGTTTGACAACGTGCAGGCCCTGCTCCGCTATCCCAACGGGGTGCACTACAGTTTCGAGGCCACTCTGGGCAACTCCTTCGACGCGGAGATGGGCATGTTCTTCGGCACCGACTGCGCCATCATGATGCGCGAGCGTCGCGCCTGGATGTTCAAAGAGGCCGATGCCCCGCTGCTGGGCTGGGAGGTGTACGCCGTCAAGGAGACCTTCTACAAGGAAAGCGGCATCACCCTGCGCGCCGGCGCCACCAAGCAGACCGCCCAAAAAGAGGCACGCCAGGGCGAAGACGTGGTGGACCCCAAGTCCCCGCTCCAGTACGCCCTCGAGCACTTTCTCATCAACGCCGGCAACCTCGCCGCGGGCGTCAAGGACTTCACCGAAACCTACGGCGAGGACGCCAAGGACGAATTCCGCACCTTCCTCCAGGACCTGGTCAAGAAGCGCGAGCCGGCGGCAGACCTGCTCGACGGCTACCAGGCCACCGTCGCCGCCATCAAGGCCCATGAGGCCCTGGTCAAAGGCGAGCCCGTCAACTTCTCCCGCGAGTGGTTCGCGGTGAGCTGAACCCTGAATGCTCCGCCCCTCCAAACCATCGAAAATCACGTGACCATGAAACGGAACCTCACCCCCTGGCCGGTGGCCGCCGCGCTTGCGCTGGCCCTCAGCGCCTCCACCCTCGCCGACAACTGGATCAAGCTCGCCTCCAAACCCGGCGGCAAGGTCCGCATGGAAGGCACCTCCTCGATTCACGACTGGTACGCCGAAAGCGCCATCATCCGCGGCAGCTTCGAGGTCGAACCCGAATTCCTCACCGACAAGACGCTCAAATCCGTCAAGAGCCTGACCAGCAAGGAGGTCAACCCGAAGGCCGAGCTGGCCATCCCCGTGCGCTCCCTCAAAAGCAGCAGCGGCCAGAAGATGGACGAGATCATGCAGGAGGCCATGAACATGAAGGAGCACAAGGACATCGTCTTCAAACTCAAGGAAATGGTGCTCAAGGGCGAGCCCGACGCCGCCGGCACTGCCAAATTCGACACCGCCGGCGAGCTGACCGTGGCCGGCAAAACCAAGCCCTGCAGCTTCGAGGTGGCCCTCCAGCGGCTCGAGGGCGAGCGGTTCAAGTTCCTGGGCGAAACCAAGGTCAAGATGACCGACTTCGGCATCACCCCGCCCTCGCCGAACATCCCCGGGATGCAGCGCATCACCACCGGTGACGAGGTCACCATCAAGTTCGAGTGGGTGGTCGGCACCACCGCGCCCGCCAAGTAACCCCTTTGGCCGAGTGACCCCGGCGCGGCCGCCAGCCGTGCCGGTTTTTTTGTGTCTGGCCGGGCGCGCCGGCCGCGGCTCCGGAGTTGCCCGTCCGCGTTTCCCGGCCCAGCATTCGCGCGGATGTTCGGACCCGCGCCACCCCGCCCGAGCCTGCACACCTTGCTGGTGTTGGGACGGGTCTCGAACCTGCCCACGGTCTGGTCCAACTGCCTGGCCGGTTGGGTGCTGGCGGAGGGCCGCGCCCCCACCCGCTTCGTGCTCCTGTGCGCCGCCGCGGCCTGCCTGTACCTGGGCGGCATGTTCCTCAACGACGCCTTTGATGCGGACTTTGACCGGCAGCGCCGCAAGGGACGGCCCATCCCCGCCGGGCAGATTTCCGAGGCCCGGGTCTGGCAACTGGGCTGGCTCTGGTTGGTCCTGGGTGTAACGGGCGGCGTGGTGCTGGGCCCGGCGCCGGGCATTCTCGCCGTGGTATTGGCGGGCACGATCGTCCTGTACAACGCCCTGCACAAACGCACCCCGCTGGCCGTGATCGTCATGGGGGCCTGCCGCGCCCAGCTTTATCTGTTGGCCGCCCTCGCCGCGGGCGGCCCGCTCGGCCACGCCCTCTGGGCCGGCCTGGCCCTGGGCCTTTACGTGACCGGCCTGAGCCACCTCGCCCGCCGCGAATCCCGGCCGGAACCGGCGGCCTGGTGGCCGGCCCTGACGCTGGCAGCGCCGTTGGTGCTGGCCTGGTTGATGAACGGCGCATCTCCCGAAGGCCCCAGCTACCGCGAACGCGCCTTTTACCTGAGTCTGTTGCTGGTCATCTGGATTCTCCCCGCCCTGCGCCTGGTGCTCGGACGCGACTCGCGCCCGCCCGGCTTTGCCGTGGCCAATCTCCTGGCCGGCATTGTCCTGGTGGACCTCCTGGCCACCACGGGCGAGCCGTGGTACGTGCTGCCCGCGTTCTTGCTGTTCTTCCTGTCCGCCCTGGTGCTCCAACGTTTCGTCCCGGCGACCTGAAAAAACCTTCCCCGCCCGGACCGGCCGCGCGGGCGGGGCCCTGGCCGTGCACCCGCCCCAACCTTGCCCCAGGTCAACGCCGCCCCACCCCGGCCCGGAGCAACCTTGCCCGCGTGCGGACGGCTTGCTCCAATCGCCCCGCCGCCGTGATGACCGCCCTGAAGGCATCGCCAAGCGCGTTGGCCCCGCCCGCCCCGGTGCGGGCGGAGGCGACCCGCCGTTTCAACCGCCTGGAGCTGGCCGGCGCGTTTGGCGACCTGGGCACGGACCTGCCCCTGATCGCCGCCATGATCGTCGCCGCTGGCCTGGATGCCGCCAGCGTGCTCATTGTCTTTGGCGCCCTCCAGGTGTTCACGGGGCTGGTGTACCGGATGCCCATGCCGGTGCAGCCGCTCAAGGCCATGGCCGCGCTGGTCATCACCCAGCAACTCGCCCCCGGCGTGCTTTACGGCGGCGGCCTGGCCATCGGCCTGCTCGTGCTCGGGCTCACGCTCAGCGGCGCCTTGACCTGGCTGGCGCGGGTCATCCCCGGACCGGTCGTGCGCGGCATCCAGTTCGGTCTGGGCCTCCAACTGGCCGGGCTGGCCGCGCGGGATTTCATCCCCCGTGAGGGGGCGGTCGGCTGGGGACTGGCCGCGGCGTCGTTCGCGCTGGTAATCGGGCTCCGGGACAACCGCCGCTGGCCGGCGGCGCTGGCAGTGGTGGGGCTGGGCGCCGGCTACGCCGCGCTGTTCCAATTGGACCGGGCCGCCCTGGGCGCGGGCGTCGGCCTGGCGCTCCCCACCTGGCACACCCCCACCCCGGCGGACGTGCTCACCGGGCTGCTCGTGCTGGCCCTGCCGCAACTGCCGCTCTCGCTCGCCAATTCCCTCCTGGCCACGCACCGGCTCGCCGCCGATCTGTTTCCCGACCGCGCCCCGTCGGTGCGCAAGCTGGGCCTGACCTACGCCCTGATGAACCTGATCGCGCCGTGGCTGGGCGGCATCCCGGTGTGCCACGGCAGCGGCGGCATGGCCGGGCATCACGCTTTCGGCGCCCGGATGGGGGGATCGGTCATCGTGTACGGGTGCCTGTTTCTGGCGGTCGGGCTGTTTTTCAGCGGGAGCTTCCACACCCTGGTGCACATTTTTCCCAAATCCGTCCTGGGCGTGCTCCTGTTCTTTGAAGGCCTGGCCCTGCTGCGCCGCGTGTGCGCCGCCGGTCTCGATGCTGGCGGCTGGTGGGTCACCCTGGTCACCGCCCTCTGCGCCGCGGGCCTGCCCAAGGGTTACCTCATCGGCCTGGCGGCCGGCTGGTTGACGCACGCCCGGCTGTCGCGGTCCTCCGCCGTCGCCTCCACGCCCACCCGCTAACCCGCCATGCGCGTGCTCTTCTTCGCCCACCTCAAGGACGTCACCGGCTGCGCCGAAATGCAGCTCGACTGCGCCGCGACCGACGCCGACGGCCTCTGGCGGCTACTCCTGGCAGCCCACCCGGGTCTCGAACGCTTCCGCGGCTCGGTGCGCCTGGCCCGAAACGCCGAGTACGCCGGGCCGGACGCGCGCTTCGGCAACGCCGACGAAGTGGCCCTGATCCCGCCGGTCTCGGGCGGCTGACCCCGCGCGCCATGCACCTCGAGGTCCAGCTCACCCACGCCCCCATCCCGGCAAGTCTGCCGCCGCCGGAGGCCGCCGCCGGTGCGGGCGCGTGGGTCGAGTTCCGCGGCCTGGTCCGCGGCGAGGAAAACGGCCGGCCCATCGCCGCCCTCGAATACGAGGCCTACGCGCCCATGGCCGAGCGCGAAATCCATCGCCTGCTCACCGCCCTGGCGCAACAGCATCCCTGCCGGGCCGCGCGGGTCATCCACCGGCTGGGCGTCATCCCCGCGGGCGAGGCGGCCATTTACGTCGGCCTGGCCGGCCGGCATCGCGCCGAAACGTTCGCGCTGTTGGCGCAGTTCATGGACCGGTTGAAGCAGGAGGTGCCGATTTGGAAGCGGCGGGCCCTCGAGGCAATGCCAGAGGCCGGACGCCCCCACCACCGCCCGCCGGGCACCGGCGGACCCGGAAGGCCGCCTCCGGCCTCGACACCTCCGGCCAGCGCGGCGGACGTGCTCGCCCTGCTGACCCGGCTTTGCCCGCCGCTGGACTCCGAGCGCGTCCCCCTGGCCGCCGCCCTCGGGCGCGTGCTGCGCGAGCCGGTCCACGCGCCGGAAGACCTGCCGCCGTTTGACCGCTCCGCGGTGGACGGTTACGCGGTCCGGTTGGACGATCCCGGCCCGCAGTTCCGCGTCGTGGACGATATTCGCGCCGGCGACTGGAAACCGCGCCCGCTCCGGCCGGGCGAGGCGGTGCGCATCGCCACCGGCGGCGCCCTGCCCGGCGACGGTCTGCAAGTGGTGATGAAGGAGGACGTGCGCGCCGCCGGCGACACCATCACCGTCCTCCGACGCGACACCGACCGGAACCTCCGCCGGCGCGGCGAGGACGCCCGGGCGGGCGCGGTGTTGCTTGCGCCCGGCACGTTGCTCACCCCCGGCGCGCTGGCCCTGCTGGCCAGCGTGGGCGGCGTCAGCCCCGCCGTCACGCGCCTGCCGCGCGTGGTGCACGTGGCCACGGGCGACGAAATCGTCCCCCCGGACCAAACGCCGGGGCCCGGACAGATCCGTGACTCGAATTCCACCCTGGTGCGCGCGTTCCTGGCGCCCTGGGGCATCGCGCCGGAGCAGCTCCGGGTGGGCGAAGACGAACTGCGCTCGCGTCCCGAAATCTGCCCACCGGGCCCCGAACCGGATCTGCTCCTGATCTCGGGCGGCGCGAGCGTGGGCGAACATGATTGCACCCGGCACGGGCTCGAAGCGGCGGGCTTCACCCTGTACGTCACCCGGACGACCGCCCGCCCGGGCAAGCCGCTGTTGGTGGCCCAACGCGGCCGCACGCTGGCCTTCGGGCTGCCGGGCAACCCGCTGGCCCATTTCGTGTGCCTGCACCTCTACGTCCGCGCCGCGCTCGAGGCGTGGTCGGGCCAGACCCACCGGACGGAGTTTTCCCCCGGCGTGCTCGCGACGGACCTGGCCGCCGCGGCCCCCGACCGCGAAACCTTCTGGCCGGCGCGCTGGCATTTGCAGGACGGCTCGGTCATGCTCACCCCGTTGCGCTGGCGCAGCTCGGGCGACCTGACGCCCCTGGCCGCGGCCAACGCCCTGCTCCGCGTCCCGGCCGGCGCCGCCGGGCTGACCCGCGGCTGCCGGATCGAGTTCCTGCGCACGGAGCGCGGTTCATGAAGCACGCCAAAACATTTTCGCACCTGGACACCGCCGGCGCGGCCCGCATGGTCAACGTGGGCGCGAAGCCGGTCCAGACCCGCCGCGCCGTGGCGGCCGCGACGCTGGTTTGTGCGCCGGCCACGATCCGGGCGCTCAAACGACACGCCCTGCCCAAGGGCGACGTACTCACCGTGGCCCAGATCGCCGGCATCCAGGCGGCCAAGCGCACCGCCGAGCTGATCCCGCTCTGTCACCCCCTGCCGCTGACGCATGTGGCGGTGAGCTTCCGCGTCCGGCGCGACCGGATCGAGGTCGAGTGCGCCGCGGAAACGGCCGCCCAAACCGGCGTCGAGATGGAGGCCCTGACCGGGGCGAGCGTGGCGGCGCTGACCCTCTACGACATGTGCAAGGCCGTGGACAAAGCCCTGCGCATCGAGGGCGTCCGGCTGCTGGAAAAGGTCAAGCAATGAACCGCCCCGGCCTCGCCTACCCCGCGCCGCCCTCGCGGGCCGCCGCTTCCGCGGCGCCGACCCCGGGCCGGCCGTGTCGCCGACACCCCGCCGGCCGCCCGGCCGGTTTCCCGCCCCCATGAAAATCGGCCGCCTCACCGTCAGCGACCGCGCCAGCGCGGGCGTCTATGCCGACCGCAGCGGGCCGGAGATCGAGGCCGTCCTGCGCGAGGTCTTCGGTCCGCAGACGGAATTTGTCGCCGCCCTCGTGCCCGACGAGACGGACCTGATTGCCGCCCGGTTGCGCGAACTGGCCGACCGCGCCGGCTGCGACCTGATCGTGACCACCGGCGGCACGGGCATCGGCCCGCGCGACGTCACCCCCGAAGCCACGCGAGCCGTGCTCGAGCGCGAGTTGCCCGGCTTCGGTGAAGCGATGCGCCTGACCGCGCTGTCCCGGGTCAAAACGGCGATTCTCTCCCGCGCCACCGCCGGCACCCGCGGGCGCACGCTCATCGTGAACCTGCCCGGCAAACCCACCGCCGTGCGCGAGTGCCTGGAGACCCTCGCCCCGGCCATTCGCGAGGCCGTGGCGCATCTGCGTGGAGAAGACCCGCATGTGCCGGCGAAACCCCTGACTTCCGTATGACTCCCCCCGTGGACTCCGACCACCCCCCGGCGGGAAATCCCCCCCCGCCCACCGAGTTGCCCGCCGCGCTGTGCGAGGTGGCCGCGCACGGCCCGCGGGCGGCGTGCAGCGGCGCGCCCGCCGGCTACCGGGACCCGTACGGCCGCACGGTGGACTACCTGCGCATATCGATCACCGACCGTTGCAACGAGCGCTGCCTGTACTGCATGCCCGAGGGGTACCGCGGTTGGGCGCAACGGCCGGACCACCTGACCGCCGAGGAAATCCTCCGCCTGGTGCGCGTGGCGGCGGGACTGGGCTTCCGCAAATTCCGCCTCACCGGCGGCGAACCCCTGGTGCGGGCGGACGTGGTGGACATCGCCCGGGGCCTGGCGGCCCTTCCCGGCGTGGAGGCCATCGGCCTCTCCACCAACGGCACCCGCCTGGCCGCGCTGGCCGGGCCGTTGCGCGCGGCGGGCGTGCGCACGGTGAACGTGAGCCTGGACGCACTCGATCCGGCCCTGTACCGGCGCATCACCGGCGGCGAACTGGCGCCCGTGCTGGCGGGCATCCGCGCCGCGGTGGCGGCCGGCTTCGAGCGGGTGAAGTTGAACACGGTGCTGCTGCGCGGGCTCAACGAGGGCGAGGTGTGGCCGCTGGTGCGCTTCGCCGCCGAACACGGCCTGCCGTTGCGCTTCATCGAATTGATGCCGGTCAGCCGCGCCGACGTGCTCACCGAGGCAAACTTTCTGCCCGTCACCGCGGTGATGGCCGCCCTGGGCGCCCGCGAGCGGCTCGTTCCCCTGCCCGACCCCCGCCTGGGACACGGCCCGGCCAGGTATTACCGGCTGGAACGCACCGGCGCGCTGGTGGGCTTCATCGGCGCGATCACCAACCGGCACTTCTGCGAGACCTGCAACCGCGTCCGCCTCACCGCCGACGGCCGGCTCCGCCCCTGCCTGGGCAACCACGGCGAGGTGGACCTGCGCGCCGCCCTGCGCCGCCACGGCCGGGAGGCCGACCTGGCCGCGCTGCTGCGGGAAGCCCTCGCCGCCAAACCCGCCGGCCACCTCTTCCGCGATCACTACACCCCCTGCCGCCCGATGGTGGCGTTGGGCGGGTGATTCGGCTAGACTCGCGCCATGATTTCACCCGCTCGTTTCCTGGCGCTGCTCGGCGCGGCCACCCACCTGCTGGCCGCGGACCTCCAACCGCCCACCCTCCCCCTCGGCGCGCCCGCGCCGGACTTCGATCTGCCCGGCGTGGACGGCCGCCGGTACCGGCTGGGCGATTTCGCCGACGCCCGCGTGCTGGTGGTGGTCTTCACCTGCAACCACTGCCCCACCGCCCAGTACTACGAGGAACGGCTCAAACAGATCGTCACCGACTACCGGCCGCGCGGCGTGGCGCTGGTGGCCATCTCGCCCAACGACCCCAGGTCGGTGCGCCTGGACGAACTGGGCTGGACCGACCTGAGCGACTCGTTCGAGGAAATGCAGCTCCGCGCCCGGGAGCGCGGCTTCAACTTCCCGTACCTCTACGACGGCGACCCCGAGGCGGTCTCCCGCGCCTACGGGCCGGTGGCCACCCCGCACGTGTTCGTCTTCGACGCCGCCCGCCGGCTCCGCTACGTGGGCGCGGTGGACGACTCGGAACGGCCGCAGCACGTGAAGGTGCATTACCTGCGCGACGCGCTCGACGCCTTGCTCGCGGACCGGGAGCCCCCGGTCCGGCAAACCAAGGTCGTGGGCTGCTCGGTCAAATGGGCCGGCAAGGCCGACGCGGTACAGGCCTACCTGAACAAACTGGCCGCCGAGCCGGTCACCCTGGAGAAGGCCGACGCCGCCGCGCTGGCCGCGCTGCGCAAAAACGGCTCCGGGAAATTCCGGCTGGTCAACTTCTGGGCCACGTGGTGCGCCCCGTGCGTGGCGGAGTTTGGCGAGTTGGTGACCATCCACCGCATGTACCGCCACCGCGACTTCGAGTTCGTCAGCGTGGCAGTCAACCGCCCGGACGAGGAGGCGCGCGTGCTCGAGTTCCTTCAAAAGCAGCAGGCCTCGAACCGCAACCTGATCTTCGCCTCGACCGACCGCGAGGCGCTGATGAACGCCTTCGACCCGGACTGGGCCGGTGCGGTGCCGTACACCGTGCTGCTCTCGCCCGAGGGCGAGGTGGTGTACCGGCAACTGGGCAGTGTGGACGCCCTGGCCCTGCGCCGGGCGATCGTGCGGGCACTCAACGAGCGCAAGCCCTGGTGAGCGCCGCGGGCGGCGCTTTTCCCCGAGTCTCCGCCGGGAGGTTGCGCGGGCGCCGGCGGCCTCAGAACCGCGTTTGCACGATGGCCTGGGCGGCCTCCAGCGTCAGGTGCGCCGGGAGGTGGAAGTACACGCTCACGAAGGACCGCCCGCGCACCGCGCGCGCCTCCAGCCCGTAGATGTTGCCCTGGAGATGCCGGTGGACCTTGTAGGTGAGCGCGTAAAGCAATCCGCCGGCATCCTGGGCCGTTTCAAACCGCAACCGGTACAACCCGGCCCGCCAGACCGTGAGGGTCTTCTCGCCCACCAGCGCGGGCAGTCCGGCTTCGTCCCCGGGCGCGATGTGGCGGCGCTGGACCACCGCCTGTTCGAGCGTGCGGGCCAGGTCGGCCGGCAGGGCGCGCGTGTCTGGCGCCACGTGGAAAAAGTCCAGCGCCAGACCGTAGTGCGTGGCGGAGAACAGGTGGGCCTGCTGCAACCCCACCCCGCAACTCCAGAGCGAACCGGTGAGCGTGGCCGCCAGGCCGGGATAGTCGCGGGCCGCCACGCCCACAATCAGCGACGCCCCGTCGCGCAACACGGCGACCTTCGGCGGGGTGCTCTCCGGCGCCTCGGCCAGCCGCAGGAGGTGGGCGCCAAACCGGCCCAGGTACTGCCGGTAAATCCCGCCAAAAAAAGCGTCCCCGAAATCGGCAATGACCGCCTGCTCCGCCGGGGAAAAACCGGCCGCGCCCAGCACCGCGCGGGAGTCCGGACCGGGGCGGAACCGTTGCAGGGCCTTCTCGTACAACTCGCGGGTGTTGAACCAGCGCGCCGGGTCCTGCTCGGCCGATTCCCACACCGCCCGGTCCGCCGCCGTGAACACCAGCAGGGCGCGCAGCCGGTCTTCGTCGCCGCACCGGGCCACCAGCTCCGCCACCTTGTCATCCGTGTTCAGGCCGGATTCGGCCCGCTCCTTGAACTCGCGCCGGTGCAACTGGAGAAACTCGACCAGGCGCAGCGTCTCCGGGCTGAAGTCGCACTGCGTGCGGTAGCGCGCGTAGTACTCGGCCAGGGGAATGCCCGACATGCCGCTGGCAAAACGCTCGTGCAGCGGACGTTTCTGGTCCGCCCGGGCCGCCTCGTCCTCGGGCAACACGGGCAGGCGCTTGGTCTTGAGGGCCAGGCGCACCGCCGCCAGTTGTTCGGTGTCCAGCCGCGCCGCCTCCAGCCGGATCAGGTCCGCCAGCGTCCACGCGCGGTCGGCGGGATTGGCAATCAGCGTGGCGGCCAGTTGCTGGCCCTCGGCGACGAACCGCTCCAGCGCCGCCAGCTTCTCCCGTTCCAACGCGCTGCGCAGCTGCTTCTGCTCGCTCATGACCCGGGCGTCGAGCGAGACCTCGAACCGGGCGTACCCCGGGAACAACCGCTCCTCCGCCCCCTCGATCTGGGACAGGAAGGCAAACGTGCGGGCCAGGCTGCCGCGCCGTTCGTAAAACAGGGCCGCCAGCTCGGGCACCGGCTCCAGCCAGTCGCCGGCATTGCGAAAGGTCGTCTCCAGCTCGGCCGGGTCAACGGGCACGTTGTAGCGCTGGGCCGCCAGCAACAACCCCAGCGCGGCCCGGCTTTTTTCGCGCGGCGTCCGGCACCGGTGCGCCGTGGTGTGGCACAGCCCGCCCAGGCCGAACACGATGGGATGCCCCGGCGCCACCGGCCGGCCCTCCTTGAGCACGCGCTGGATGACGCTTTTGGCAAAGCGGGCCACGCGACGGCGGGCGGCCAGGAGCCGGGCGCGCACCTCGTTGGCGAACTCGAACCGCTCGCGTTCGCCCGCCTCCGGCCCGAGCAGCTCGCCAAAGGCCAGGAAATCCTCGAACTGCAGCACGTCCTCGGGGTGGTTGCCCCCGCCCAGGGGTCGGTGCCGGCCCCGCTGGCGCAGATGGACGAAGGCCCGCACCCGCATCAGGAAGGCGTAGGCCGCCAGGTCGCGCGGGTCGTCCAGCGTGGCGTAAATTTCCGCGCTGTGCTGGAAACGCTGTCCGGCCAGGGTCCAGATGCCGGCCAGGAACAACCGCAGCCCGTCGTTTTTGATGTCGAACCGGTCCAGCCGCTCGCACTCGTCCGCCGCCTTTTCCCAGTGGTCCTTCCAGAAACCGCGCACGTGCAGGAAGTGCTCGAAGGTGTCGCACGTGGCGCGGAGGCGCTCGCGGAAGGCCGCCGTCAGACCGTGCGGGTCGTACACCGGGCGCAGGTCCAGGAAGGCGTTGAGTTGTTTGCCGGTCAGGCCGGCGACGGCCTCCAGGTTGAACGGCAGGGCATTGCAGACGAAGCCGTGCTCGCGCACGAACCGGTCGCTCTGGAGGATTTGCGCCTGCAGGTGCGCCAGAAAGGCGTTGCCCTCCAGCGCGTCGTCGAACAGCAACGCGAAGTCGTTGTCCGAACACGGCGCCATCTCGCCGCGGCCGGTCCCGCCGATGGCCGCCACGGCGAACGGCCGGTCGTAGCCGAACCCGCGCTGCGCGCGCTCGGCCCAGTCCGCCACGGCCGCCAGGTAAATGGCCGTGCGCTCCGCGGCCAGCTCCCGGCCGTTGTCCAGCTCGGGGCGCCGGATGCGGGCGTCGTTGGCCTCGATCCAGCGCGCAAACGCCGCGCGGGCGCCCTCCCGGCGGATGGCTTCGCGGGCCCGGTTGATCAACGTTTCCATCCAATCCATGACCGCCGTACGTGAAATAGCGGTTGAATCACGCTACCGCACCGTCCGGGGCGGGCAATGGCGAAAGCGGACCCGCCCGCCCCGGGCGCCGCCGCCGGCGGCCGTGGGCCCAAGCCTCCCGGCGTCCGGCGCGCCGGTGAAACACCCCGGGCTTTGCTTCCGCCCCCGCGCCCGGCACACTGCCGGGCATGGCTTACGAGTTTCGGCTCCAGCGGCGGGTCGAGTTCTCCGAGACCGACGCCGCGGGCATTGTCCACTTCTCCAACTTCTTCCGCTACATGGAGGCGGTCGAGCACGCCTTCTTCCGCTCGCTCGGCTACTCGGTCCTGCTGCGGGACCACCAGCCGCCCCTGGGGTTTCCCCGCGTGGCCGCGGCCTGCGAGTACAAAGCGCCGCTGCGCTTCGAGGACGTGGTCGAGCTGCACCTGCTGGTGCGCGAGAAAAAGCCCCGCTCGCTCAGCTACCTCGTCAAGTTCACCAACCTCAGCGCGCAGCCGCCCCGCGAAGTCGCCCGCGGCACGCTCACCGTCGTCTGCGTGGCCAAAAACGCGGACGGCAGCTTCACGGCCACGCCCATCCCCCGCGATCTGGCCGAGAAAATCAAGGTGGCCCCGGCGGAGTTGCTCGCCTGAGTGACGGATGGACGGCCGAACAACGCCGCCGCCCCCTCCCCCGCTCAGCGCAGGTACTTGATGGCCACGAACCCGCCCACCCCCAGCGCCAGCAACGCCCAGGCAAACCAGTCAAAGTACTTTTCGATCAGGCCCTTAACCTGGGCCCCGAACAGGTAAATCGCCCCCGCCACCAGGAAAAACCGCGCCGAGCGCCCCAGGGCCGAGGCGGCCACCAGAGCGGGAAAGCTGACGTGAAAAACCCCGGCCGCCACCGTGAACACCTTGTACGGAATGGGCGTGAAGGCCGCCGTCAAAATCGCCAGAAAGGCGTTGCCCTGGTAAAGCCGGCCCACGTGGTCAAAGGCCTCCTGCGAAAAAATGTGCGGGATGAAAAAGCCCCGGGCCATCTCCCACGCCCCGTACCCGATCGCGTAGCCCAACATGCCGCCGAGCACCGACCCCGCCGCGCACACCGCGGCAAACCACAACGCCCGCCGCGGCGCGCCCACACTCAACGCCAGCAACAACACATCCGGCGGCACCGGAAACACCGAGGACTCCACGAACGCGATGCCAAACAACGCCCGGGTGCTTCCCGGCCGTTGCGCCCACCCCACCGTCCAGTCATACAACCGCCGGAGCAGGTGCGGACGCCCCGCCGCGCGAACCTCTGGAGCCGCTGGATCCATCGTGGGCGGAGAGTGGACGGGAAAACCGCCCCAGCGTCAAGCCCACCGGGCGCGGCGGAGGAGTTTGGCCGGAAGCAAACCACCCACCGCCCGGCTTGGCGCATGACATCGGACATCGCCCCTGCTACCGTCCTTCAAAACAAAGCGGGAGTTTGAGCCATGTGTGCAGAATGCGGATGCGGTCGGGCGGAGCGGTTCGGGGTGCAACCCTTGCAAGACCCGCCGGCCCGGCCCGTGCGGCTGGTCGAGGCCGACGACGTCCATGACCACGTCGAACACAGCCACGAGCACGTCCACGCCGACGGCACCCGGCACAGCCATGCGCACGTGCACGGCGCCGGGCATGACGCCGACCACGAGCATCCGCACGCACCCGGCGTCCACGCGCACCCCCACACCCACGCCGACGGTACCGTCCACAGCCACCCCCACGCCGCGGACGACAGCCATGCGCACGAGCCCGCGCGGGTGACCCTGGACCTCCACCAGCCCATCCTCGCCCGCAATGACCGGCTGGCGGAGCGCAACCGCAGTTACCTCCGGGCCAAGGGCGTGTTCGCCGTGAACGTGCTGGCCTCTCCGGGCGCGGGCAAAACCACCCTGATCGAAAAAACCCTCGCCGCCCTCGCCGCCGAACTGCCCGCCGCCGTCATCGTGGGCGACCTGGCCACCGCGCGCGACGCCGAGCGCATCCGCGCCGCGGGCGCTCCGGTGGTGCAGATCACCACCGGCACGGTCTGCCATCTGGACGCCGAAATGGTCGCCCGCGGCCTCGAACAACTCGACCTGGACGGCCGCCCGCTGTTGTTCCTCGAAAACGTCGGCAATCTCGTCTGCCCGGCGGACTTTGATCTGGGCGAAAACGCGCGTGTTGTGCTGCTCTCGGTGACCGAGGGCGAGGACAAGCCGTTGAAGTATCCGCCCGTGTTCCGTTCCGCCCACGCGGTGGTGGTGACCAAGACCGATCTGGCCGAAGCGGCGGGTTGCCCAATCGAGACGTTGCGCCGCAACCTCCGGGCCGTGGCCCCCCAGGCACGGGTCTTCGAACTTTCCGCCCGCACCGGGGCAGGGCTGGCTCTCTGGCTGGACTGGCTGCGCGGACTGGTGCGGCATTGACCTCCTTGACCGTGGCGCCGGTTTTCCGGCGGAGCGGTCTAAGGCGATTGGCTGCCCAACCCTCGGGCAAAGCCACAGGCCCCGCGGCTCTCCTGCAAAAACGGAGGGGGAAGCGGCAGATCAAGGCCTGCACTGCTGCCGCGCGGTCACCCCCTGCTTGAGCAGCCGACCGATGCGATGCTTGGCCAGATAGACCCGCCCGGCCCTCAGGTCGGGCGTCACCACCCCCACCCATTCGTGGCTCCGGACGGTGTCAGCCAGGGTCAGGTGGGGCAGATTGGTGCCGTCCACTTGCAGCACGGCCACGTCAAAATCGCGGTCATCGCCCACAAAGCCTGTCACCGGCAAGGTCCGGCCGCCGCTCGTCACGGCCAGCAAATCGCGCCCCCCTTCGGCGACGTGCCGGGCGGTCACCAGCAGCCCGTCGGGCCGGATAAAGAAGCCGGTGCCCTGGCCGCGCTCGGTCCCGGTGCGGTCCAGCATCCTCAGCGTCACCACCGCCGGCAACGCCCGCTGCAGCACGGCCACACCCGCCACCGCCTCCGCGCCCGGCGGCTGGGAGGTGGGGCTGGCGTGTTCGGTCTGGGCCGGGGCGTTCCCGCAAAGGCAGACCAGCCGGGCCGCTGGCCTGGGACCCGCAGCGTTGGCGGCGGACTGCTTGGGAAGAAAAACGGCTGTCAAAAGCGGCACACATCGTTGTCCACGCTCAGGAGCCGGCCCCGTATTCGCCCGGTCAAGTTTCGCCCGGCTCCGGACAGCCCGGAGCTCGGCCGCGACGGCCCGGAGCCGCCCCTCGCTGTGGCCAGAGCACGGCTGCTGCATTGGCCCGGCCACGGAGCGCCCATGCTTCGCGCCAGCCCCTGGCACGCATCAACTTGGGCAGCTTGGTGACGTTCAGCGCCCGGCGCAAGGCCGGACACGTTGCGAGCGCAGTGCCGGCCACATCCCAGTTTGCCGAGCGGCCCAACCGGATGCTGAAGCCGAAGCCGGCGCCGACGCGATCTTCCCTCCTTCTCCGGGGACAGGGAGTCTCAACGGGGGCCACGGGCCCGGTGCGCCTGCGGCAAACTTGGCCGGAACGACGCCCCTGGGCAAGGGCGCGCCCGCGCCTCACGGGCCGCGCCGCCGCGTTTTTCATTTTCAGGCTCATTTGGGTGAAAACCAGGTTGCCGATCTTTGGTATTTGGGCCATGATGCGGCTGCCGCGTTTCACCGAGCTGATGTCGAAATGAAAACAACTGCCGCGCCCGACCCTTGGATGATCGCCGCGGAAACGTGGAGGTCCGAGGCGGCGGCTGTGGCCGGGCTGCCAAGGATTGTGGACCCGGAGGCGTTTCGGCGCTGCGTCGCGGCGCTGGCGGATTGTCGGGGCCGGATTCTCACCACCGGCTGCGGCACCTCGGCGGCGGCAGCCAGGAAGATTGCCCATTCGCTCTGCTGCATCGAACGGCCGGCGGCGTTTTTGAATCCCAGTGACGCGGTGCATGGCGGGCTGGGTTTGGTGCAGCCCGGGGACGTGGTCATCGCCATCTCCAAGGGAGGCGGCACCCGCGAGTTGCTGAACCTGGTGCCCGCGTGCAAGACCAAGCAGGCATTCCTGATCGCCGTGACGGAAAATCCGGATTCGCCTTTGGCTCGTGCCGCCGACCTGCTCCTGCGGGTGAAGGTGGAGCGCGAGCCGGACCCGTTCAACATGCTCGCCACGGCCAGCACGCTGGCGGTGATTGCGGTGTTCGACGCGGTGTGCATCGCGTTGATGCACCGGACCGGCTACACGCGCGAGCAGTTCGCCGTGATTCATCCCGGCGGCGCGGTAGGCGAGCGCCTGCTCGATCCCGCCAAAGACCAGGCTTCCCAACCCTCATGAAGGCCGCACATCTCATCGCTCCGCAAACCATCGAGCTCCGCGACGTGCCGCCGCCGGCGTGCCCGACGGATGGCTTGGTGTTGGCGATGCGCGCCTGCGGCATTTGCGGTTCCGATTTGCGCCGCTGGCGGGAAGGACCGCCGTCGGGGGTGCCGCAACTGATTCAGGGCCACGAGCTGGCCGGGGTGGTGATCGAGGTCGGGCCACGGGTGGAGCGTTTCAAGGCGGGCGACCGGCTGGCGGTGGCGCCGGACATCCACTGCGGGGTCTGTTGGTATTGCCGGCGGGGGCTGTTCAACCTTTGCCCGGACCTGAGGCTCCTGGGCATCACGCCGGGTCTGAACGGTGGGTTTGCCGAGCGGGTGGTGCTTGAGGGCGAGTTGCTGCGCAACGGTATTGTGCATCGCATGCCCGAGGGGCTGGGCTGGCACGAAGGCGCCCTGGCGGAAACGGTGTCGTCGGTGCTGGCGTGCCACGAAAGGTGCGGCACGTCCTTGGGCGAAACGGTGGCGGTGCTGGGCGCCGGCCCCATCGGCTGCCTGCACATCGTCATCGCAAAGGCGCGCGGCGCGCGGGTGTTGGTGAGCGAACCGAATGCCGCCCGACGCAAGGCCGTGGAGCAATTCGGCCCGGACGAAGTCGTGGATCCGTCCCGACAGGACGCGGTCAGCGAGGTGCGCCGATGGACCGGCGGGCTGGGGGCGGACGTCGTTATTTGCGCCAACCCGGTCGCCAGCACGCAGACCCAGGCGGTGGAAATGGCAAGGCGCGGCGGCCGGATCGTGCTCTTTGGCGGCCTGCCCAAGGCCGATCCGATGGTGCGCCTGAACGCCAACCTCATTCATTACGGCGAGCAGGTGGTGATGGGGGCGTTTTCCTACCATCCGCGCTTCCACGAAGAAGCGCTCGAGACTCTCCGCCGCAAGGTCGTCCGGGTCGAGCACTTCGTCACGCACACCCGCCCCTTGTCGCGGATCGCCGAGGCGTTCGCCATCGCCGCCGCTGGCGAAGCGCTGAAAGTGGTGGTCGAACCTGATTAGCCCTGCCTTGGTCTTCCGATGAACGCCATCAACGAACGCCTGCTGGAACGCGAAGCCCGAGGTGAACCGGTCACCATCGGCCTGATCGGCGCCGGTCAGATGGGCCAGGAAATCCTCTGCCAGGTGCAGTTGATGAAAGGGGTCCACGTGCCGGTGGTGGTGGACGTGAGCTTCGAGCGCGTGGAGCGGGCTTGCCGGATGGCCGGCCTTCCGCCGGAGCGGGTGGTGCGGACCAACGATCCAGAAGCCGCCCGGCGAGCCCTCGCGGCTGGACGCACCGTGGCGGCTACTGACTGGCACGTGGTGCCGGCGCTGCCCGAGGTGCAGGTGGTGGTGGACGCCACCGGGGTGCCAGCGCTGGGCGCGGCCATCGCCCTGGCTGCCATCGAAGCCCGCAAGCACATCGTGATGATGAACGTCGAGTGCGACGTGACCGTCGGCTCCCTGTTGCGTCGCAAGGCCGAGGCGGCGGGGGGCATTTACACGCTGGCCGCGGGCGATGAACCGGCGGCTATCATCGAACTCTACCGCTTCGCCACCGCGCTGGGCTTCGAGGTGGTCTGCGCGGGCAAGGGCAAAAACAATCCGTTGGACATCACCGCTACTCCGGACGCGCTGGCCGCCAAGGCCAAAGCCCGCGACATGAGCCCACGGATGCTCTGCGAGTTTGTGGACGGCTCGAAAACCGCCGTCGAGATGTGCAGTGTGGCCAACGCCACCGGCCTGGTGCCGGACGTGCGCGGAATGCACGGTGCACAGGCCACGCGCGACACGCTGCACCGGGTCTTTTGCCCGCAGGCCGACGGAGGCGTGCTGCGGCGGAAGGGCGTGGTGGATTTCGCCATCGGCGTGCATCCGGGCGTGTTCGTGGTTTTCACCACCGATCAGCCGCGGTTGCGCCACGGGTTGATCCAGCGGGACATGGGCCACGGCCCTTACTACCTGCTGTTCCGGCCTTACCACCTGTGCAGCATCGAAGTGCCGCTCACCTGCGCCCAGGCAGTGATCTACGGCGAGTCCAGCGGCCATCCCCTGCCTCGCCCGATGGCCGAGTGCATCGCCATCGCCAAGCGCGACCTGCGCGCCGGCGAAACGCTGGATGCCATCGGTGAAACCTGTTACCGCGGCTCCATTGACACGGTCGCCGCCGCCCGCGCGGAAAACCTCCTGCCCCTGGGCCTGGCCCAGGGTTGCGTGGTGCGACGCGACGTGCGTTGCGGCCAGCCGATCCGTTACGACGATCTGGAGTCCGTGCCCGACACGTTGCTGACCCGCCTGCGCCGCGAGCAGGACGAAGTCTGTTTCGCCCCCGCTGCACCGGTTCCCACCCCCGGCGTCCCAGAACCGGAAACCGCGAACCGCGAACCACGAACCACCAACCCCCAACCATGTCTTTGATCGGCCTGGACATCGGCACCACCGGCTGCAAGGCGGTCGTTTTCGACCCGGACGGCCGGGTGCAGGCCCGCGCCTTTCGCGAATACGGGGTGGTCTGCGACGCGCCGGGCAAGGCGGAGCAGGACGCCGAGCAGGTCTGGGCCCTGGCCCAGGAAGCCTTGCGCGAGGTGGCGGCCACCGGCCGGGCACGCGACCCGCGCGCCCTGAGCATCTCGGTGCAAGGCGACGCCATCATTCCCGTGGACCGCGAGTTTCGCGCGCTGCACCCCGCACTGCTGGGCATGGATTACCGCTCGGCGCCTCAAGCGCGGCAATGTGCCGAGCTGTTCGGCGAGTTTGAGGTGTTCCGGCGCACCGGCATGAGGCCGCACCCGCTCAACTCCCTGACCAAAGTGCTGCTGCTGCGCGTCCTGGCGCCGGGGGTTTTCGAACGCGCCTGGAAGATTGTCACCTACGCGGATTTCCTGCTGGGCAAGCTCGGCGGCATTGCGGTGCTGGACCACACCATGGCCACACGCACGATGGCCTTTGATCTGGCTGGCGACCACTGGTGGGCTGAACTCCATCAACGGCTGGGGCTGTCACCGGACATCTGGTCGGCACCGGTGCCTTCGGGTCAAGTGGTGGG
>JBBIJZ010000018.1:0-7728 GCA_037445715.1 Verrucomicrobiales bacterium | reverse complement strand
GTGGCGTTGCGCTGGTGGCGGGACCAGTTCGGTGCGGCGGAAGTGGCGGAGGCGGCCGCGCGCGGCATCGAGGCTTACGCGGTGATGGACGAGCGCCTGCCCCCGGGGCCTTCGCCTGTGCTCGTGCTGCCGCACTTCACGGGGCGCGGCACACCGGTCTGTGATCTGGCTGCGCGCGGGGCGGTGTTGGGGTTGACGCTGGCCACTTCGCGGCACGAGGTGTTCAAGGGCTTGCTGGAAGGGTTGTGCTTCGAGCTACGGGCCAACCTCGAAGCCTGGCAGGCTGCTGGCGTGCGTGTGGACGAACTGGTTGCCGTGGGGGGCGGCGCCAAGTCCGCCCCCTGGGTTCAACTGAAGTCCGACGTGCTGGGCCGGCCCGTGCGCACGCTGCGTTGCGCGGAGGCAGCGGCGCTGGGCGCGGCGTTACTAGCCGGCACGGCGGTCGGGATGTATGCCTCGCTGGAGGAGGCGGTCGCCCGCACGGTGGCGCCGGAGCGCCAGTTCGAGCCGGCACCGGCCCGAGTCGCCCACTACCAGGAGCGGTGGGTGCTTTATCAGAGGGTGACGGGCGCGCTCCAGCCGTTCAACCCGCTGCTCTGAGTCATGCGTGCGCAATCCTCCAGACCTGCTCGGAAGTCGGATCGCCGAGACGGCGTCCCATCAGCGGCGGCCCTCGAGGAACGCATCCCCCATCGCTGCCTCATCAAACTCAAGGCGATTCGCCCGGCCCTCAAGCGGGCCGAACGCCGCGCGGCGGATTTCCTGCTCAGCCACCCGGAAGAAGTGGCTGACCTGGGCGTGGTCGAGTTTGGCCGGCGGGCCGGCTGCAGCGAGGCCACGGTGGTGCGCTTGGCGCAACGGCTGGGTTACCCGGGATTTCCCGAACTAAAACGCGATTTCGCCGCCTTCGAGCCGCTGCCCACCTACGGGGACATCACGCCGGACGACTCGCCCGAGACGGTCGCCCGCAAGGTGTTCGCCAATTCAGTCCAGGCCCTGCACGACACACTCGAAGCGCTGGACTGGCGGGCCTACCAGGTGGCCGTCGAGGCGCTGGTGGCGGCGCCGCGCCTGGCCTTCGTCGGGCTGGGCAATGCCGCCGTGGTGGCGCGCGAGGTGTATCACAAGTTCCTGCGCCTGGGTGTGGCCTGTTTCACGGCGGAAGACCCGGACCTGCAACTCATCCAGGTCAACCAACTGACCAAGGGCGACGTGCTGGTGGCGATTTCCTACACCGGTGAAAGCAAGCCCGTGCTGACCGTGGTGCGCCAGGCGCGCGCCCGGGGCATCACGGTGCTGGCCCTGACGAATTTCCCGCGCTCGACCCTGGCGCGGCTGGCCGACGTGACGCTCTTGACCGCCGTGTTCCAGGAGCACGTCAACGGCGAGATCGGCTCCAAGCGCCTGGCCCAACTGGCCGTGCTCGAGAGCCTTTACGTGAACTACCTGCTGCGCGCCGGCCCGCGGCTTCGCCGGGACCTGGCCCGGGTCAACCAGGCCCTCGGCGTGAACAAACTCCGCAACCCGTTCCCTGAAAATCCCAACGCACACACCTCGCCATGAAACGCAAATACGCCGCCATCGCCGTCCTGTTCGGCTCCTGCGCCGACCGCTACGTGCTGCAGGGCTACACGCCCCAGCGCAGCTTCGACCAGATGCTCGAAGACGCCCGGCAGGTCCCGGGCATCACCGGCATCGAGGTCATCGGCGGCTGGCACATCAACGACGAAAACATGCACGCCCGCGTCAAACAGATCACTGACGCGGGCTTTCAACTGGCCGGGGTCATCCCCGAAATCTGGGCCAATCCGAAATGGGGCTGGGGCACCTTTGCCTCGACCGACCCCGGGATCCGCCGCGAAGCCATCGAGCGGGTCAAGGTGGCCATGGACCTGGCCGCCAGCACCGGGTGCAACCACGTCAGTCCCTGGTTCGGCCACGACGGCTGGGACTACATCTTCCAGATGGATTACCTCAAGGCCTACGACTGGATCATCGAAGGCTTGACCGAGTGCGCCGACCACAAGCCGCAGGTGAAAATCTCGGTCGAGTTCAAGCCCAAGGAACCGCGCACCCACATCCTGGTCAGCAACACCGCCAAGACGTTGCTGCTGATCAACGAGGTCAACCGCCCCAACGTCGGCATCAACCTCGACACCGGCCATGCCAACATGGGTTACGAGACCCTGGCCGAGTGCGTGGCGTTGATGAAGCGGTTCGGCAACCGCCTCTTCCACCTCCACCTCAACGACAACTACCGCCTGTGGGACGACGACATGATCCCCGGCTCGGTCCACACCCTGGAGTGGCTGGAGTTTTTCTGGTGGCTGGACCGCACCGGCTACGACGGTTGGTTCTCGCTGGATGTGTTCGCCTACCGCGAAAAGGACAAGATCGCCGTGGCGCGCGAGTCCATCGCCTGGCTGGAGGCGCTCTCGGCGGCAGCCGAGCGCCTGCCTTCGGCCGAATTGGAAGCCGTCTTCCAGAGCGGCGACGCCATGGCGGCGCAACGCATTCTGCGCCGGGCATTGCTGGGCTAGACGAAGTCCTCACCTTGCATTGCGCCATGAGAATGACCATGAACCGAATTCCGCTTTGGCAGCGCTGGATTCTGGCCTGCCTGCTGGGCGGCGGGCTGTCACTGCTGCCCACCGGCTGCGGCAAACGGGAGGCTCCCACCCAGGACACCGGGTCCGGAGCATCCGTGCCGGTGCGGACCATCGGCGTCTCGTTTGAGACGTTGCAGACCGAGTTCTGGGTGGCCGCCCTGCGCGCCTTCGAGACCGAGCTGGCGGCGCGCCACATCCAGATGCTCCAGGCCGTGGCCGACGGCGACGCCAACCGGCAGATCGAGCAGGTGCGCAACTTCATCACCCGCCGCGTGGACGGCATCATCCTGGTGCCCAAGGACGCCCGCGCCTGCATCCCGGTGATCCGCGCGGCCAACGCGGCCGGCATCCCGATCGTGCTGTTCAACCGGCCGGCGGCCGAGAGCGACGCCCGCTCGGTTGCGGTGGTGGCGGACAACTTCACCCTCGCACGTGAAACGGTGGCCTTCCTCGTCGCCGAGGCCCGCAAAGCCGGCGGCCGGCACAAGGCGCTCCATCTCATCGGCGACCTGGGCGACATCAACGCCATCGGGCGGCGCGACGGCTTCGAAGCCGCGGTCAAGGACGCGGCCGACATCATCGAGGTGGTGGCCCGCGTCCCGACCGAATGGAACAACGAGAAAGCCTACGCCGGCGTGGTCAACGCCCTCCAGAAGCATCCGGACATCAGCCTCATTTTCACCCCGTCGGACCTGCACCTGCCCAGCATCGCTTCGGCGCTGCGCAACGCCGGCAAGTGGCACAAGCGCGGCGAACCCGGCCACGTGATCCTGGGCGGCTTTGACGGCGACGCCACCGCCTATCAAATGCTGGTGGACGGCTACCTCGACGCGACCGGTGTGCAGGACGTGTTCTTCGAGGTCCAGGCCAGCGTCCAGGCCATCCTCGATGCGCGGGCCGGCAAGCCGGTCCCCGACCGGATCCTGGACCCCGGCTTCGTCATCCACGCCGCCAACCTGCAGGAAAAGGCGCCGCGGATGTGGGGGGCGAAGAAGTAGTGGGTGGTTCCTGGTTCTTGGTTCCTCGTTCGTGGTCAAGAACGTCGCGAGCAAGCCCCCGCTCAAGAGCCCGCAAGGAACCAAGAACAAGAAACAAAGAACCAGGAACAAGCAACAGTGACACCACGCACGACCTGAACCCGAGCTGGCATTCCCCATGGCTTCCACCGATTTCGAGAACCTTGAGGTTTACCGCTTGGCGGAGCGGATCGCCGACGAAATCTGGAGTTTGGTCATGGGATGGGACAGCTTTGCCAAGAACACCATCGGCAGCCAAATCGTGCGGGCTGCTGACAGCATTGGGGCCAACATCGCCGAGGGCTGCGGGCGCGCCAGCCACGCGGACAACAAGCGCTTCGTCCGCACGGCACGAGGCTCGCTCAATGAGACTCGACACTGGCTGCGCCGTGCCTACCAGCGCAGATTGCTCAGCTCGGCGGAGGTCAATCGGCTCAAACCGCTGATTCGCGAGCTGGGTCCCCGCCTCAACGCCTACCTTAACTCCATCGGCCGCTTCCCACCCGCTTCCAAACAGCCAGAAGCTACGGGAGTCTCCAGCAAAGAACCAGGAACCAAGAACCAGGAACACTAGCCCCATGCTCCGCCGTTGGCTCAACTCCGAATCGCTGGTCTTGTGGCTGACCCTCGCGGGGCTCGTGTTGTTGCTTCCCTTCACCCCCGGCCTCGCGAGCCGTGAAAACCTGGCCAACGTGCTCCTGACGCTGCTGCCGTTGCTGGTGCTGGCCTGCGGGCAGACGGTGGTGTTGATCACCGGCGGCATTGACCTCTCGGCCTGCGCCATCATGGCCGTGGCAAGCGTGTTGGGCGGGCTGGCGATGAACGGCGACACCGGGTGGCTGGCCGGCAGCGCGTGGGCCACACCGGTCGGCGTGCTGCTGATGCTGGCCGTGGGCGCGGTCATCGGCGCGTTCAACGGTTGCGCGGTCGCGCTGCTGTGCATGCCACCCTTCATGGTCACGCTGACCGGGATGATCTTCTTCAGTGGCCTGGCCGTCTGGCTGACGCGCTCGGAGACGATCTACAATCTGCCTGCCACCTTCAACGCGCTGGGCGGCCGCTTGCCCGTGGCGGTAGCCGTGGCTGGCGGACTGGCCCTCGCGGTGCATCTGGGGTTGAGCCGCACGATGTATGGTCGCTGGCTCTACGCCCTCGGACACAACGCCCGCATGGCGCGGGTCAGTGGCGTGCCGTTGGGCGCAGTCACCGTCGGCGCCTATGCCCTCAGCGGTCTGCTGGCGGCTGCGGCGGCGATCCTCTACACCGGACAGGCGGAGACCGCCTCCCCGTTTCTGGGGCAGCGGTTGTTGCTGGACGTGATCGCCGCCACGGTGATCGGTGGCACCAGTTTGTTCGGCGGCCGGGGCAAGGTGCTCTGGACCCTGAGCGGCGTGCTGTTCATCAAGCTATTGGACAACAGCCTCAACCTGCTCAACTGCTCGTTCTTCACGCTCACCATGGTCAAGGGCGTGGCGGTCCTGGCGGCCGCGCTGCTGGATGCCACGCGCCGACGCTGGCTGGAGGCCGCAACATGAGCGCGCTGCTCCAGTTCGAGGGTATCACCAAGCGGTTCGGCGGCGTGCCGGTGTTGCGTGACATCACGCTCGCCGTGCCGTCCGGCGTTACCTTGGGGTTGGTCGGTGAAAACGGCGCCGGCAAGTCCACCCTCATGAACATCCTGGGCGGCAACCTGCGTCCCGATGCGGGCCGGATGACCTGGGATGGCCGACCCTACGCCCCTGCCGGACCGGCCGACGCCGCGGCGGCGGGCATCGCCTTCGTGCATCAGGAGTTGAACCTGTTCCCGAACCTGAGCATCGCGGAAAACCTGTTCCTGACGCGTTTCCCCCGCCGCGGGCGCTGGCCGATCATTCACCGACGCGCGCTGGCGGCCGAGGCCACCCGCTGGCTGCGCGAGGTGGGACTGGCCGCGCCACCGGAAACCCAGGTCGAGCGCCTCGCCGCCGGCGAGCGGCAACTGGTCGAAATCGCCCGCGCGCTCAGCAGCCAGCCGCGGCTGATCCTTTTCGACGAACCCACCACCTCTCTGAGCGACCGCGAGACACGGCAGTTCTTCGCTCTGTTGGAGCGGCTGCGCGCCCGCGGCCTGACGATGATCTACATCTCGCACACGCTCGAGGACGTGTTGCGGCTGAGCGACCAGTTGGCCGTGCTGCGCGACGGCGCACTGGTCGCCCACGGGCCGCGCGAGGAGTTCGACAAGGATCGCTTGGTCACCCTGATGGTGGGCCGGCGCCTGGACCGGCTCTTCCCGGCGCGGCAACTGGCCGGGCAAACGGGCCAACAGCCCGGGGCCGCGGCTGGGGTGGAAGGTCCCGGTCAAGCGGCTCAAGCCGACGGCGGACTGGCGGTGGCTTCGGTTTCGCCGACCAATAAGCCGCTGCTCGAAGTCCAGGGCCTGACGCGGTCCGGTGTGGTGCACGACATCTCCTTCGAGTTGCACGCGGGCGAGGTGCTCGGCCTGTTCGGTCTGATGGGCGCTGGCCGGAGCGAGCTGGCCCGGATGCTGTTCGGCCTGGAGCCGTTCGAGCAAGGCAGCATCCGCGTGCGCGGGCGACCGCTCGTCACCCCGAGGCCGGGGCGCTGTCTCCGCGAGGGCGTCGCTTTCCTGACCGAGAACCGGCACGAGGACGGGTTGGCCCTGGAAGCCTCGATTGCCGACAACCTCGCCCTGGTGACGCTGCGCCGTCACGCCCGGCGCGGCACCGGCTGGCTCAACCGCGCCACGCTCGCCGAAGCGGTGCGAGGTATCCGCGAAGCGGTGCGTTTGACGGCCACGGCCCACGACGCCGCGCCGGTCCGCACCTTGAGCGGCGGCAACCAGCAGAAGGTCGTGCTGGGCAAATGGCTGCTGGCCCAGCCCCAGGCCCTCATCCTCGACGAGCCCACCCGCGGCATTGATGTGGGCGCCAAGTTCGAGCTCTATCAACTCATCTCCCAGCGCGCCACCGCCGGGGCCGGTGTCCTGCTCATTTCCTCCGAGCTGGAGGAGCTGATCGGCCTGTGCGACCGCATTCTGGTGATGCGCCGGGGCGAGCTGGTGGACGAGCTGCGGCGGCCGGAGTTCGACCGCGAACGCATCCTGCGCGCCGCCCTGCACGAAAGGAGTGCCACATGAGCCCGACCCGACAGCGCGCGGCCCTGTTGGCGCTGAACAACGTTCCGCTGGCGTTGTTCGCGGCGGCCCTGGCGGGCTTTGGCGCGTTGGCGCCCTCGTTTCTCACTCCGGCCAACCTGCTCAACCTGCTGGTCCAGGCGTCGGCCACGGCCATCGTGGCTACCGGCGCGACCTTTGTGTTGCTGACGGCGGGGGTGGACCTGTCGGTGGGCGCGATCATATTCGTCGCTGCGGCGTTGAGCGGCAAGCTGCTGCTGGCGCAGGGCTGGAGTCCGCCGCTGGTGCTGGCCGGCATGGTGTTGCTGGGCGGCGGGTTTGGCCTGCTCAACGGCTTCCTGGTCGCACGGCTGGGCCTGGTGGCCTTCATCGCGACCCTGGGCACGCAGTATCTGGGACGCGGCTTCGGGTTGTGGCTGACCGAGACCCGCGCCATGAACCTGCCCGAGACGTTTACCCAATTAGCCTCGGCCCGGTGGTTGGGTGTGCCGTTGCCGGTGCTGGTTGCGGCGCTGGTGGTTGCGCTGGCACACGGGCTGTTGATGCACACGCCGGTGGGCCGGCATGTTTATGCGGTCGGCCAGGACGCCGCGGCCGCGCGCAAGGCCGGCATCAACGTGCCGGCTGTGTTGTGGCTGGTTTATGGACTTTGCGGCCTGTGCGCCGGTTTGGGCGGTGCGGTGGCGCTGGCGCAGATCGGGTCGGTCGCGCCCACCTTCGGCTTGAACCGCGAGTTCAGTGCCATCGCGGCGGCGGTGCTGGGCGGCACCAGCCTGTTCGGAGGCCGCGGCCGGGTCTGGCCGGGCACGGTGTTTGGGGCGGTATTGATCCAGGCGGTGGAAAATGGGCTGCACAACGCCAATGCCGACCCCTACCTTTACCCGCTGGTCACCGGCGGGATCATTTTCCTCGCCGTCCTGCTGGACAGTGTGCGCAGCCGGGGGCTGGGCGCGCTGGGACGGCGGCG
>JBBIJZ010000017.1:25686-48431 GCA_037445715.1 Verrucomicrobiales bacterium | reverse complement strand
CCGCCCCCGCCGGATCAAGCCCCATGAAACGGCTCTGGCTGGGATTGTTTTTGCTGGCGGCGGCCTGGCTGCCCGGCACCGGGTACTACCGCGCCACGGATTGGACCACCTGGGCGGTGCTGACCGCGGCCGGAGTGGGGTTGATCTGCCTCTCCCGCCTGCCGTGGCGGGGGCGTGTTGCCGAGCCGCCCGGGGGCTGGGATGCATGGCTGCTGCTTCCGGGCGGATGGCGCGGGGCGTGGCTCGGACTGGCGCTGCTGGTGCCCGCGGTCCGGGTGTTTCCCTGGCCATATCGGCTGGCGCCCTTGTTGATGGCCGCCGCCGCGCTGGCCGGGTGGGCGACCCGGTACGGGAGGGATCGGTCCGAAGTCGCGGCGTCGCCGCCCCCGGCAGACGGTCTGGCTCCGAACGAGCCGCCGGAGAGTCCTGCCGGCGGCTTGCAACGCACGGCTGGACTCCTGGCCGGCGGCCTGGGGTTGAGTGCCGCCCTGCTCGGCCTGCAAGCCGTGGCGCTGCTGGTTTACCGGACCTTCACCTCCTACTCCCACGAACTGCCGCCGCCGCTGCCCGCGGTGCTGGGCGGCTTCCTCCGCTGGGCGGGCATCGAGACCGGCGTGGAAGCCAGCGCATTGATGCTGCCCACCATGCGGCAGGTGCATGCCCTGGGCGCCACCTGGGAGCTGCTGGTGGACCCGGCCACGTGGTGCTTTCTGGTTGCCGGCGCGGTGCTGACGGCGACCGCGGCCGCACGGCTGCGGCGCGCTCACTCCGCCGCGGCATCCGTGCCTTCCCCGGCGAACAACAAAAAAGCGGCTCGGCGCCGGCGCAGCCCCGCCCCAGCACGGTCCTCTACGTGGCAGCGGCTGGCGGAGTCGCCGGCCTGGCAATTGGGCTGGGCGTGGGCCGGCGCGGCCCTGCTCTGGCTGCCGGTGCGGGTGACCTTGCTGGCCGGCGTGATGGTCCACCGGGCGCTGTTGACCGAGTACGACGCGCCCCTGGATTTGATGCGGCCGTTTTGGAACACCTGGGTCTTGCTGGCGCTGGGGCTGCCCTTGGCGGCCCTGCAGGCGCGCCGGGTGGGCGCCGCGTTGAAACCCCTCGCGACCGCGCCGCTCCGGCCACCCGCGCACCCGGTTGGGCTTCCGGACACATCGGACCCCGCGCGGGGGCCGGCGCCGGAGCCACCCCTTCCGCGCACACCGGCCTGGAAAGCGCTCGCCCTGGTGTGGGGCGGCGCGGTGCTGCTGACGCTGGGCGTGGTGTGGGACCCCGTGGGCACGCGACAGGCGGGACGCGTGGCCGTGGACGAGTATCACTCGAAGTGGGAACCCACCGACCGACCGTTCGACACCGAATGGTACGGCCACCTCTCAGGCTACAACTACGCCTGCATCTACGACTACGCCTCGCGGTTTTTCGAGATGTCGCGCCTGAACGGGCCGCTGGACGAAAAGGCGCTGGCCGACCTGGACGTGCTGGTGTTGAAGGTGCCCACCTCGCCGTACACGCCCGCGGAGATCGAGGCGGTGGTCCGGTTCGTCAAGCGCGGCGGCGGGCTGCTGTTGATCGGCGAGCACACGGACGTTTTCCACACCGGTTACCACCTCAACATGGTCGCCCGGCGGTTCGGCTTCGAGTACCGCTATGACTGTCTGTTCGGCATTGATTCGGTGTTCGAGCAGTACTACGTGCCGCCGTTTGCGCCGCATCCCGTGGTGCGGCACGTGCGGGGGATGGACTTCGCCACCTCCTGCTCCATCCGGCCCTTCCAGCCCTGGCGCGGGCGGAGCGTGATCACCTCGACCGGCCTCAAGAACGCGCCGGCGGACTACCACGTGAGCAACTTCTACCCCCAGGCGGTGGACCGCGCGGACATGCGCTACGGCGCCTTTGTCCAGTTGTGGGCGGCGCGCCAGGGCCGCGGCCGGGTGCTGGCGTTCACCGACTCGACCATCTTCTCGAACTTCTGCACCTTCGAGCCGGGCAAGGCGGAGTTGATGCTGGGGATGCTCGAGTGGCTCAACCGGCGGGACCGTTGGGGCCACGTGCGCCCGGGCTTGCTGGCCGCGGGCGCGCTGGCGCTGGGCGCGGGGTTGCTCGCGTTGCGCCGGCGCGGCGCGTGGTGGGGCCTGGCCGTGGCCGGCAGTGCGGGGTGGTGCGCGCTGGCCATTGCGGGCGTGCGCGAGGTCCAGGGTCGGGAGTTTCCGCCGCCCGAACCGCTCCGGCCGCTGGTCCGCGTGACCATTGACCGCACCGCCTGTGACGGGCCGCTGTCCAAGAACGGGTTCATCGAGGGCAAAAGCAACGGCTTCGGCATCTTCGAGCGGTGGATTCTGCGCCTGGGTTACTTCCTCCGGCGGGAACAGGGCCTTCCGGCACTGGCAGGCGACCTGGTGGTGTACCTGTACCCCACACGGCCCGTGAGCGACGCCTACCTGGCGGCCCTCGAACGCTACGTGTCCGACGGCGGCCGGGTGCTGGTGCTCGATTCGGCGGAGAACACCAACTCGACCGCCAGCGTGCTGTTGAAGCCTTTCGGTCTCGGGCTCGCTTCGCACCCGCAACCGGAAGGGACTGTCGCCCCCGGGGCGGGCCTGCCCGCCATCCCGGTGCAGGCGGCCCGGCAGACCGAGGGCGGCCTGGCCTTCGTGCACCTGAACGGCAGACCGGTGGCAGCGACGGTCCGGCACGGGCGCGGTTCGGTCACGGTGCTGGGCATCGGGGCGCGGTTTGTGGACGTGCGGATGGGCGTGACGGGCGACGTCGAGCCGGATGCGGCGCTGCGGCAGGTGTACGATTTCCAGTTTGGACTGCTGCGCCGCCTCATCGAGGGACCCTGGCCGCCGAGCGGCGCGGAGGGCCCGGCGCCCGCGGCCTCAGAAGCGACGCCCGCGCCGGCGCAGTAGCGCTCGGGAACCGGTCCCGGGACGTACCCGCTTCTCGGGTGAGCCGGGCTGCGCCGGCGGTTTTTGCCTTTGCGCGCCGGGCGGCGGTCGGTAATTTGAGCCGGCCGGTTGTCCGATGGTGTAACGGTAGCACAGGGGTCTTTGGAGCCCTTAGTCCAGGTTCGAATCCTGGTCGGACAGCCAAAGCTATTGCGCCGCTTTTCTTCCCGGCATGGCTCCCGCCCCACGGGCTACGCCGCAAACGGGGCGCATCGCCGCTTCAGACGCCGGCCTCCGGGAAACGCTCCCGGATCGTCCGGCGCACCTGGGCGGCCTCCTCGGGGCGGAGCAGCCGGCGCTGAATGCGACGCTCGACGGCGTCCAGCAACACCAGCCAGTCCTCCAACGCCGGGTTGGGCAGGGGTTGCCAGGGATCGAAACGGCGCTGGCGCTGGTAAAAGCGCCACTCCGCGCCCACATGGTGGGCATAGACCTCGCGCCGCTCGCCTTCCGGGGTACGGGTTCTCCAGGAAATTTCTGCCTTGGCCGACATGCGGGCGCAGGGCGGGCTCAGCGGGGCAACTCCACGCACGCCACGGCCATGGCGGCGATGCCCTCGCCGCGGCCGAGGAAGCCCAGCCCTTCGTTGGTCGTGGCCTTGATGCCCACCCGGCCGGGATGAATCTCCAGCGCCTCCGAGAGCTTGTGTTTCATGGTGTGGAGGTGCGGGGCCAGTTTGGGTTCCTGGGCGATGAGGGTGCAATCCACGTTGACCACCCGCCCGCTCCGCAATTGGAGCAGCCGCACCGCCTCGCGCAGAAAGACCAGGCTCGAGGCGCCTTTCCAGCGCGGGTCGGTGTTGGGGAAAAAATGGCCGATGTCGCCCTCGCCCATCGCGCCGAAGAGCGCGTCGCACAGCGCGTGAATCAGCACGTCCGCGTCCGAATGACCGTCCAGGCCCTTGTCGTACGGGATGTCCACCCCGCCCAGGACCAGCCGCCGGCCGTTGACCAGCCGATGCACATCGTAGCCGATGCCCACATGGATCATGGCGTGAGGTTAAAAGCCGGCCCGGGCGGCGTAAACCGGGAAAACACCACGGCACAAGCCGGGTGGGGCCAAAGTGCCGAGTCGGCCGGGGCGCAGGTGGTGGCTGGGGGCGGAATCGAACCGCCGACACAAGGATTTTCAGTCCTCTGCTCTACCAACTGAGCTACCCAGCCGCCTGCCGTGAAGGGCAGTTAAACGCCCGGGGGCGTGTTTGGCAAGGCGACAATTCCTCCGGCGATGGTCGCGCCCAGCGCACCGCCATTGGATTCCCAGGCGGCAGCGCCGGTCGGAAACCCGCCCCTACGCCGCCGGGCGACCCGCGCGGCGGAACGGGCAAGTTGCCCGTTCCAACCACGGCCGGCTGGAAGCCGGCGCTCCAGCCCGGTCGGCCGAGGCCCTCACCGGGTAGGACCGCACTGCGCCGCGGCTGCTGAGGGAGGCCAAGCGTGGCGCCGACGCAGCGGCGCCCTACCCCGGGGTGGTGGGGTTGAGGTGCGCGCCGGGTTTCGGGTTTCGGTAGGGCCGCATTCCCCTGTTCCCCCGGCCCAGTAAGCGGCGGCAAGCCGCCGCACTCCAAACGCGGGCGCGAGGGATGGCGGCTTGCGAAGTTCGCGAAGCGCCTGGAGTGCGCCAGCTTGCTGGCGCTGTTGGCGCAACGGCGAGGCGTCCGGCGAGCGGCGGAGCGTATCTCGCTTTCCTGCCGTGGCCGGGTTGGTCGTTGCAGCGGACCTCCCGACCGGCCGGAGCGCGGGATTCGCAACTCGCCGCGCTCCCGCGTTCCCCGCGTCGCCGATTGGCAATCGGCGCTACAGCAGCCGGGACGGCGGCACCCCACCGAAACACCGAAACGTCGGCTGTCGTGCAGGCTGCCAACTTGCGCGACACCGCCGGGCGGGTCGCCCGCCGGAACGGGCAGGTTGCCCGTTCCACCGCTGGCCCGTCGGCGGGACGCCGGCAGGTGCGACCGGGACGGTCACGCTCCCTTTCCGAAGATGCCCGCCGAAGCCGGCTGGAAGCCGGCGACACGGCAGGCTGAGAAGCCTGCGCTACACCGCCGGGCGGCGCCGGGTTGACCACCGTTTCCGGGTCGCCGGGTAGGTTGCCCGTTCCTACCTACCCGGCCACAGCGCGGGCTTGCCCGCGGGGTGAGATGGCGCAAGGTGTCGGCATGTCTGCGAGGTCGTACCCTGGATGGAAGGCGTGCGTGGCGGGGCTGCTGTTGCCGGTCAGTGTCGCGGCGTTGGAACTGACTCCGCTGGGCGAGCCCCGCGCCTGGGAGCGGTTCGAGCTGCGCGTCGCGGAGGTGCCCGAGGGTGGCAACCCCTTTGATCCGGACCAGCTCCGCGTGGACGCGGTGTTCGAGGCGCCGGAGGGCCGGACGTTTTCCGTGCCGGGTTTCTGGTATCGGAACTACACGCGGCGGCTGGAGGGGGACCGGGAAGTGCTCAGCGCGAGCGGGGCGCCGGAATGGCGCGTGCGCTTTCTGCCGCAAACCCACGGCCCGCATCGGGTCACCGTCACCGCTTGGCGCGAGGACCAGCCGGCCGGCGCGCCCGCGGTCCTTTCCTTCACGGTGGCGCCCGCGGCGGACACGGGCGCGCGGCGGGGCTTTGTGCGCCGGGCGGCGAACGGGCGGTTTTTCGAGACCAGCGACGGCCGGCCGTTGCCGCTTATCGGCCACTGCGTTTGCTGGTACCACGGCCGCGGTACCTACGACTACGACACCTGGCTGGCGGCGATGAGTGCGGCGGGCGAAAACTACACCCGGCTCTGGATGGCGCCGTGGGCCTTCGGGATCGAGGCCGAAGCCAACACCGGCCTGAACTACCGCCTGGACCGCGCCTGGCAGTTGGACCGGGTCTTCGAGGAGGCGGGCCGGCGGGGCGTGTACCTGATGCTGTGCTTCGATTACCACGGCATGTTCGAGACGCAGCCGGATTTTTGGGGCGGCAACGACAACTGGAAAATCAACCCCTACAACGCCGCCAACGGCGGGCCCTGCGCCACCCAGAACGAGTTCTTCACCCGCCCCGAGGCGCGCGCCCGCTACCAGAAGCGCCTGCGCTACCTCATCGCCCGCTACGGCTGGAGTCCCCACCTGCTGGCCTGGCAGTTCTTCAACGAGATTGACAACGTGTACCGCCACCTGAACCCGGCCGACGTCGCCGCCTGGCACGCCGACATGGCCGCCTGGCTCAAGGCCCGCGATCCCTGGCAGCACCTGGTCACCACCAGTCTCACCGGCGGCAGTGAGCGGGCGGACATCTGGCAGTTGCCGCAACTGGACTTCGCCATGTACCACTCCTACGCCCAGGCGCGGCCGGCCGAGGCCCTGCCCGGCCTCGTGCGCCACTTCCTCGACCGCTACGGCAAGCCGGTGATGATCGGCGAATTCGGCACCGACTGGCGCGGCTGGCGGCGCGAGCAGGACCCGCACCTGCGCGGCTGGCGCCAGGGCCTGTGGGCCGGAGCGCTCAGCGGCTCGGTGGGCACCGCCATGTCCTGGTGGTGGGAAAGCATCCACGCCGAGAATCTCTACCCGCACTTCACCGCGCTGCGGGACATCCTCCGGCCCGCCGGTTGGGGCGAAGGCGACTGGCAACCGCTGGACTTCGAGACCGCCGGCGAGCCGCCAACCACCGTGGGCGACCCCCGACCCGGCGCGGCGCCGTTCCACGTCACCCTGCCGCTGGACCCGGGTTGGGGCACGCCGGTCGCCGGTCGCCTGGCGGTGGCCGACCCCGATGCCGCCGGCTTCTCCGCCGGCCGGCTCAATGCCTTTGTGCACGGCACCGCGCACCCGGACCTGCGCCGGCCCTTCCTGCTCGACGCCTGGCTGACCAACGGCGCGCGGCTGGTCCTGCACATCAACTCGGTCTCCGGCGGCGCCGTGCTGACCGTGCGCGTGGACGGCCAGGAAGTGTTCCGTCGCAGCCTGCCCAACAAGGACGACCAGTGGCAGGTGAACGGCGAGTACAACGAGGACCTGTTCGTGGACCTCCCTGCCGGCCGGCGCCTGATCGAGGTGCGCAACGCGGGCAACGACTGGGTGTACCTGGACTGGGTACGCCTGGAAAACGTCCTGCCCGCGACCTACGCCGGCGGCTGGCAACCCTCGCCCGTGGCGGTGGGCCTGCGCCGCGAGCGCCACGCGTTGGTGTACGTAGTGAACCCCCGCGCCAGTTGGCCGGCCGGCGCGACCAATGCCGTCCTCGATCCCTGGACCGGCGGGCCGGTGAAGCTCCGTGGCCTGGCGGCCGGCCGGTACCGCGCCGTCTGGTTCGAGCCGGCCAGTGCCCGGCGCGTGGCAGAAACCACCGGTACCAGCGACGGCGCGGTGCTGTCGCTGCCGCTGCCCCCATTCAGCGAAGACCTGGCCGGCCGCGTCGAGCCGGTGGGCGAGGTGGCCCTGCGCGCGCCGCGGCTCGACGCGGACCGGGGTTTCGCCTTCACCCTGACGGGCGAGCCGGACCGCGCCTATGCCGTGGAAACCTCGAAGGACCTTCAGGACTGGCAGGAATGGTTGCGGGTAACGCACTCCGGCAGCGCCGCCGAAGTGCGCGACACCCCTGCCGCTCGGCCGGCGCACTTTTACCGGGCGCGCCTGGCGGATTGAGCGCCGCCGGTGCCCGGCGCAGCCGGGTCAGGTGAGGAGAACCTTTTCACGCCCTATCCCTGGCTCCGCGCGGGCGCGCTGGACCGGTTCGGGAGCGGGTTTCCCCACGGTGCCGGGGCGTGGGCGGGCTATACCCCCAGGTCGCGTTTGACCGCGGCAAAGGCGTCCAGCGCCATCGCCAGTTCCTCGCGGGTGTGGGCGGCGGAGAGCTGGACCCGCAGGCGCGCCCGGCCGTGCGGCACCACCGGGTAGCTGAAGCCCACCACGTACACGCCGCGGTCGAGCAACGCGTCGGCAAAACGGGTGGCCAGCGCCGCATCGCCCAGCATCACCGGGCAAATGGGGTGCGTGCCGGGGATCACGTCGAAGCCCAGCGGGGTCAGGCCGGTGCGGAAGAACCGGGTGTTGGCCTCAAGCCGGTCGCGCAGTTCGGTGGAGGCGCGCAACAGCTCGAGCACTTTGAGCGAGGCGCCGGCGATGCTCGGGCAGAGCGTGTTGCTGAACAGGTACGGTCGCGAGCGCTGGCGCAACAGTTCGATCAGCGCGCGCCGGCCGCTGGTGTAGCCGCCGCTGGCCCCGCCCAGCGCCTTGCCCAACGTGCCGGTCAACAGGTCCACCCGCCCCATCACGCCACAGTATTCGGGGGTGCCGCGGCCGGTAGCGCCCATGAACCCCACGGCGTGCGAGTCGTCCACCATCACCAGCGCGCCGTACTTTTCCGCCAGGTCGCAAATGGCGGGCAGGTTGGCGATGATGCCGTCCATCGAGAAAACGCCGTCGGTGGCGATGAGTTTGAAGCGGGTGTCGGCGGCCTCGCGCAGTTTCGCCTCCAGGTCGGCCATGTCGTTGTTCCGGTAGCGGAAGCGCCGGGCCTTGCAGAGGCGGATGCCGTCAATGATGGAGGCGTGGTTCAACTCGTCGCTCAGCACGGCGTCCTCCGGGCCGAGCAGGGTCTCGAAGAGCCCGCCGTTGGCGTCGAAGCACGAGGAATACAGGAGCGTGTCTTCGGTGCCCAAAAAGTCACTCAGCGCGGCCTCGAGCTGCTTGTGCACGGCCTGGGTGCCGCAGATGAAGCGCACGCTGGCCAGGCCGTAACCCCACCGCTCGAGTGCGGCCCGGGCCGCCTCGCGCACGGCCGGGTGCTGGGCCAGGCCCAGGTAGTTGTTGGCGCAGAGGTTCAGGACCGGCCGGCCGTCGGCCACCCGGACGGTCGTGCCCTGGGGCGTGACGATGACGCGCTCGGTCTTGTAAGTGCCCGCGGCGCGGATGCCGGCCAACTGGTCCTCGAGATGCCGCTGGAATTCGGGCGGGAGCATGGCCTCTACGGTGCCGGTTCAATCGCGCCAGTCCAGCACCACCTTGCCGGACCGGCCGCTGAGCATCACCTCGAAGCCCTTTTCGTACTCGGTGTAATGGAAGCGGTGGGTGATGACCGGTTTGATGTCCAGGCCCGACTCGAGCATGACGGTCATCTTGTACCAGGTCTCGTACATCTCGCGGCCGTAGATGCCTTTCAAGGTGAGCATGTTGAAGACCACGCGGTTCCAGTCTATGGCCATCTCTGCCGGCGGGATGCCCAGCAGGGCAATTTTGCCGCCGTGGCACATGTTGGCGATCATGTCCCGCAACGCCGCCGGGCTCCCGGACATCTCCAGCCCCACGTCGAAGCCTTCCTTCATGCCCAGCCGCTGCTGGACCTCGGCCAGGGAACCGTTGCGGGCGTTCAGGGTCACCGTGGCGCCCATGCGCCGGGCCAGTTCGAGGCGGTAGTCGTTCAAATCGGTCACCACCACAAACCGCGCCCCGGCGTGCCGCACCACCGCCGTGGCCATGATGCCAATGGGCCCGGCGCCGGTGATCAACACGTCCTCGCCCAGCACCGGGAACGACAGCGCGGTGTGGACCGCGTTGCCGAAGGGGTCGAAGATCGCCGCCACCTCCGGGTCCACCCCCGGGGCGTGGTGCCAGACATTGGTCATGGGCACGGCGATGTACTCGGCAAACGCGCCGGGGCGGTTGACGCCGATGCCCTGGGTGTCCTTGCACAGGTGCCGGCGGCCGGCCAGGCAGTTGCGACACCGCCCGCAGACCACGTGGCCCTCGGCGCTGACCACGTCGCCCGGGAAAAAGTCCTTCACGTTGGCGCCCACGGCCACGACCTCGCCCACGAATTCGTGGCCCACCACCATTGGCACCGGAATGGTCTTCTGGGCCCAGGCGTCCCACTGGTAGATGTGGAGGTCGGTGCCGCAGATGCCGGTCTTGTGGACGCGGATCAGCACGTCGTTGAGGCCGGGTTGCGGCTCGGGCACCTCCTGGAGCCAGAGCCCCGGGCGGGCTTCCTTCTTCACAAGGGCTTTCATGGTCGTACGGTCCGGACGCCAACGCCGCCGCCGGGCGGCTTGTCAACCGGCGGCCGGCGGGTCATCCTGTCCGGCATACCGGAGACACGGCCGGGATGATGGAAGCGGCGCTCCGGTATGCAAGACAAAAATCCGATATATCGAACCATGCCTTCCGTCCCCCAACCGCCCCGCCCCGCGGCGGCGCCCGATCCCGAGGGCATCCACCGCCATCTGGGCGGCCGGGTCAAACAGTTGCGGGCCGAACGCGGCTGGTCGCTCGAGGCCCTGGCCCGGGCCAGCGGCGTGAGCCGCTCGATGCTCAGCGACATCGAGCGCGAACAGGCCAACCCCACCCTGGCCGTCACGCTGCGCATCGCGCGGGCCTTCGGCCTCTCGCTGGGTGAACTGCTGGAAAGCCCCGGCGCCAGCTCGGCCATCACGGTCATCCGGGCCGGGGACCGCGCGTACCTGTATCGTTCGGACCCGGACGTGCAAATCCGCACCCTTTCGCCGCTGCACCTCGAGAAGGACGTCGAGCTGTACGAAATCCGGTTGCAAACCGGCGGCGCCCTGCGCAGCGCCCCGCATTACGAGGGCACGCGCGAGTTCCTCGCGGTCCAAAAGGGCCAGGTGCGGGTCGAGTCGGCCGGGGACGCCGAGTCGCTGGGGGCCGGCGACTCGGCCACGTACCGCGCGGACTTGCCCCATGCCCTCGTAAACTCCGGCCGCGGCGAGGCGGTGGTGTTTTTGGTGGTGATTTACCGGTGAGCGTCGCCGGCCGTAAACCGCCCCCTGCCGGCTCCAGATCGGGTCAAACCGGGTGTGCGCGTGGCTCACGTCTTGGCCCGCGTGACCGCGACCCGGTGGGAGGGGATTCCGTCGAACCCTGCAATCATCGAAGCGTGGCCGACCAGGTCCACGGCTGCACGGCCGGGTCGCTCGGGGCTTGGCCACAAGCGAGGTCGCGGATGCCGCTACAGTCGTCGGCTGCGGACCCGGAAACCGGGATGTGTCCGGGGCGTTTGATCTTTGGTTCCGCCAGTGTCAGGTTCTGGCCATGACCATCCGAGTCATCCAGGAGCGGCTCGTCGGCGGGTTTGTACCCTTCAAGCTACGGACCTCCGACGGCGGTGAGTTTGGGGTGCCCCACCGGGAGTTCAACTTTCTGACGCCCAAACGGGTGGTGGTGGCCACCGCGGATGGCTCCGTGAACGTGCTGGATCCAGCACACATCGTTTCCATCGAGGAGGTCTAGTAGCTGCCGACGCCACAAACCGCGTCCACCTTCATGACCGCGTTCCAACGTTCTCCTCCCGATTCAACCTGAAAACCGAAGATGGGCAGGTTCGACGCGCTGTGGCCAGCTTCGGTTTCCCGGCTCAAAACGGTTCGTCAGGATGCGCGGCCAGCCATTCGGTCAGGCCAGGCAGGCGAAATGAAAGCCGCGCCTGCGCTCGCGAGCAGTCCAGCGAGGTGTCCGGCGGCCGTGGCGGACCGGGATGGTCGCGCACCGAAGCGGCCTCGATTTGCGGACTCAACTGCGGCCAGCGCGCCGCCACCAGCCGGCCAATCTCCCAGCGCGAGAGCCGCTCCGCGCCGGCCACGTGATACAGGCCGGTCACCCCCTGCAGCGCCAGTTCCCACACCGCCCGCGCCGTGACCGCGGCGTGGATGGGCGAGCGGAATTCATCCGTGTACAGGCGCACCGGCCGCCCGGCCTGCCAGGCCCGGCGCATCTGCTCGTTGAAGGCGCGGTCGCCACTGAGGGAAATCCCGCCGTTGAGCGAGGTGCGGATGATCAGCGCCCGCGGATGCGCCCGCACCCGCGTCTCCGCCTCCGCCTTGGTCGCGGCATAAACGCCCAGCGGGTTCGGGGCATCCGCCTCGGTGTACCGGCCGCGGCGACCGTCGAAGACCAGGTCGGTCGAGAAAAACACCAACTGCGCCCCGGTAGCCACGTCCGCGAGGGCCGCAGTGGCCTCGACGTTGATGCGCCGGGCCAGCGCGGGGTCCGCCTCGCAGGCCGGACTTCGGCTCAGCGCAGCGCAGTGAATCACCAGCACTGGCCGGTCGGCCGCGAACCGCCGCCGCACCGCCGCGGCATCGCAGAGGTCCAGCTCCGCGCGGGTCAGGCCCACGACCCGCCAGCCCGGCGCGTGGCGGGGGGCCAGTTGCACCAGGTAATGGCCGATCAAACCGGCCGCACCGGTAACCCAGGCCACGGGGAGGTCCGGGGTGGGCATGGCAGGCGGCGGCGCGTCAATCTCGCCAGCGGCGGGTGAGGTCGCCGTAGGCGTCCACGCGCCGGTCGCGCAGGAAAGGCCAGTGGGTGCGCGTGGTTTCCACCGCGGCCGGGTCCACCGTCACCAGCAGGGTTTCCTCGCGGTCGGCGGCGGCGCGGGCCAGCACCTGGCCCTGCGGATCGGCCACGAAGCTTTGCCCCCAGAACTCGATGCCGTCGCCCCCGTAGGGCCGTTCGTGGCCCACCCGGTTCACCGCGGCGACGAAGCACCCGTTGGCGACGGCGTGCGCGCGCTGGATGGTTTCCCAGGCCTGATGCTGGGCGGCGCCGTGGGCGGCCTTCTCGGTCGGGTGCCAGCCGATGGCGGTGGGGTAAAACAGGATTTGCGCGCCGGCCAGCGCTGTGAGCCGCGCCGCCTCGGGGAACCACTGGTCCCAGCAGATCAGCACGCCCAGCGTACCGTACCGCGTGGGCCAGGCGCGGAAGCCCAGGTCGCCGGGCGTGAAATAGAACTTCTCGAAGTACAGCGGGTCGTCCGGGATGTGCATCTTGCGGTAGCACCCCAGCAACGAGCCGTCGGCGTCCACGACCACCGCGGTGTTGTGGTACAGGCCGGGAGCGCGGCGCTCGAACAGCGAGGCGATAACCACCGCGCGGCGACGCCGCGCCAGTTTCTGGAAGGCGGCGGTGCTCGGGCCGGGGATGGGCTCGGCCAGCTTGAAGTTGGCGTGGTCCTCGGCCTGGCAGAAGTACTGCGAGCGGAACAGCTCCTGGGTGCAGAGAATCCGGGCGCCGTCGCGGGCGGCCTGCTCGGCCCGGGCCAGCGTGCGGGCCAGGTTGTCCGCCGGGTCGGTGGAGCAGGCGGTCTGGATCAGACCCAAGGTGAGCGGGGCGCGCGCCGCAGTGCGTCTCATGCGCGCAGTGTAGGCACGGGGCGGCAGGGCAACAAGCGGACTCGCGCTCAAGGAAGGTCGAAGGTCGAAAGTCGAAGGTCGAAGGTCGGATGCCGGATGCCTGTGGCCTGCCGTATCGCCGAGGGGCAATCGGCGTAGGTGGGGGAGTGCGGAGGCTCTGCGGGCTGCCAGTCCGCGATGCAACAGGCTGCCTGTCGGCGCCAAGGGGCCGGAGTTTCGGAGTTTCGGAGTTTCGGAGTTTCAGTGCGGTGCAGCCGTCCCGGCTGCGGGGGGTGCCGCAGACGCGAGTGGAGGCCGCCCTTGCTCGGGCAAGGCCGGAGTTCGGCATGGGCCTGGCACGGCCCGCCGAGCCTGCTCTTGCCGGGAGTTCTTCAGCCGCTCAGGATGCTGCCCGGGCACGCGAGCCCGTTTTCGTGGACCGTGAAAATCCTCCCTCCCATGACCGCCATCGGAAACCGCTTGTGGCTGGGGACCGCCTTAGCAGTACTGGCTTGGTCTCCCCTCCCCGCCACGGCCGAGGTCGCGGCGCCCGCCCGCCCGGCCCTGGGCATCAACCTGGCCGGCCCGGCAGACTGGAACACCGAGCTGCCGTTCGTGGACGTGTTCCGGTTGTCGCGCGCGTGGATCAGCCAGAAAGAGGGCGCCGGCTGGGGACAGGGGCCGTCGCTCGAGCTGGATGAATTCGGCTGGGTCCGGCGGCTGGAGCCGGGCTGTTACGCCGAAACGCTGCTGTGCACGATCGAGGGGGGACACTACCCGGGCGGGCGCTGGACGGTGTTGTGGCAAGGTCGGGGCCGATTGGAAATGGCCCGCGCCAAAGTGGTGGAGCAGACGCCCGGCCGGATGGTGGTGGAGGTGGCCCCGAGCCGGGGCGCGATGTTTCTGCGGTTGCGGGAAACCGACCCCGCCGATCCGGTGCGGAACATCCGGGTGTTGATGCCGGGTTTCACCGCCGAGGAGGCGGCCCGCAACCCGTGGCATCCACGGTTCCTGGAGCGCTGGCGCGGCGTGGCCTGCGTGCGGTTCATGGACTTCCAGGAGACCAACGGGTCAAAGCAGGAACGCTGGAGCGACCGCCCGCGGCCGGAGGAGGCCACGTTCACCCGCGCCGGCGTGCCGATCGAGTGGCTCTGTGACCTGGCCAACCGGCTCGGCGCGGATGCCTGGTTCTGCCTGCCGCACCGCGCGGACGACGATTATGTCCGGCAGTTCGCGGCGGTGGTGAAGGCGCGGCTGGACCCGCGGCTCAAGGTGTACCTCGAGTACTCGAACGAGGTGTGGAACAGCCTCTTCGCGCAACACCGCTACGCGGCGGAGCAGGGGCAAAAACTCGGCCTGGCCGACAAGCCCTGGGAGGCGGCCTGGCGTTTCACGGCGCGGCGCTCGCTGGAAATCTTCCGCATCTGGGAGGAGGTCTGGGGCGGGCGCGAGCGGCTGGTGCGCGTGCTGGCCGGTCAGGCCGCCAACGTGCATGTGGCCCGGGAAATCCTCGCGCACGCCGACGCCGCCCAGCAGGCGGACGCACTGGCCATTGCACCCTACCTTTCGATGAACATTCCCGCTCGGGGCGAAGGGTTGACGGCGGCCGAGGTGGCCACGTGGTCGGTGGACCGGCTGCTGGACCATCTCGAAGCCCGCGCCCTGCCCGAATGCCTGCAGTGGATGGCCCGCCACGCGGAACTGGCGCGCGCCCACGGGCTCAAATTGGTGGCCTATGAGGCGGGCCAGCACCTGGTGGGCATCGGCGGGGCGGAGAATCACGAGCCGTTGACGCGGCTGTTGCACGCCGCCAACGCCCATCCGCGCATGGGCGACCTCTACACCCGCTACTTTGCGGGTTGGGAACAGGCGGGCGGCGACCTGCTCTGCCACTTCTCCAGCGTCGGCGCCTGGAGCAAGTGGGGGAGCTGGGGGCTGTTGCAATACGCCGATGACGACCCGCGGCAGTCGCCCAAGTTCATGGCCACGATGCGCTGGGCACGGAAGCTCGGCCAGCCGGTGAACCTGCCCTGAGCGTCGCCCGGCCGGGCGAACTGCCGGCGGGGGCCTGATTGAGGCCGAAGTGGCGTGGGTTTCCCGCAGCATACAAAATGGGCGGTGGCGGTGTCCTTTGAGCGAAACGGTGAGCACGGACGATCAGACCGGTCGGGCCGAGCGGCTCTACGATGCCCAGGCGGCACCGTTGATTTTGTACGGTCGAGCGCTGGGGTTGAGTCATGCCGTGGCCGAGGACGTGTTGCACGAGACGTTCCGCGCCCTGCTGGAACTGGGCGCCGCGCCGGCCAGATTGGAATGGACAAACCCGGTGCCGGCCCTATCAAGTATGCCCTCTTTGCCGCAGGGTTGGACCAACCGCTTGCGGTAAGCGCCGATGAGCAAAGCCAAGCCCAAGCCCGGTCGTGTTGAGCCGGTCGGCCCGGCCGCTCGCCCCCCCCGGGCGACCGGCACCGGTGCCGCGCCACCCGCCGAGCGCGTCGCGCCGGTGGCGCCCCTGTTCCGCCGGGTGGACTGGGTGACGTTTGGCGGGACCACGCTGCTGACGCTGGTGGTGTACCTGTTCACGCTGGCGCCGGACCTGACGCTGGAGGATTGCGGCGAGCTGGCCGTGGCCTCGTATTACCTGGGGGTGCCGCACGCGCCGGGGTACCCGATCTGGACGGTGTATTCGTGGTTGTTCACGGTGTTGCTGCCCTTCTCGAACGTGGCCTGGCGGGTGGCGGTGTCCTCGGCGGTGGCGGCCGCGCTGGCCAGCGGGATGCTGGGGCTGATCACTTCGCGCTTCAGCAGCATGCTGATTGAGCGGCTGGACGTGTTCAAGGGGCTGGAGAAACGCTGGGAGGAGGCCCTGTGTCTGGTGAGCGGAACGGTGGCCGCGTTGCTCATCGGCTTCAACGGGTTCATGTGGAGCCAGGCGGTGATCGTGGAGGTGTACACGCTGAGCGTGTTGTCGCTGATGGGGGTGCTGGTTTGCCTGCTCCACTGGATGTACCGGCCGGGCCAGCACCGGTATCTGTACCTGGCGGCGTTCCTGTTCGGCATCTGCTTCAACAACCACCAGACGCTGATTGTGGCGGCGATGGGCCTGCAGGTGGCCATCGCGATGGCCGATGAGAAACTGGGCCGGGACGCGCTGGCGGTGAACGGGCTGTTCTACCTGGGCGGATTGATCCTGAGCTGGCAGGGCATTCTGACCACCTTCCAGCAGAACCTGCCGCTGGCGGTGATCTTCCATGCGGTGGGTCTGGCCTCGGTGGCGGGGTGCGCCTGGCTCATGATGCGGACCCGCGGGCTGGGCAGCGAGTGGAAGATCGTGTCCCTCACGTTGGCGGCCTGGGTGGTGGGCGCGTCGTTCTATTTCCTGCTGCCGCTGTTCTCGATGACCAACCCGCCCATGAACTGGGCCTACCCGCGGACGTTCGACGGCTTCATCCACGCCTTCACCCGCGGGCAGTACGAGAAGACCAATCCGACGGATTTCCTGAACGACCCGGTCCGGTTCATCCGCCAGTTGCTGATGTACCTGTACGGGGCGGCGGACGAGTTCAACCTGGCGTTTCTGGCCTTTGCCCTGGTGCCGTTCTTTTTCCTGCCGCTGATGGGACGGCGCGAGCGGGCGTGGATCGTGGGCAACACGGCCATCGGCCTGTGCCTCTCGGTGCTGCTGCTGATGTTGCTCAACCCGCAGATTGACCGGCAGAGCCGGGACCTGACGCGCGTGTTCTTCACCGCCTCGCACGTCATCATCGCCATGTTCGTGGGGCTGGCGGTCACCCTCACGGGTGCCTCGCTGATCACCCGCTACCCGCAGGTGCGGCCCTACGCGTTGAACGGCGGGGCGGCCCTGGCGGCCCTGGCCCTGTACTCGCTGGCCCGTCGCCTCCAGGACGTGTACAGCGATCCCCACACCGGGGCGACCGGTCCCGGAGCGCTGCTGGCGGGCCTGTTCCAGGCGCTGGCCCACCCCTCGGCCACCGCGCCGGTCTGGGCCGTGTACGGGCGGCTGTTTGTGCTGGTGCTGCTGCTGGCCTTTGTGGCCCTGGTGCTGCTGAACCGCGAACGGCTCCGGCCCGCCACGTTGGTCGGCCTGTTCGCCCTGATGCCGGTGTACCCGATCAGCGCGCACTGGGCCGAGAACGAGCAGCGCGGGCACCTGTTCGGATTCTGGTTCGGGCACGACATGTTCGAGCCGCCCTTCGAGCTGTACCCCTCGATGACGCGCGACGCGATCCTCTTCGGAGGGACCGACCCGGGGCGGTTCAACCCCACCTACATGATCTTTGCCGAGAGCTTCATCAAGCCGCAGCACCGCCGCGATCCGGCCTTCGACCGGCGGGACGTGTACATCATCACCCAGAACGCCCTGGCCGACGGCACCTACCTCAACTACATCCGCGCCCACTACAACCGCAGCGCCCAGGTGGACCCGCCGTTTTTGCGCGACCTGGTCATGGCCATCGAGAATTTCCTGCTGGGCAAGGAACAGGCCGACCGCCGCCTGCGCGGCGAGCCGTACAAGTCCACCGCCCTGTCCCGCTTCGTGGGCAGTTTCACCAACGTGGTGCGCCCGTTGGATGACGCCCTGCTGCGGTGGGGCGCGCGCGTCGAGGCCCGCCGCCGCGCCGCGGGCGTGTACCCGCCCAAGGAAATCCGCACGCCCAGCCCGCTGGACCTGAACTGGGCCTTCACCAACTACATCGCCGACGTCCAGATGCGGTACTTCCACGACCAGCAGTTCCCCAACGAGCCCAAGCTGGTCCGCCCCGGCGAGGTCCTGAACATCTCCCCCGACGGCCGCGTGCAGGTGGCCGGCCAGACCGCCGTCATGGCCATCAACGGCCTGCTCACCAAGGTCATCTTCGACCAAAACCCCGACCACGAGTTCTTCGTCGAGGAAAGCTTCCCGCTGGACTGGATGTATCCGTACCTGACGCCGTTCGGGATCATCATGAAGATCAACCGCCAGCCCGTGGCCGAGATCACCCGGGAGATGGTCGAGCGCGACCACCAGTTCTGGCGGCGCTACGCGGCCCGGCTGTGCGGGGACTGGATTGACTACGACACCCCGGTGGCGGACATCTGCGACTTTGTCGAGCGCGCCTACCTGCGCGGGGACCTGCGCGGCTACCGGGGCGACGTGAAATTTGTGCGCGACAACGATGGCCAGAAGGCCTTCTCGAAGCTGCGCAACTCGATCGCCGGCCTGTACTACTGGCGCTTCACCACCACCACCAATGCCGTCGAGCGCGAGCGCATGGCCCGCGAGTCCGACTTCGCCTTCAAGCAGGCCTTCGCCTTCTGCCCGTACAGCCCCGAGACCGTCACCCGCTACATCCAGCTCCTGGCCCTGCTCAACCGCATGGACGACGCCCTGCGCGTGGCCCAAACGCTCCAGAAGTTCGACCCCGAAAGCGACTTTGCCCGCAGCATTGTGGACCAGGTCCGCGGCTGGAAGACCGCCCAGCAGGCGCAGCTGCAGGCCGAAAGCCAGTTGAGCACCCTGGAGGCCCGTTACGCCAGCAACCGCGCCGACCTCAAGACCGCCTTTGACCTCGTGGCCGCCTACGTGCAGACCGGCCGCACCAACGCGGCCTACGCCATCCTCGACGAGTGGGTCACCCGCACCAACACCGACGCCGGCCCGCTGTTGTCCATCGCCAACGCCTACGTCCAGATCGGCCTCTACGCCCGCGCCGAACCCGCCCTCCAGCGCCTGCTCAAGCTCCTGCCCGAAAGCCCGGAAATCTGGTACGACCTGGCCGGCGCCCAGGCCGCCCAGGGCAAACAATCCGAGGCCCTCCAAAGCCTCGGCGTCGCCCTGCAACTGGACCAGCGCCGCCGCGCCGCCAACCCCGGCGCCTCGAACCTGACCACCCTGGCCGCCGGCGACCCGCGCTTCCTGACCCTGCGCGAACTGCCCGAGTTCAAGCGCCTGGTCGGCCGTTGAACCGGGCCGACGCCCGCTCCGGCAATTCCCCGCCGCTGCGGCGGCCCCCGCTTTCCCGTCGGCGACGGAGGCTCCGCGGCTACGCGAAGTCGTACACCACCACGCGGTCGCAAACGCGTTTGAAGACCTTCTCGACAAACTCGACGTGCAGCGGATGCACCTGGTAGGCGTCCTGGGCGGCCTTGTCCGGAAAAACGAGGTTCAACCCCACCTGGTAGGTCTGGTCCACCACCGGCCGGTGACTGGGCACCATGCGTCCGGCGTGGAAACTCAGCACCCCCGGGATCGGCCGCAAATACCGCTCCATCCCGGCCAGGAGTTGCTCGACCGCGTCCGGCACCTCCGGCTTGGTCCAGAAAATCACGATGTGCGAAAACATGCGGGCATCTAACCCGGCCCCGGACCCCGGCGCAACGGCGAACCGGGAAAGCCCCGTCATGGGAGTGCCGCTCCAGTTATGGCCGGGGTTGGCAGCACGGGCCTCCGCACCCGCGTTATCGCCGATTTCCCCAGCGGCGGTGCCGGTCAACGGGGGATTCGAGGGGTGGGTTACCCTTAAATCCAACAGGCCGGGCGGTCTGAAACACGGCCCGGGTGGCGGTGGCCGGAGGCGGCTCACAAACAGATGGGATCGCGGGCGACCGGCGGGGGCATCCGTACTGAGGGCGGTGTTCATGCGCGGGATTGCCCCGGTGGGCCGGATGGCACTGCTCCGAGGCCCGGAGACCCAGGGCAACCTCCGGCCAGAAAACGGCCCCGCCCGGCCGGTTAACGGTTCTCCCCGCGGCTCGCCGCCTGGTGCTCGGGAAAGTCCCGCTCGTAGCGCCGCAGCAGCGCCGGGATGTCGGGGGGCACCAGGTACAGCTTGCCGCGGATGTGCCGGGTCGCGCCCGGCGCCAATCCCCCGAGCCGGAAGTCCGAGTGCAGGCAGCGGGCGACCCCCTGAAAGAGTTCCTGGTACGGTTCCCACGCCAGCGCCAGCACCAGCGACTCATCCCGGCTGAAGCAGCCGATCAAGCCGTTCGAGGGCGTGAGCGCGTTGACCGGACGCGGGTTCACATCGCCGGGCGGCACGTGGGCCGGACGCCACACCTGCCCGGGCGTGTAGCGGGCCCGGGTGGCCCAGCCCGGCGTGGGCATCCGGGTCAGCCGACCGTCCAGGAAGACGAAGCATTTGGGCAGGTAGTCGTTCAAGTCGCCCTCGTTGAGGTTCGCACTGAAGCCGGTGAACGGCCCCACCCGCACGCAGGGTTGCGCCCAATGCGCCTCCGAACGGCGGGAGGTGGGATTGTGGGCCACCAGGCGGAAGTCCACCTCGTCGGCACCGGCGGTGAGGGTGTGCTCCACCACCAGACCGTCCGCCAGCGTGTCGCGCAATTTGAGGACCCGTCGGTCGGCGCTCAGGTGAACCAGTTCGTTGGTGTGCGGGATGAGGGTGTGCGCCACCCAGTCCGCGTCGGTGGACCCGGCCCGACAATAGGCCTCGAGGTAATTGATCCGGATCGGCCCGCCGGGCAGACCTTCGCGCTGGATGACCAGCCAATGGCCTTCCCGGGCCAGGGTCAATCCGCCGGGAGGCACCGCAGTCCCGGTTGCGCCGGCAGCATCGGCGGAAATCGCGGCGAAGGCATCCAGCCGTTGGCGGCGGGCGGCGATACGCTCGACGGCCGGCCGCGTCAGCGGGGCCGGGTGCAATCGCCCCTGCGCCCACAGTTCCCAGGTACTGCGGTGTGCTGGCGCCTCCGGCCGATCTGAATGCCCCGGCGGCAACAGGCTCAGGGCGGCGTCCACGTCGTCCAAGGGCACGTATTGCGTGTAGGACTGGGCGGCCTGCGACCTGATCGTGCCGCCGTCCACGCATTCCAGCGCGGGCATGGTCAGGTGCAGCGTCGGGTCCAGCGGGCCGAGGCCGTCCAAACTTTCCATCCAGACCAGCCGCTGACGCTGAAACCGCTCCTGCGCCGCGGCATTCCAGCGGGCCGGGTCTTCCCCGAACCGTTCGCGGGCGGTCCGCCAGGCGTTTGCCAGGGCCTGGTCAATGAAGGCGCGCTCCTCCTCGTCCAGCGACGCCGCGGGATCGGCCGCGAGTCGCCGGGCCAGGTCGCGCAGAAAATGCGTCAGGCCGGACTCGCCGCCGCCGTGCTTGAACGCCAGCGGGGTGTTGGCGAAGCGGAAAAAGGTGCTGATCTCGGCCGCCAGCGCGGCGCCGGGTTGGCGCCAGTCCGCCGACGCGCCGTTGCGGAGCCAGGGTTCCAACACCCCCAACGCCCGCGTGGCCTCCGCCGAAAGCGGCTGGCGGAGGCGGTCGCGGATGTGGAGCCCGGCCCGCACGATTTCGCGGCGGGCCGGATTCACCGCGTCGAAATGCACCGCCAGCACCTCCTCCGGGCGGAAGCGGGCCGGCCCTTCCAACCGTTCGTACAAGCGCCAGGACCGCACGGTGTGGCCGGCGCTGCCGGTGCTCAATCCCAGTACGTCCGGGTAGAACGAGCCGATGGCCCGGTGATTGGCGCTGGCCAGCCAGCCCCGCGCCGGGTCCAGCACGTGGGGCAACAACGCGTGCGGCACAAACCCCTGCCAGTCCCAGGCCGAGGCACTGCCGTCCACCGCCGCCCGGCCGCGGTGCTCGTCCCGCGCCGACCGCACCGGAATGGCGGCCCCCAGCCAGTAGCCGATCCGCCCCGCCCGGTCCCCGAACACCAGATGCACCGACGGAAAGTCCCAGCCGGCCAGCGCGCGGGTGAACGTGGCCAGGTTGGTGGCGCGCATCATGCCGAAGAGGGCCTGGATGGTCTCCCGGTTGGTCACGCACAACGGTACCCGCTTCAACGCCACTTCCGGGTCCTGCGGCCCGGCAAACGCAAACGCCGTGACCACCGGCCCGAAGTGCGTTTCGCGCACCGTCAGCTCGACCGGGTCGCCGCCCCGCACGCGGAGGGTCTCCCGCCGTACTGTCATCGGTCGCCAGGCGCCGTCGAAAAAGTACTGGTCCGGCCGGGCCGGGTCGGTGCGCAGCCGGAACAGGTCGGCCTGGTCCGCCCCCAGGGCGGTGGCGCCCCAGGCCACGTGGGCGTTCCAGCCGATCAACAGCCCCGGGCTGCCGGGCACGCCGATGCCGCGCGCGTTGAAGGTTGCGCCGGACACGTGGAACTCCTGCCACAGCGAGGGAAAACGCACCGGCGTCTGGGGATCGCTCACCAACACGGCCGCGCCGGTGGTGGTCTTCTTCCCGCCCACCACCCAGGCATGACTGAAACGCGGTCCGTTCGCCTCCCCGCTGCCCGGGGCCGCGTCGCGCCAGCCGTGCTGTTGAAAAAACGCGCGCACCTGCGCGAGCCAGGCGTCCGACACGTCCTCGCGGCGAACCACCGCGGCCGCGTCGTCCAGCCACGCGAGCGAGAAGGTGGGCGGCGGGGGGCGGTCGCCGCCGGCCGTACCGGGGCGGGCCGGGCGGTCGCGGGGCGGCCCGGTCAGGTTCCGGTATTGCAGCAGTTCGCGGGTGCCGTCCGTGGCGAAGAACTGGCCCAAGTGCCACCACACCGCGAGGCAATCGGCCGGCGTCCACGGCTCCGGCGCGAGGTCGAACCGGGCGAAGAGTTCCCGCCGGTCCCGGGGATGCCGGGCGAACCAGGCATTGACGCCCTCGGCGTAGGCGGTCAGCAACGCGCGCGTGTCCGCGTCCAGCGCCTCTGCCACCTGCTGCGCTTTGCGATAGAAGCCGAAGGTCCGCATCCGGCGGTCGTGGTCGA
>JBBIJZ010000017.1:0-25586 GCA_037445715.1 Verrucomicrobiales bacterium | reverse complement strand
CTTCACGCCCGATGCTTACCGCAGGCGGCCGCGGCGGGCCAGCGGATTGCAGGCCGGAGGCCGGCGCCACCTTGTTGTGGTGCAGCCGTCCCGGCTGCCAGACTGCAGGCGAGACGCCTGCACCACCAGCTTGCAGGCCAGAGGCCCGCACCACACACGCAGGCCAAAGGCCTGCACCCCCAGTCGGAGGTCGAGGGCCGGGGGGCTGCTCAATTGGCTGGCTCTCGTGTCCGGCATCTGAGCAGGCAGAACTTGTCCGCCTGTCCGCTTTCCTCCTCCACCAAGCACAGGCCCCGACTCAAGCCGGTCGGTTGAAGCACGCCTCCAGGAAGTCCCGGATGACTGCCAGCTCCTCCTCGCCGGCGATGGTGTGGGCCTTGTCGAACTCGCGCCATTCCAGTGAGAGCCCGGCCTGGCGCAGCAGCTCGGCCTGTCTGCGGACCGGCGCGATCGGGATGAGCGGGTCCTGGTGGCCGTGGGTCATGAGGATGCGCTGCTCGCGGGTCACGGGGGAAAGTTCCTGCAACAGCGTCGCCACGTCCTGCAGGTAGCCGCTCACGCCGATGATCCCGGCCAGCCGGTGCGGGTAGCGCAGACCGGTTTCGAGCACCATCAGGCAGCCCTGCGAAAAGCCGAACAACGCGGTCTGCGCGGCCGGAAAGCCGCGGGACGGCAGCGCGTCCAGCAACTCGGTCAACAGCCGCCGGCTGCGGACAATGCCGGGGGCGGGGTTGCCGTAGATGTCGTACCAGGAGTAGCCGCCGAAGTACTCGTCCGGCGCGTTGACCAGGAGGTAATTCAGCCAGGGCAGGCGCAATTCTCCAGGCATCCAGCGGTAGCCCTCCAGGCTGTCGCCCAGGCCGTGCAAAACCACCAGCAGGCGCCGGGAGGCGGGGTCGCGGGCGGGAAGCAATTCGTGGGTCAACATGGAGTGGGCGGTGAGTTCCGGGGCTGGGCTAAAGCGCGCCGCGTTCGAGCGCGGCCAGCACGGCCGGATCGCGCACGTCCACCCAACGGCCCTCGATGGGCAGACCGGCAATGCGGTGGCCGGCGGCGACCATCGCGGTGATGGCGTCGGTCAGCTCGTACTCGCCGCGGGGCGACTTTTCCAGGCGGGCGGTGAACTCGAAGAGCACCGGCCGGAAGATGTAGATGCCGGCGTTGTACCAGGCGGGCGCGCCCGGCTTGAGCCAGCCCTCGGCGCGCAGGGCCTCGAGCTGGGCCGGGGTGGGTTTTTCGAGCAGCTTGCGCAGGCAGAACTGGTCGTCGAAGAAGTTGATCGCGCCCTTGGTCACGTCCTCGCCCGCCGTCACGGTGAGCAGCCCGCTGAAGGGACCTTCCGCCCAACGCCGCAACATTTGCCCGTAGGTCTCGGGCCGCACCAGGATGTCGCCGTAGGAAAGCAGAAACGGTTCGGCGCCGACAAACGCCCGCGCGGGCTCCGCAGCCCTGCCGGTGCCGTCCGGGACGGTTTGCTCGGCGTAGCACAAGCGCATCCCCAGGCGGGTGCCGTCGCCAAAATGCTCCCGGATGGTATCGCCCCGCCAGCCGGTGACGATGCAGGCTTCGCGCAGGCCGGCGTCCCGCAAGCCGGCGAGGATGTGTTCGAGGATGGGCCGGCCCTGCACGGGCAGCATCGGCTTGGGCAGGGCCTGCGTGAGTTCCTTCATGCGGGTGCCCCTGCCCGCGGCGAGGATGACGGCTTTCATCGGGTTCAACCGCCAAGGCGCAGAGGACGCCAAGGTCAGGAGAGGATGATGCGTTTGATGCCGTCGCGCAGGACCGGCACGTTGAAGTTGATGAGCAAAGCCAGGGGAAGACTTGTGGCCTTCAGGTACGAAAGGACCTGGGCCAGGTGAATCGGCGCCAGGTCGTCCACGGCCTTCAGCTCCACGACCAGGATTTCTTCCACGAGGAAATCCAGACGGGCCGTTCCCACCTCCCGGCCTTTGTAGCTGACCGTCACGGGGACCTGCCGACGGAAGCCGATGCCGCGCAAGCCCAACTCGATCGCGAGCGCTTCTTCATAGACTGACTCCAGATATCCCGGCCCCAGCATCCGATGGACCTCGATGGCGGCCCCGATCACGGCGTGGGCCGTCTGGTCGAGTTTTAACCCCGGCTCTTTCACCTTCTTGGCGTTTTGGCGTCTTGGCGGTTCCCCCCTCAGGCGCCGAACTTGTCGAACATGCGGGCGTTGGCCTGCATGAGGCGAATGAGGTACTTGGCCTCGAAGATGCCCAGCGAGCCAAGGTTGGCGCCGGTCTCGGTGAACCGCTCCAGCTTGTCCGTGCCGCTGTAGGGCGAGTGCAGCAGCACCGGTTGCGGGTGCCACGAGTGGCCCTTGACCACGCACGGGGTCGAGTGGTCGCCGGTGATGGCCAGCACGTCCGGCTTTTTGCGCAGCAGGATGGGCAGGGCGGCGTCGAACTCCTCGATGGCGCGCCGCTTGGCGTCGAAGTTGCCGTCCTCGCCGTGCATGTCCGTGTACTTGTAGTGGATGAAGAAGAAGTCGTAGCGCTCGTACTCGACCAGGTAGCGTTCGAACTGTTCGGCGATGGTCTGCGGCCCTTCGAGCGTGGTCATGCCCACCAGTTGGGCCAGGCCCTTGTACATCGGGTACACGGCCAGGCAGGCAGCGCGAAGCTGGTAGCGTTCCTGGAAGCTGGGAATGGCCGGTTGATGGGCAATGCCGCGTAACAGGAAGCCGTTGGCCGGTGCCTCCCCGGCCAGTAACGGCAGGGCCTGGCGGTAAAACTCGGCCACCAGCGCCGCGGTTTTCTTTTGCTTGGCGGACCGCGCGGACACCGGCTTGGCCGCCGGGACCGGCAGGCCCTCGCGGTGCGGGTCGGCGTCGGTCAACGGACCCTCCAACCCCTGGCCCCGGAAAACCACCACGAAGCGGTGCCCCTTGCCCGGGCGGATGAGGACCTCGGCGTCGCCAACCCGGGTGATCTGCCGGGCCAGCCGCGCGCAGAGCCGCTCGCACACCGGCGTGTCAATGCGCCCGGCCCGGCGGTCGGTGACGATGCCCTTGGCGTCCAAGGTGCAGAAGTTCGCGCGCGCCGCCACGTCACCGGCCCGCAGGTCCACGCCCAGACCCAGGGCTTCAATGACACCGCGGCCGACCTGGTACTCGAGGGGATCGTAGCCGAACAACGCCAGGTGGCCCGGCCCGCTGCCGGGGGTGATGCCGGGCGCCACGGGGATCATCCGGCCCTGCGCGCAACCCGCCGCCACCAGGGCGTCGAGATGGGGCGTGCGGGCCGCCTCGAGTGGCGTGAGCCGGCCCTGGGCGTTGGTGGCCACGTCGCCGAGGCCGTCAAGGACCACCAGGGCCAGCTTGGCGTTGGTCTTGAGGGTGAGTTCGGAATAGAGTGCGTCCAGATTCATGGTGTCCGTGCGAGGCCGGGGTTCAAACGCGCCTGAACCGGCGCACCGGCCGGGTCAGTGTGCGAGCGGGGTCGGCGGGGCGTCAACGGCAGACTCCCGCGCGGCGGGCCTTGGGGCCTCGCCCAGCAGGACCCGCAGCAGGACCGGGGCGTCGCGATAATCCGGGATGACCACGTCCGCGCCCACGCCCAGCAGGCGCTGGCGTTTCCATTCGTCCATGCGGCCGGAGCCGTTGTGGGCTTCATCACTGGCCACCGCCACCGCCAGGCCGCCGACCTCCTTGGTGTTCTGGATTTCCACGTAGCCGTCGCCAAAAGACAGGAGCGCGGCGCCGGGGATGCCGTTTTCCCGCAGGATGCGCTCGATGACCAGCTTCTTGGAAAACTGCTTGTAGTCGTCCAACGCGCCGTAAATGTGCCGGCCGAAGTAGCGGGTCAGGTCCAGCAAAGCCGCCTCCTCGCGCACGTACACCTCGTCCGTGCCGCTGGCCAGGTACAGGTGCAGTCCGCGGCGGGTCAGTTCCTCCAGCAACGCACGGGCGCCGAAGACCAGCAGGTCGTCCGGCCGCAACGTGCCCCGGCTCAGGTCGGCCTTGCGGTCGGCGATGCGCGCGTCCAGCCGGCGGAGGTACTCGCGTTTGTATTCGAGGGGGTCGCCGGGCGTGCCGCCGCGTTCGCGGATGCGCTCGGCCAGTTGGATCATCTGGTAAATGGTCTGCTTGCCGTTGAGCCGCATGATGTCCTCGAAGGCCAGGCGGCGGCGCTCGGCTTCGGGCTCGCCGGGCAGGGGCGGCAGCAGTTCGGCAAACAACGGCACCATCACCTCCGGCCAGCCCTGGCGAATCAACGACAAGGTGCCGTCGAAATCAAACAGCACATGGCTGATGCCGGGACGCGGGGCAAAGCTCGGGGCAAACTCGATGCGGCCGGTGAACGCGACAGTGTCAGTCATCCGCCCCCTGCCTACCGGTTTCCCGGGGCGGGGTCAATCCGAGGCAGGACGCCGGCCCGGACCGTTGCGGTTGAACACCACGCGGTGGAAGTTGCCAAACTGTGTGCCCCGGCGTGCAGGGCCTCACCGTGCCCCGGTCATGGCCGGACACCTTGTCCGCACCCTGCTCGATGAAATCCCCGCTGGCAATCCCCCAGTCCCGCCCTTCCAAGCCTGCACGCGGTGTCGCAACCGACGCCGGCCGTTCGCCGGATGTGGGAGCGGAAACTGGCCCTCAGTATGTCCCGGCGTAGGGCGCTGTTACAGGTCCGGTACACCAACAGCGAGGCCAGGGCCCGCCGGGGTGGGTTTCCGTCAAGGGCTAGCCTGCGTCGCTGTGCGCCCGGGTGGTCGTGATGCGGTGGCGCACCGCAGTCGGCCGGCGGCGACAGACGGCCGCGCGGCAGCGCGGCCCAGCCGAAGGGCGGGTAGGGTGCCGCTGCGATGATGCCACCGCCCGGCCGGGTCGCGCCCGCCGATTCCTTCAGAGCGCGGGACTGTTTCCCGTTTCAGTCATCCGGGGAAGTGACTTCTGACGCAGGTCATTGCGTGGGATGGGGGCTTTGACGTGGTCAGGGAGCCGGTCGTACGGGGGCGCCTGCAACCAAAGCGGGAAGCGAACTCCGGAGGGGCTGTAAGCCGAGTTCTGTCTGCCCCGCCCAAAGGCGGGGGAGAGGCTCATTTCTCTGAGCGGCCTTACCCGGGATCTGCGCCGCGTTGGCGGCGCGCGGCGCGGGCCACGCTCTGGATCCCCTATTTGGCCTTGCACCCGATGGGGTTTTCCGTGCCCCGGCGCTCGCGCGCCGGGCGGTGGGCTCTTACCCCACCTTTTCACCCTTGCCGACCGCCCCGCTGGGCGGCCGGCGGTTTGTTTTCTGTGGCACTGTCCGTCGGCCGGGCCTCGCGACCCGGCCGCCCGCGTGTATTCCCGGGCCGCAGCCCGGGGTTACGCGGCATCGCGCCCTGTGGTGCTCGGACTTTCCTCCCCCGGCGAACCGGGAGCGAGCCTCCGCCCCTCCGGAGTTCGTGGAAAAGATACCGGTGCGCACCCGCGAAGCAAGGACGGGGCGGGCTTGCCGTGGGGCGGGCTCGCTGCCCGGGACGGACGTGCAAGGGGCCGCCGTCGAACGCCGGTTGGGCCTTGGTCGCCCGTGAGCCCGGCGTCGCCCGCTGCGGTGTGCGGTAAAAAAGCGGGCTCTTGGCCGAAGAAGATTTGCGGGGTTCGGATTGCTTTTGCTGGCCTACCTCGTAGCTTGGGCACGTGAGCAACATGGTCACCAAACACGCCGTTTGCGGTTACTGGGAAGGTGCCTACGACGAAGCCCGGTTTCAAGCCTGGGTGCAGGAATTGCGCGGGCACCTGGCCCCGGCGCGGCCCAATCTGGCGCTGTTGTTTCTGACCCCGTCCTTGTTCGACCGGGCGGCGGACATTCAGGAGATCGTCCAGGTGCACGGCCAGGTGGGCCTGGTGGCGGGGTGTTCGAGCACCAGCGTGATTGCCGGGGAACGGGAGCACGAGCGCCAGGGCGGCCTGGCGCTGGGCTTGTACCACCTGCCGGGGGCGCGGTTGCAGGCGACGTACCTGACCCAGGCCGAGGTCGAGGAGGCCAACGGACCGGGGTACTGGCATCACCACACCGGGGTCGGGCCGGCGGAGTGTCGGGGCTGGCTGACGTTTGCCGACCCGTTTCACCTGGATTGCGAAAGCTGGGTCGAGGCCTGGAACGAGGCCTACCCCGGCGTGGCCCTGGCCGGCGGGTTGGCCAGCGGCGAACTGCGCGCGCAGAGCACCCAGGTCTATCTCAACGGCGTGGTGCACCCGGAGGGCGCGGTGGCCGTGGCCCTGGGGGGCGAGGTCGAGCTGGCCACGATCGTTTCGCAGGGCTGCACGCCCATCGGCGAGCCGTGGACGATCACCAAAGCGGACGGCAACCTGATCGTGCAAATCGGCAACCAGCCCGCCTACCAGGTGCTGGTGGAGACGTTCAACCAGTTGCCCGCGGAGGAGCAGCGCCGCGCCCAGAACAACATCCTGGTGGGGTTTGTGGTCAACGAGTACCAGGAAGAGTACCACCGCGGCGATTTTCTCATCCGCAATCTGCTCGGCGGCGATCCCGCCTCGGGCGTGCTCGCCGTGGGCGCCCGGCCGCGCGCGGGCCAGGCCCTGCAGTTTCAGTGTCGGGACGCGGCGGCGGCCACCGAGGACATGGCCGCGTTGCTGCGCCGCGCCCGCAAACAGGTGGCCGGGCGCGAGATTTACGGCGCCTGCCTGTGCGTGTGCAACGGCCGTGGCCGGCGCTTGTTTGGAGTGCCGGACCATGACGCCCGGATGACGCAGCAGTACCTGGGACCGCTGGCCCTGACCGGCTTTTTCTGCAACGGCGAGATCGGGCCGGTGGGGAACCGCAACTTCCTGCACGGCTACACGGCTTCCCTGGCGTTGTTCCTGCCCGCGCACCAGGACGCGTGAACCTCACGCCGGAAAGCACCCGCGCTTCCCTGCCTGTACCGGCGTCCGGGCCCCCGGCCAGGGCGGGCGCGCCGCCGATGCCCGCCCCGTTTGTCCAGGTCGGTCCGGTGTTGGCGCGGCTGACCTCGGTGCTCGAACCGCTGGACCTGGCGGCGCTCTTTGGCCGGCCGGCACCGCTGGAGGTGGACCTGGGCTGCGGCGACGGAGGCTTTCTGCTCCGATACGCGCCACGGCACCCCGAGCGCAACTTCCTGGGCGTCGAACGGCTGATGGGGCGCATCCGCAAGCTCGACCGCAAGGCGCCGCGGCTGGGCCTCGCCAACCTCCGCGCGCTGCGGGTGGATATCCCCTACCTGGTGCGTTACCTCCTGCCGTCGGCATCGCTGGCCGCCGCGCACATTTACTTCCCCGACCCGTGGCCCAAGAAGAAGCACCGCGCCCGCCGGCTCATCCAGCCCGGTTTCGTGGCGGACCTGGCGCGCGTGCTCGAACCTGGCGGTGCCGTGTGGCTGCGCACGGACGATGCCGATTACTTTGCACAGATGCTCGAGGTGTTCGCCGTTGCTGCCGGGTTCGAGGCGGTGCCCACGCCGCCGGAACTGCTGGCAGTGCCGACCGATTTCGAGGAGGAGTTCCGCGCCCGGGGCCGCGCCACCCTCCACGCCGGTTACCGGAAGGGGGCGTGAGCGAAACGGGCTTCAGCGCGTGCGGATGTAGGGTTCTTCCTCCCAGTTGGTGGCCGGCCAGATGAAGCTGTTGGCCGCACCGTCGTGGCGGAGGCAGAGGTCCTTGATGTTGGTCTTTTTGCTGAAGCTTTTTTGCGGGTCGTAGCACCCCTCGGTCCAGCCGCTGAACAGGTGCCGATGCCAGGGACAGGCCGCCACGATGAAGCGGGTGCCCCAGCGGGCAAGCTGGTCCTCGAGCCACTTTTTGCCTTCGGGCGTGGTCTGCTGCCACGGCCCCATGTGGTAGGCGTAGCTGGTGGTGAACTCGCCGAAGTATTCCCAGCCCAGGTCAATCGGGATGCGCCCGCGGGTGCGGTCCGATAGGCAGATAAAGCTGTTGGTGTTCTCGACGTAGCCCTGCTCGAGGTAAGGCCGGTTGCCGCCGGGGTAGCCGAAGGTCTTGTTGGTGGGGTTGACCAGGTACAACGGCGGGCGGTCCAGATTGTCCTGGCGGTACATCATGATGCCCAGGCCGATCTGGCGCAGGTTGTTCGTGCAGTGCATCCGCCGGGCGTTTTCCTTGGCCCGGCCCAGCAGGGGCAAAAGCATCCCCGCCAGGATCGCGATGATGGCGATCACCACCAGCAGCTCGATGAGGGTGAAGGCGACTACCCCGCGCCGCTCGGGCTGAGGGAGGGAACCCTTCATGCCGGTGGACGGGCGGCCGACGGTGTCCGCACCGCCGGCCGCCCTCAGGGGAAGGCCGGTTACTGAGCGAGCCGGAAGAACCGCGTCTCGGTGCCGATGGGCAGGGTGGCCACCTGCCGGTCGCCCTGCACCTCGATCGTGGCCTCGACCACGCTCCAGGCCGCCGGCACCAGCGTGGGCGTGGCCTGGATGACAAACCCGGTCGCCGCTGCCGGCCAGCTCAGGCGGAGGTTGTCTCCCACCCGTTCGATGGCCAGGGTCACGTCGGTCACCGGCTTGCAGTCCGCGAGCGGGTTGACGCCGGCCAGCGGGCCGCAGGGGCGGATGACGCCGTAGCGGACGCGGGTGACGGCGATCTTGGCGCGCACGTCGCCGGCGTTGCGGGTGGTGAAGCGCGCGGCGGCCTGGGGCCCCTGGTTCACGCCGGTGAACTTCACGTTCTGGATTTCCCAGTACGCTGTCTTCCATTCGCCCGAACCTTCGAGGGTCACGAAGTAGCTGTCGGGCGTGAAGCCGAAGGTCTCCACGCCGTTGACCTCGGTCTTGTACACCTCGGGCTTGATCGCCGTGCCGGCCAGGGCCGGGTCGTCATAATAGGTGATGCAGATGGCCAGGTGGGCCGGCGGCTGGGAGCTGGGCCCGAGCTTTTCGCCGGTGATGGCGAAGTTCAGGTACTGGTGGGCAAAGCCGGGCGAGCCGTCATCGTGCGCCGGGCGCACGGCCAGGCGGCGGTCGCCGGGCGGGCCGGCTTCTTCGACGATCATGTTCTGGTCGCCGCCGCTGGTGCCCACGTCCAGGCCGTCGCGGATGTCGCGGGCCAGGTCCAGTTCGGCGTAGTTGCCGTAAAGGTCGGTGCAAACGTTCGGGTCCTCGAAGCAGTCGGCCAGCGGGTCCTGACCGGCCAGGGGATGGTCGCCGACCCGCAGCACGGCGATTTGGAAGCGCGAGACGGCCACCTGCCCGTTTTCCGAGACGAACCGCGGTCCGGCGGTGTGGGTAGGCGTGGCATTGACGCCGAAGAGGTTCACCGCGGGCACGGTCCACGAGCGGCGTATCCACTGGCCGGTGCCCTGCAAAACGTGCCGCTTCTCGGGCGGGTAGAAGGCGATGCCGCCTTTGTCGTCCGTGGCGTAGGCCTCCGGGCCGAAGCGCACGTTCAGGCCGGCAAAGGCCGGGTCGTCGTAAAAGTCCACGCACACCTTCACCGTGCGCGGGTCGTTGCAGGGCAGGCCGAGGTAGTTGTCGGTGATGCCGAAGTTCAGGAAGGTGCCCAGCGGGCGCACGGCGCGGCGCTGGTCGCCGGTGGGGCCCACGGCATCGAGGAACTCGACCGTCTGGTCGCCGCGGTTGAGGACCTCGAGGTGGTCGGCGGTGCCGGCGGCCACGTCCAGGCTGGCGAGGTTGGTGTTGGGCTCCGGATCGCAGGTCTCGGGAGGCAGGAACTGGTTGATGGCCTCCGGCTCACCGAAGGCCCCCTGCGGCCCGAAGGCGATTACGCGTACGATCAGGCCCGGCACGCCCTCGAAGCGGATGGTGCCGCCGTTGACGCCGCCGTACTGGAAGGCGCCCTGGGCATTGGCCGGGATCGAGCCCACGAACCGCGTGCCGTCCGAGGCGCGGGTCCCGTTGGCGATGCGGAACAGAATCCAGTTCCAGCGCTTGTTTTTGGCTTCCACCGGCACCTGGCCGCCCACGGGAAAGTTCAGCTCGGGCAGCGTGCCAGTGAGGAAAACGAAGTTGCGCGGGTTGCCCTGGTCGTTGAACAGCGCGGCGTCGCCGTAGGCCTGGACCAGGATGTCAATGGTGTCGTAGTCGGCCCAGGTCTGGAACTGAAAGTCGGCGATGTTGAGGAAATTGCCGGTCACCTTTTTGCCGGTGTGGCCCCCGATGGTGATGTCTTCGGTGACCTGGTCGCCGCCGCTGAGGATGCTCAGGGCGGAGTTGTCCCAGAAGGCACTGGGCGGTTCGAGACCGCCGTCGGTGACCACGTAGTGCACCGGGAGGTTGGGGTTGATGGTGGCCGGCCATTGCTCGGGATCGAACGGACCGGTTTGCGCCAGGGTGACTCCGGCCAGGGAAAGCCCGACCAGGAGTCGGGAGACAGGGAGTGCGTTTTTCATGTGGTGACTCGGGTTAGTTGAAAAATTAGGTACGCGCCGAGCGCCCACACGTCAAAAGGTTTTTTGGGTAAAAAATCCCGGACCACGCGGCCGCGGCGCCACCGCCCTCCGGCATGATTGTTCACCCCTCCGGTGCCGTGTCGCATCATCCCGCGGCATTCCGCGCCGACCCGTCACTCCCTGTGCGCTTTGGACTTTGTTTTCCCGCCCCGGCCGCGTTTAATGGAGCGCCATGCAGGCACGACGCGCTCGAGTCCGGCGCGAGACCAAAGAGACCCGCATCCGGGTGGAGCTCAACCTGGACGGCCGGGGCCGGGGCCGCATCGCCACCGGCATCCCGTTTTTCGACCATATGTTGAGCCTGTTTGCCCGGCACGCGGTGGTGGACCTGGCCCTGAAATGTCGCGGCGACCTCGCGGTGGACGCCCATCACACGGTCGAAGACTGCGGCCTGGTCCTGGGGCAGGCCTACCGGGAAGCCCTGGGCGACAAGGCCGGCATCCGGCGCTACGGGACGGGCTTTGATCCGCGCAACCCCTTCACCGGCGAGGCCTACGTGCCCATGGATGAATGCCTGGCCCGCTGCGTGGTGGATTTCAGCGGCCGCCCCTACCTGGTCTGGCGCGGGCTGGACCGGCTGGCCTACCGGGTCTTGAAGGCGGAACGCCAGCAGGACGCCGCCACGGCGTTCCGGTTCGGGTTGGCACGGGAGTTTTTCCAGGCCTTCGCCAACGAGGCCCGCTGCAATCTCCACCTGGAGTTGCTGTACGGCGACGAGCCCCACCACATTGTCGAGGCCCTGTTCAAAGCCTTTGCCCGGGCTTGTGACGCCGCCTGCCGGCGCGATCCGCGCATCGCGGGCGAGGTACCCAGCACCAAGGGCCGGCTGTAGCCCGGCTTGAATGCCCGCCGCCGACCGCCCGTCGAAAACGATGTCGCACGCGAGCGCGTACTCCGACGCCAGCGACGAGTCCCTGGTGCGCCAGGCGCAGGAGGGCGACACGCAGGCGTTTGAGGAGCTGGTGTTCCGGCATCGGGACAAGGTCTATTCCCGGGCGTTCAGCATGATGCGGAACGAGACCGAGGCCCTGGAGCTTTCCCAGGAAGCGTGGATCAAGGCGTGGCAGCGGCTGGAGCAGTTCCAGGGCGAATCCAGCTTCGCCACCTGGATCACCCGGATCGTGATCAACATCTGCCTGGACGCGATGCGGCGGAACAAGCGACTGCATGCCGAATCCATCGAACAGTTGGCCGAGGAAAGCGGTGGCGTGGAACGCCTCCTGCCGCCGACCCAGGTGGACATGCTCGCCGGCCTGGAGCGCGCCGAATTGCGGGCCCGGATCGAGGCCGGGCTGGCGCAGCTCTCCCAGGCCCACCGCACGGTCTTGATCTTGCATGAATTTGAGGGCCTGGAATACAAGGAATGCGCAAAGCGGATGGGCTGCTCGATCGGCACCATCATGTCGCGCCTCTTTTACGCGCGGCGGCGACTGGCGGCGTTGCTGGCCGACCTGAAAGAAACACGCAAACCATGACGCGCGAAACCCAACTGAAATTGCAGGCGTGGCTGGACGGCGAACTGCCGGCGGCCGACGCGCGGGAGGTCCGGCGTCTGGTCGAACGCGACCCGGATGCCGCCGCCCTGGCGCGCGAACTCCAGCTCGCCCGCCAGTGGCTGGCGGCGGGCGAGACCCTCCGTTCCGTACCCGAGACCCGCGAATTCTACTGGGCCCAGATTGCCCGGCACCTGACGCCGCGCGGGACGGCCATGCCGGTTCTCCCGCAGCCCGCCCGCGACTGGCGCCGCTGGCTGGCCTGGCTGGCGCCGGCGGCAGCCGTCCTGGTCTGTCTGGGCTTGTGGCTGTTCCCCCGCCTGGCGTCGCTCCCCAGCGCCACGGCCCGCGCGCCCGAAATCGAAACCCCCGCCGACGACCTGGGCACGTTCACCTTCCGTTCCGATACCGAGCAAATGACCGTGGTGTGGGTCAACGCCCATTGAATCGCCACCCCGAGCTGCCCGAGCCAACCTCGAGTCCCATGAGCCGCGTGTTTCCTGTGTCGCCCCGTCCGGCCGCTTGGTGGCTGGTCGCCTGCCTGCTCGTCTGTCTGGCACCCGCGCCCGCGCTGGGCATGGGGCTGAAACTGCGCAGCCAGCTTATCTGGGGCACCAACGATCCCAAACCCGGCGACGGCAAGTGCACCGACGTGGAGCCCGCCATCCGCGAGCGCCTGAGCCGCGTCTTCAAGTGGCAAAATTACTACCTGGTCAAATCCCTGGATGTCCTGGTGACCCCCGGAGAGACACCCCGCGTGCGCATGAGCGAGAAATGCGAGCTGGAGTTCAAACTGGTGGATGACTTCACGCTCGAGATCAAACTCTTCGGCGAGGGCAAGCTCGCCAAAACCGTCCGCCAATCCCTCCAGGCCCTGCGCCAGGGCGAACTGGCCGTGCTGGCCGGTGACTCGAAGGAAAAATTCGGCGACGCCTGGTTCGTGGTCATTTCCCAGCCCCGCAAATAACCCGGTTTGCGCCGCCCGGCGTAGCCGCATTCCGGTCCGCTCCACCCCACCCCGCGTCGCTCCGGCCGGTGCGCTCCATTCGCTGCCGTCCGCAGGCTAGGGCGTCTGGGGGCCGCTGCGCGAGACCCCCAGGTCCCGGAGCAAGCCGTCCTCGATCCCGTAAATCCATCCGTGCACGCTCAAGGGCTGACCGCGCGCCCAGGCATCGGTCACCACCGGGGTCTGGACCACCTGGCCGACCTGCTCGATCACGTTCAACTCGCACAAGCGGCGGAACCGCGATTCCTCATCCGGCAGGGCCGCCAGGGCGGCCTGGTGTTTGGCGCGCACCTCCTGGATGTGGCGCAACCACAAATCCGCCAGCCCCACCCGTTCCCCGCGCAGCGCCGCGCGCACCCCGCTGCAGCCGTAATGCCCGCACACGATCACGTGCTTGACGCGCAGGAGCTCGACGGCGAACTGGAGCACGGAAAGCACGTTCAGGTCCGTCGGCACTACCACGTTCGCAATGTTGCGGTGCACGAAGAGTTCTCCGGGCAGCAGCCCCACAATCTCGTTGGCCGGCACCCGGCTGTCGGCGCAGCCGATCCACAGGTAATCCGGCTGCTGCTGGCGGGCCAGGCGCGCGAAAAAGTCCGGCTGCCGCGCCCGCATTTGGCCCGCCCAGGCCCGGTTGTTGGCCAGGAGTTGCTCCAGTGTTTTCACGGCATGGGAACGAGGCGGTCCAGGGTTTAAAACTCCGCGTGGCCCGGCGTACGGGCAAAGGGAATTACGTCCCGGATGTTGCCCACGCCGGTCAGAAACATCAGCAACCGCTCGAAGCCCAGCCCGAACCCGGCGTGCGGCACCGTGCCGTACCGGCGCAGGTCCACGTACCAGGCGTAGTCCTCCGGTTTGAGGCCGTGGAAGCGCAGGTTGTCCAGCAACGGCTCCAGCCGCTCCTCGCGTTGCGAGCCGCCGATGACCTCCCCGATGCCCGGCACCAGCAGGTCCATCGCCGCCACGGTCTGGCCGTCCGCGTTCAGGCGCATGTAGAACGGTTTGATCGCCCGGGGATAGTTGAACACCGTCACCGGGGCCCGGAAGTGCTCCTCGGTCAGATACCGCTCGTGCTCGGACTGCAAATTCGCCCCGGGCTGGACGGGGAACTCGAAGGGGCGGCCGGACTGCTGCAGGATCGCCACCGCCTCCGCGTACGGCACGCGTTGGAAGGGGCGCTCGATCACCCACTCCAGCCGCCGCCGCACCTCCCGGTCCACGAACTTCTCGAACAGGCCGAGCTCCTCCGCGCATTCCTCGCGCATCGCCCGGGCCATCGCCTTGACGAACGCCTCGGCCAGGTCCATGTCGCCCGCCAGATCGCAGAACGCCATCTCCGGCTCGATCATCCAAAACTCCGCCGCGTGCCGGGCCGTGTTCGAGTTCTCCGCCCGGAAGGTCGGTCCGAAGGTGTACACGTTGGACAACGCGCACGCAAACGCCTCCGCCTCGAGCTGCCCGCTCACCGTCAGGTAGGCCCGCCGGCCGAAGAAGTCCCGCTCCGGCGCGCGGTCAATGTCGCCCTTGAGGGTCGTCACGCGGAACATTTCTCCCGCGCCCTCGCAGTCGCTGGTGGTGATGATCGGCGTGTGCACGTACACGAAGTCCCGCTCCTGGAAAAACCGGTGCACCGCGTAGGCCAGCCGGCTGCGGGTACGAAACACCGCGCCAAAGAGGTTCGAGCGCGGCCGCAGGTGGGCGATGGTGCGCAAAAACTCGAGCGAGTGGCCCTTTTTCTGCAGCGGATACGTGGCCTCCGCCCGACCCACCAGCTCCAGGCACGTGGCGCGCAGCTCCCATTTCTGGCCCGGCGCCGGCGAGGGCACCAGGTGGCCGGTCACCGTCACCGAAGCCCCGGTGGTCACCTCGGACAAATGCTCCGCCCCCGGCACCTGCGCCTCGACCACCACCTGCACCGGGGCCAGACACGAACCGTCGTTGACCTCGACGAACGAAAAGCCCTTCGCGTCCCGGCGCGTGCGCACCCAGCCCTGCACGGTGACGCCCTCCCGCGGCTGGTCCGCCGCCAGCAAATGCTTGATCAAGGTCCGCATGGCCCGCGAGTGTGCCCGCCCGCCGAGACTTTGCCAACGCCCGCTCAGCGCGCCCCCGTCCGGGTCTCGCGCACGCCCACGCGCACCCAGCGCGGCGGAGGGGCGGGCGGCGGAGGCAGGGCCGGCGCGGCCGGCAGCCGTAACGCCCAGGGCGCCTCGCGGCCCAGCACCCGGCGCCGTTCCGTGGAGGGGCGGTCCACGCACTCCAAAATCGCCGTGCCGCGCACCGCGGGGTGAGGATGCCGCAGCAGCGCTCGCAGCTCCGACTCGTTCAAGCGTTGTTGCAGCAGCGCCCGGGTGGCCTCCTCGACCAGCGGCACGCCGAAGGCCCGCCCCTCGATTGCCGCCGCGTCCAGGTACGCCTGCAAGAACCGCCGCGCCGTCCCGCTCTGCAACTCGGCCAGCGCGGTCAACACGTGGGCGTTGAACCGTGCCTCGGCCCAATCGGCCAGGTCGGGGCCCGCACTGGCCGCCCGGTCCGCCGGCCAGCGCGCCACGCGCGCGCGCAACGCCGCGACCAACACCGCGGCCGAACCGGTGGCCCGCAGCCGACCCAGGGCGCGCGCGGCCAACGCGCCGTCCAGGGCGTGATAATGCCAGTCCGGGTGTGGGGTGGGTTGGCGCACCAGCGCCTCCAGGGCCCGGACCACGTCGCGATGCCGGCGGTTCAACTCGCCCAACCGGTCCGCTGCCCAGGCCCGTTCCACCAGGCGCCGTGCGTGGTGCTCCTGCTCCGCGGCGTCCGCCCGCCCCTCCGCGGCCCCGGAAAGGGGCGCCCGGATCACCTGGAGGAGGGCCAACGCCGAATCCGGCGGCAGCCTTCGCTCGAACTCGGCAAGGTGGGCGGCGGGATTGAACGGCCCCTCGCCGCCCGGGGCTGCCGGCGGCTCCCGGCGCGGCACCAACCGGAAAGTGCGCACCACCGGGACGGGCTGATACCGCGGGCGCTCGAGCACCTGTGCGGCCACGCGCGGGTCGTCCACCAGGAGCATTTCGCCCGGTAGCCGCAGCGCCGCGCGCACGGCCTCGGGGTTCACGTCCTGTCGGTCGGCGTACAGACCGGGTGCCTTGTAACGGAGCAGGCGCAGACGCGGGTCACGGACCAGTCGCGGGGCATTGGTTTCATTGACGGCGACGACGTGGTCCCAGGCGTCCGCGGCGTCGAGCCAGTGCGCCACATCGTCCTCGAGGCCGGGTTCCTTCAGGTCCAGGTGCAGCAACGCGGCGCGCTGGCGCACCAGGTCGAGCAGTTGCACGAAACTGGGCGGGGTGCCGCCCGCGGCGCGGCCGAAGGCCTCGCGGGGTTGGAGCGCCAGCAGTTCACTGGCGCCGAGCCCGGCCACCGTGCCGATGCCGTGGGTGAGGCGGTCGAGTTGTTCATCGTGGAAAAGCACCAACACCCCGTCGCGCGTGCGCCGGACATCCACTTCCACACCGTCGGCGCCCCAGTCCAGCGCAATGGCACAGGCCTGGAGCGTGTTTTCCCCCGCCGCGGCCGTGGCGCCGCGGTGGACCAGGATCACCGGCCCGGCGCGACGCTCGGCCACCCGTTGGTGTCGCCAGGCGCGGTCGGCCTCGCTCTCGGGCGTCAGCTCGAGCACGTATTCCCGCACCCACTGGCCCCGGGCGACAACGCCCAGCCACGCCAGCCCCAAGACGGGCCAAAGCCAACGCAGTCGCATGGCGAGAGTCTATGCGCCCCACGGCCCGTGGGCGAGCTTGTTCCCTTCCCCGCCCCGCCTTGTCAGGCGGGGAAACGCCGGGGTAGCCTGGTCCGGTGTTTCGACCGTGCATTGACCTCCACGAAGGGCGGGTGAAGCAGATCGTGGGCGGGTCCCTGGGCGACGACCCGGCCACGCTGCGCACGCACTTCGTGGCCGAGCAATCCCCGGCCTGGTTTGCCGCGTTGTACCGGCGCGATGGCCTGCGGGGCGGGCACGTCATCTGCCTGGGGCCGGGCAATGATGCCGCGGCCCGCGAGGCCCTGGCCGCCTATCCCGGCGGTTTGCAACTGGGTGGCGGCGTCACGGCGGACAACGCCCGGGCCTGGCTCGAGGCCGGCGCCTCGCATGTCATCGTCACCTCCTGGGTCTTCCGCGAGGGCCGGCTGGACGAAGACCGGTTGCGCGCCCTGGTGCGCGCCGTGGGCCGGGAGCGGCTGGTGCTGGACCTGAGCTGTCGGCGGCGCGGCGCGGACTATTTCGTGGTGACCGACCGCTGGCAGCGATTCACCGAGCTGACCGTGACCCGGGAAACGCTCGAGCGGCTGGCCGGGTTTTGCGACGAATTTCTGATCCACGCCGTGGAGGTCGAGGGCCTGTGCCAGGGGATTGACGAGGAACTGGTCGCCCGCCTGGGCGAATGGACCCCGCGGCCCACCACCTACGCCGGCGGCGCGCGTTCGCTGGCCGACCTGGAACGGGTCACCGCACTGGGCCGGGGCCGGGTGGACCTGACCATCGGCTCCGCGCTGGACCTCTTCGGCGGCACCGGCGTGCGGTACGCGGACTGCGTGGCCTTCAACCGCCGCCTGGCCGCCGCCGGCGCAGCAGGCTGAGAAATTCCCGCGCCTCCGGCACGCGCAGCCAGAGCAACAGCGCGAAGTACACCAGCGTCGCCAGCAGGGCCGGCGCGAAGACCTCGCCCAGGCGCCGGGGCAGGGTGGCGTGGCCCCACTGCTGCGCCCACCAGGCCGCGCCCGCCCAGGCCACCCCGCCCGCCGCCAGCGCCGCCGGCACCAGGCACACCAGGCGGACGCGCAGGGCGGCGAAGTCCAGAAACTTGAGCTTGCGGCGCAGGGCGCGCGTGAGCAGCCACACGTTGATGGCCGAGGTGACGGTGTTGGCCAGCCCCAGGCCGGCCTGGCGCAACGGCCCCACCCACCACAGGGAGAGCCCCAGGTTGAGCCCCAGACAAAAGAGGCTCACGCGCATGGGCGTGAGCGTGTCGCCCAGCGCGTAGAAGGCCCGCGCCAGCAGGTTCACGGCGGAATAGGCGGCCAGCCCGGGCGCCAGGCAGGCGAGCGCCAGCGCGGTGCGTTGCGTGGCGGCGAAGTCGAATTTGCCGCCCTGGAAGAGCAGCCGGATGATGGGCGCGGCCAGCGCCACCAGCAGCGCCGCGGCCAGCAGGTTCAGGAACGCCGTGTAAGCCAGGCCCTGCCGGAGCGTGGCCCGAAACTCGGGGTACTGCTTTTTCGCGGCCAGACCGGAGAGGGTGGGCAACAAGTACGCGGCCAGCGAGACGCCCACCAGGCCCTGCGGGAATTCCATCAGCCGCACCGCGTAGTCAAACGACGCCACGATGTGCCGGTCCACCCCGTAGGACACCAGCATGATGAGGGTCACGTTGAGCTGGTAGGCCGCCACACCAAGGACGCCCGGGCCCATGCGGCGCACCACCTCGCGCACCGTGGGGTCCCGCCACGGGGTCACCCAGCGGAACCGAAAGCCCTCACGAAAGAGCACGGGCAGTTGGAAGGCAAACTGCGCCACCCCGGCGATCAACACCCCCACGCCCAGGGCAAAAATCTGGGTCTCGAGCGTGGGGCCGAACCAGGGCGTCAGGAACCACACGCTGGCGATCATGACCACGTTCAGCAGCGTCGCCCCCAGGGCCGGCACGAAGAAATGCCCGCGGGCGTTGAGCATCCCGATGCACAGCGCGGCCAGGCACACCAGCATCAGGTAGGGCAGCATCAACCGCAGCAGCCGCAACATCAGCCGCACGTCCTCGGACAACACCAGCGGCGGAAACACCGCCCCGCCGGCGCGCGCCCAGCCGGAGCCGGACAGCTCCAGCAGCAGGCTCAATCCGATCATGCCCAGGCCCACCAGGACGGCGGTCACCACCACCAGGCCGGAGAGCGTGGCGTTGGCCGCCTGCCACATGGCCTCCCGGCCCTCGTGGGCTTCCTTGTGTTTGAAGAGCGGGATGAACGCCGCGCTCAACGCCCCCTCGCCCAGCAGCCGGCGAAAAAGATTGGGAATCTGAAAGGCCACCTTGAAGGCCCCGGCCACCGGGCCGTCGCCCATGAAGCGCGCATAGACCTGTTCGCGCACCAGCCCGAGGACCCGGCTGGCCAGCGTGGCCGCGGCCAGCGCAGAGGAGCTTTTGAGCATGGGCGACATCGCCGCGGCAGTCTAGGGCCTGCCCGGCCCGCGCCAAGGGACAAACCGGCGGCGCGCGGTCCCCAAAACGGGGCTTGCCATCCCGGCCCGGCGGCCTAAACTCTCGCGCCGTGGGGTGACTGCGAGCGTAGCTCAGCCTGGTAGAGCGCAACCTTGCCAAGGTTGATGTCGAGGGTTCGAATCCCTTCGCTCGCTCCACTTTCTGACCGGCCGGCCGTCCGGCCGGTTTTCTTTTCGCGGGCCGGTTTGACAGACCGCCGCCGCGGGCTATACGTGGGCGCGGAATGCACGGCGCCTCCGCGTCAAAACCCTCAACCCGGAACTGACACCATGCCCATCCCTGTTGGCTCGAAAGCTCCCGACTTCACCCTCAAAACCAAGACCGACGCCGGCCTGGCCGACGTCCGGCTCAGCGACAACTTCGGCCGGAAGAACACCGTGCTGTTGTTCTTTCCGCTGGCCTTCACCAGCGTTTGCACCCGGGAAATGTGCGACATCTCCAACGGGCTCAACGCCTACGCCGGCCTGGGCGCCGAGGTCATCGGCATCAGCGTGGACAGCCCCTTCGCGCAGGAAGCCTGGGCGAAGCAGGAAAAAATCACCGTGAAACTGGCCAGCGACCTGAACAAGAAAACCGCGGCCGACTACGGTGTGCTCTTGCCCGACCTGCTCGGCCTGGGCTCGGTCTCCGCCCGGGCGGCGTTCGTGGTGGACAAGCAGGGCGTGGTCCAATACAGCGAACAGACGCCGACCCCCAAAGACCTGCCCAACTTCGAGGCCATCAAGGCCGTGCTGGCCCGACTTCAGTAACCAGTCTGCCCCGCGGCGCCGCCCGGCGACCTGAATTGACCCGCGGTTCGGTCCGGAGACCGGGCCGCGGTTTTTTTACAGGGGCGGTTCGACCTGCCAGGTGTCGCGGTCGAAATCCACCGTCACGCGCGTGCCGTCGGCAAACGTGGTGCGCTGGCGGCGCCGCCCGGCATCGAGGAACTCGTGCCGGGTCATCTCCAGCAGGGCCACGCGCCGATGCAGGGCGCAGACCGCGCGCACCCGGTCCAGCGCTTCCGGGCCGGGATTCAGGCCCAGGTAGGGCATCCCGCCGTTGGCCAGGGCGTGCAGGAAGCCCAGGTCCTTTTCCGGGATGCCCCAGGCGCCCCGCTCCAGTGACCAGGGCAGGAGCAGGGCGTCGTGATAGACCAGGTTGAACAGCGGCACCGGGATGCCCATCGCGGGGCCCCGGCCGGGATTGGGATTCAGCGCATACGGCCCGTGGTGGACCAGGTCCAGGTGTTTCACCGACCAGTCGCTGGGTTCCTCGGAACTGACCACGCCGCCCCAGGCGCGCACCGAGTCGAGGCACTCGCCCCGCCAGCGCAGGCATTCGCTGCGCGTGACGGGGTGCTCGGCCTGGTAGCATTCGTCGGGGGGCACGACCGAAAAGACGTCCAGGTAGGCGCCGCGCAGCTTGATGCCCGCGGCGAGCAACGCGCCGTGGTTCTTGCGCACGTGCCCCGGCGCCAGGCTCGGGCAGAGAATGGACTGGCGCCCGCCGTACCAGATGCTGTGCAGCGGACGCTTGCCGTGCTCGTCCGTAAGGGTGTGGCGCTCGTCGTAGGAGCGGGCGTCCAGGTAGTAATCCCGGTACTGGTCGTGGATGGCAAAGAGGTAGCCGAGCCGGTCGCAGGTCTCGGCGAACCGCCGCATGCCGTCCCAGCCGCCGGCCTCGGTGCAGGGCGGCAGGACGTCCGGGTGGAGGTTGTCGTAGCCGCGCAAGCCCCAGCCGTCCAGGTGCACGTAGGCGTTGGTGATGCCGCGGTCGGCCAGGGCCTCGAGGTGCCGGGCACGCTCGGCAAACGTGACCAGTTGATGATTCTTCGCCGGGTCGTTTTTGTCGTAGTAACTCGACTCGGGCTGGATGTGGTACAGGATGCTGGTGTGGACCACCGGCGCGCCGATCAAGCGGGCCACGGCCGGGTTGCGCGCGGTCTTTTCCCGGAGCGAGACCCACCGGCCGCCGGCCTGCGCGTGGCGGCGGTAGCGCTTGGCCAGGTCCACGTAATCCCCCCGGTCGAAAAAGCACAGCCGCACCCGGCGCGGATAGGCCCACCGGCCCAGCGAATGCACCCAGCGCGGGCCCAGGCGCGTGGGGCCCCCGGCGGGGTGCTCGAAGTGGCAGCCGGCGTCGTCGGGCGTTTCCAGGATCACCAGACAGGCGGCCGCGCCCTGCTGGTGCCCCCACCAGGGCTGGTACAGGCCGCGACCGAAGCTGAGCGTGTCGTAGAGCCACGTCTTCTCGGGCCAGTCGCGCGGCAGCAACATGCCCTGCATGAACGGCACCACCGTGGTGTCGAAAGACTCCGGCGCCAGCCCGCCGGGCCAGTCGCACTGAAGCACGCGCGTGGCGTCGTCCGAGGCAATGAGCGTGACCGCCAGTTCCCGGGCGCCCTCCAGGCCCAGAAAAAGCTGCTGGCGCAGGTCCAACAGTTGTCCCTCCACCGCGAACCCGCCGAGTTCAACCTGCAGGCCGGTCAGGAAGCCGGTGGCGTAGGGCGCCACGCGCCGTTGCCCGGCGGCGGCCAGCGCGAGGCTCAGGCGCCGGCCCCCGTGGCGCACGAGGAGGTCGCCCGGGTGCGAGGGCTCGAACGTCCAGGTGGCGGCGTCGGTCTGGACCCGCAGGGCGAGGTTGGTCGGGTTCAGCGTCACCCGGGCTGCGGCACCCTTGATCTCCCACAGGCCGGTCGCCGGGTTTTCGGCCACGGTGACCTGCGGTTCGGGCGGGGCGGTTTCTTCCGCCGCGAGCAGCGCGAGCAGGCCCAGGCCCGGGGCCAGCCGGAGCAACGGGATTTTCACGGGCCCGAGCCTGGGCGCGCCGGCCGGGTTGGGTCAAGGCCTCGGCGCGCCCGGGCGCGCGGCGCCGGGGCGGCGGGCGCTTTTCCTGTTGCTGGTACGGGCGGTTTCCGAAAAGCTGACGCCGATGAATGCGCACACGATGAAACGCTGTTTGCTCCTGACTTTGCTGCCCGGTCTGCTGGCCGTCGGGACCTCGGCGGCCGATGCCGCGGCGGGCACCGATTCCAAGACCCGGTTCAGCTACGGCCTGGGACTGAGCCTGGGCTCGAACCTCAAGCGCAACGGGGTGGACCCCGGGGAGGTGGACCTGGATCAGTTCCTCCGCGGGTTCAAGGACGCCGCCGCCGGCCACCCGCAAATGACCGAGAACGACGCCCGCAACGCCATCATGGCCTATCAAAACGAGGCCCGGAAACGGATGGCCGAGAAAAACAAGAAGGCCGCCGAGGATTTCCTGGCCGCCAACAAGTCCCGGGAGGGCGTGGTCACCACCGCCAGCGGCCTCCAGTACAAGGTGCTCAGCCCCGGGGCCGGCGAATCCCCCAAGGCCAACGACCAGGTCACCGTCCACTACAAGGGCACCCTGCTGGACGGGACCGAGTTTGACAGCAGCTACAAGCGCGGGCAGCCGGCCACCTTCGGCGTGGGCCAGGTCATCAAGGGTTGGACCGAGGCGCTCCAGCTCATGAAGCCCGGCGCCAAGTGGCAGCTCTTCATCCCGCCCGAGCTGGCCTACGGCGAGGCCGGCCGGCCGGGTATTCCGCCCAACTCGCTGCTCCAGTTCGAGGTCGAGTTGATCTCGGTCCAAACCCAGGCCGCCGCCACCGCGGCACCGGCCCAGCCGGTGACCAGTGACATCATCAAGGTGCCCTCGAGGGAGGAACTCGAAAAGGGCGCCAAGATCGAGGTCATCAAGGCGGCCGACCTCGAAAAACTCAAGCAACAGGAGGCCGAAAAGGCCAGGGGCGGGGCGGAGAAAAAGTAAGCGCCGCCACGCTGGGCCGGTTTGTTGCGAGGGCCGCGGTGCGCGGCCCTTTTTCTTTCCCGGCGGCTCAGGCCGGCTCCTGCTGGGTCAGGCAGTGCAACGTGCCCAGGCCCCACACCAGGTCCACCGCGTGGATGCCCACCACGGGGCGGTCGCGAATCAGTTCGGCCAGAATCCCCAGCGCCACGCGGTCGTGGGGGTCGTTGAAGGTGGGCACCAGCACGGCGGCGTTGGCCATGTAGAAATTCGCGTAGCTGGCCGGCAGCCGTTGGCCGTCGAAGAACAGCGGCGCGGGCAGGGGCAGCGGCACCACCTCGGGCTTGGAGCCGTCCTCCAGACGCAGGTCCGGCACGCGCTCCCAGTTCTCGGCCAGCGGCCGGTGGTTCGCGTCGCGGCGGTTGGGCTCGCGCACCATGACCAGCGTGCGGGGGTTCACAAACCGGGCCAGGTCGTCAATGTGCCCGTGGGTGTCGTCGCCCGCCAGCCCGCGCGGCAACCACTGCACGTGGCGTACGCCCAGGTACTCCCGGAAGGCCGCCTCGTATTCGGCGCGCCCCAGGCCGGGATTGCGCACCTGCACGCGCGGGTCCAGGTAGCATTCCTCGGTCGTCAACACCGTGCCCCGGCCGTTGACCTCGATGCCGCCCCCCTCCAGGACCAATTCCCGCCCGGCCGCGCGCGCCTCGAACAGCGGCAGGCGCAGGCGCCGGGCGGCCATTTCGGGCACGCGCCGGTCGCGGCGCCAGTTGGGGTACTTGGCCCAGCCGTTGAAGTGGAAGTGGACAATGGCCCGCCGACGGGAGCGGCCCCGGCCCCGGCAAACAAACAGGGGCCCGGTGTCGCGGGTCCATCCGCGGTCGGTGGGATGGAGAATGAACTCCACGCGCCGCAGGTCCGCGCCGGCACGTTCGAGGCAGGTCCGCGCCCGCACGGCGGTGCGGGCGTTTTGTACCAGCAGGCGCACCCGCTCGCCCGGGGTGAGCTTGCGCACGATTTCGGCATAGGCCCAGCGGACGGGGTCCAGCTTGCCGGGCCAGTCGTGGGCGTTGTGCGGCCAGACCAGCCACGTGGCGGCGTGCGGCTCCCATTCGGCGGGCATGGCATAACCGAGCGCGGCGGGGGTGGGTTCGGGGCGGGGCGGACGCAAAGCCATAGGGCGCGGCAAGCCTAGCGGGTGGCGTCGGGTTGTCCATGCCGGGCCGGAAGGCACCGGCGGGACACGGGCCAAATTTGGCGTTGTGAACCGGCGGGGGTTGCGGCAGGGTGCGGGCTCGCAACCCCACGTTTATGTCGGACACCGAACCCCGCAAAGGTCGCGGCTGTTTTTTCTACGGCTGCTTGACGCTGGTCGTGTTGTTTGTCGTCGGCTCGCTGGCGGCGTATTTCGGCGTCCGCTACGCCCTCAACCGGCTGGTCGCCCAGTACACCGCGCCCGCCCCCATGCCCGTGCCCCGGGTCGAGGCCGGACCGGAGGAGATTCGTGCCGTGCAGGAGCGCTTCCGGGCCTTTGCCGACGCGCTCCGGGCCGGCCGGCCCACGCCCGCGCTGTCGCTTTCGGAGCGGGAGTTGAATCTGCTCCTCAACCACGCCCCGGCGGCGGGGCAGTTCAAGGGCCACGTCCACGTGGCCATCGTGGGCCACAAGCTCCGGGGCACCTTGAGCCTGCCCTTGGAAAGCCTGGGCCTGCGCCAGTTGAAAAACCGGTACCTCAACGGGGTCGCCGAAGTGAAGGCCAGCCTGCAAAACGGGATTCTGCTCGTGACGCTCGACGCCCTCGAAGTAAACGGCCAACCCGTGCCCGAGCGCCTCATGGCCGGCATCCGCGGCCAGAACCTGGCCAAAGACCTCTACAAAGACGCGGCCAGCGTCGAACTGCTCAAGAAACTCGAGGCGTTGGTGGTGGAGGACGGCCGGCTGCTGATCCAACCGCGCGCGGCGCCGGCGCCCTGACGCAGGCCCGGTGAGGGGTGGGGTTCCGATCAGTGTCAGTGCGTGGAGCTGCGGACCGGGGGGGATTTCCCCGCGTTCCGGTCAAGGTCCGACTCCGCGGGAAGGGAAAATTCGCGGCCGAATTCGGCACCGGAAGCTCGGCCGGGCGCGGGCGTGAGGCGGATGATCCGCCGTGGTGTCGGCCGTGGGCCAACCGCTCAGGCCGACGCCGGCGCGGGCGCGGGGGCGGCAGCGTTCAACGGCGCCAGCAGGCTGGAAAGCCGGGACTTCTTGCGGTCGGCCTTCCCGCGGTGGATCACGCCCACCTTGGCCGCCTTGTCCAGCGCGGACACCACGCGCCGCAGCGCGGCCACGGCGGCGTCCGTCTGCTTCTGGGTCACGGCGCTCCGGAAGTGCTTTTCGAGAGTCTTCAGGCGCGACTTGACGCTGCGATTGCGGGCGGTGCGCCGGGCGGTGACGCGTACCCGCCGCGCGGCTGATGCGGTTCTGGGCATAGCTGTTATCCTGTCAAAGGGGCGACACAGTACCGCACGCGGACCAGGTGTCAATGATGCGTTTGGCTGTGGCCGGGCCCGCCGGCGCATCTTCATTTCCTGCCGGGGCCGGGTTGCGGCCGCAGCCGGAACGAGCCAACCGGCATGGGCGGAACGGGCAGGTTGGCCGTTCCACCCGGGGCCAAAGCGGCGGCAAGCCGCCGCACTCCACACGCTGCCGC
>JBBIJZ010000016.1:0-48934 GCA_037445715.1 Verrucomicrobiales bacterium | reverse complement strand
TGGCTTCGGCCAGCGAGGAGCTCATGCGGCGGTAGCCGGAGGAGCCGGCGCCGCGGCGCGCGCGGCGGCGAACTGTTGGCGCCATTTTTCGAGCCGCTCCCTGATCTTGCGCTCAACGCCCAGGTCGCCCGGCGCGTAGTACCGGCGCGCGGCGCCGAGGTAATCCTGCGCCACAAAATGGCCGGGGTGGTCGTGCGCGTACTGGTAGCCCGCGCCGTGTCCCAGCCGCGCGGCGCCGGCGTAATGGGCATCGCGCAGGTGCTCCGGCACGGGCAGGGTGCGGCCGCTGCGCACGTCGTCCAGCGCAGCGTCAATGGCGAGAATGCTGCTGTTGCTCTTGAACGCGGTGGCGATGTAGAGGGTCGCCTCGGCCAGCGGGATGCGGGCCTCGGGCCAGCCAATGAATTCGGCGGCCTGCACGGCGGCCTGCGCCAGGACCAGGGCCATGGGATCGGCCAGGCCCACGTCCTCGGCGGCACAGATGACCAACCGTCGCGCGATGAAGCGCGGGTCTTCGCCGGCGTGGATCATCTTGGCCAGCCAGTACAGGGCGGCGTCGGGATCACTGCCACGGAGTGATTTGATGAAGGCGGAAATGGTGTCGTAGTGCGCGTCGCCGTCGGTGTCATAGACCACGGCCTTTTTCTGGATGCTTTGCTCGGCCGCTTCGAGGGTGAGGTGCACCCGGCCGTCCGGGCCGCGCGGGGTGGTGAGGACGGCGATTTCCAGGGCGTTGAGCGCCTTGCGGGCGTCGCCATCGGCCACGCGGGCCAGGTGCCGCAGGGCCGCGGGGTCGGCCTCGACGGGCAGATGACCCAGTCCGCGTTCGGCATCGGCGAGGGCGCGGCGGAGCAGGGCCTCGAGGTCGTCCTCGGTGAGCGGCTTCAACTCGAAGATCAGCGAGCGGGAGACCAGGGGGGCGTTGACGAAGAAGAACGGGTTGTGGGTGGTGGCGCCGATGAGCCGCACGACGCCGCTTTCGACGTCGGGCAGCAGCACGTCCTGCTGGGCCTTGTTGAAGCGGTGGATTTCGTCCAGGAACAGCAGGGTGGGCTGGCCGGTGTTGGCCAGGCGGTGGGCGGCGGTGGTCAGTTCGCGGCGCAGCTCGGCAACGTTGGACTCGACGCCGCTGAGCCGCACGAAGCGCGAGCGGGTGCGGCGGGCGATGATCTGCGCCAGCGTGGTTTTGCCCACGCCCGGCGGGCCGTAGAGGAGGAGCGACTGGATGCGGTCGGCCTCGATGGCCCGGCGCAGCAACTGGCCCGGCGCGAGCAGGTGAGTCTGGCCGATGAATTCCTCCAGGTCCCGCGGCCGCATCCGCGCGGCCAGGGGCGCGCTCGCGGGGCGGGGAATCCCCGGTTCCGGCTCCGCCTCCGGAGCGGGAGTCGGCGGCGCGGCAGCGGAAGCAAACAGGTCGTCAGCAGCCACGTGCCCACTTTATGCGCCCGGGCCGGGGCGCCCAAACGAAAAAGCGGCGCCGGGCCGGGCCCGGAGCCGCCGAGAAAAAAAGTGCCCCGCCACGATGCCGTGCGTCACAGTTCCTCTGAACTGAACAGAAACAGGTGGAGCCCCATCGGTGGCATTCGACTTCCAGTGAAGGCCTGTCGGCAGACCACCGGCGTCCGGGCTCCGTTATTTCGAGCTTACGGTTCAAGGACATTGTTTCCGGTCACGAGCAATGGCAGGGCAAAGTCTCGTCCGACGCTTCAAAGAACGGCGGCGCTCGAAGGCGCTGGAAATTTCTGAAGGAGCATTTACGCCCCTCGACCGTCGGCGACAAGCCCAAAATGACAAAATCCCTCGTTGGCGGCGCGTGAACTTGTCTCCCGCCGGGGCTGAAAAAATTCGGTGAGACCGGCCAAGACCCGCGGCGCGACCGGCTTCACCCCGGGACAACGCACGGGGCACTTTGTCCCGGAGGTCGGGCGGTTACGCGGGACCGGGGAAGTTTGGACGCACGGCGCGAGCACCGGGTGTGGCGAGGGTTGGCCCACGCACGGCCGCAGCCGCTCCGGTACGGGTTTAAAAAACGGGAGCCCCGGCTTGACGGTCGCCGCCGCATCTGCGACTCAAGGCGGGTCTTGCCGCTCGGGTGCGCAGGACCGGGCAACCCCACCGGGTGGCCCACCCAGACAGCCCCAAGGAGCCGGGCGTCGCGAAGGACGGCGCACACGCAGCGGGAGATTGGCGCACCCCTCAACGAGCGGCCTGCGGTCCGGTTTTCAGGGAGCCGGTCTGCCCGGGTCCAAACCATCAAACCCAAAGGCATTTTGCCTTTTGCGCATCGCATGAACGACCGGACAACCTTTTGGTTCAACCGCCGGGTCCCCACAAAAACTCGGCGCCGCCGGAAACTCATCGGGGGAAGCGTTGGGCGGCTCCTGGTCGGGAGCCTGCTGGGAGTTGACCTCGCGGCCGCCGAGGTCACTCTGGCCTGGGACCCCAGCCCGGACCCCGAGGTGATCGCTTTCCGCATTTACTGGGGCACGCGCAGCCGGGCTTACACGCAGCACCTGGAGGTGGGCCGGGTCACCACGGCCAGGGTCACGGGGCTGAGCACCGGAAGCACCTATTTCTTCGCGGCGACCGCCCTGGCCACGGGGGGGTTGGAAAGCGATTTTTCCAACGAGGTCCAGTACACGGTACCCAACCCGCCCACCAACCGGCCGCCCACGCTGAGTTTCCTGGCGAACCGCACGATCGCCGAGGACACCTCGACCGGGCCGATCTTTTTCACGGTCGGCGACCCGGATAACGCCCTGACCGCGCTCACGGTCAGCGCGCTCAGCAGCAATCCCGCGTTGGTCCCCGCCAGCGGCCTGGTCCTGGGCGTGAGCGGCACCAGCCGCGTCCTGGTGGTCACGCCGGCCGCCCAGCAATGGGGCACGGCCACGATCACCGTGCGGGTGAGCGACGGTGCCCTCGTCACGGCGCGCTCCTTCGTGCTCACCGTCACGCCGGTCAACGACCCGCCCACGCTCAGCGTCCTGGCCGATCAAACCCTGGTCGAGGGTGCCTCGACCGGTCCCCTCGCCTTCACCGTGGGCGATGTGGACAACGACCCGGCCACGCTGAGCGTCACCGCGACCCATGACAACCCGGCCTTGATCCCGGCCACCGGCCTGCTCCTGGGCGGCAGCGGCATCCAACGCACCCTCACCCTCACCCCGACGCCGGGGCAGTCGGGCGCGGCCCGGGTGACCTTGATGGTCTCGGACGGGCTACTGACCGCCAGCCGCACCTTTGGCCTGACCGTGGTGCCGGACCACTTGCCCGCGCCCTGGCAGACCGCGGACCTGGGCACACCCGTACCCGCGGGCGAGGCCCGTCATGCCGAGGGCGTGTTCACCCTCGAGGCCAGCGGCCGGGACCTGGGCGGTTTTGCCGACGAAGGCTTTTTCCTGTATCAACACCTGACCGGCGACGGCGTGATCACGGCACGGGTGCGGGAGCTGGAGAACGTCCTCCTGCCCCGGGCCGGGGTGATGATCCGCGAGTCGCTGGGCAACACCGCCCGCATGGTGTTCCTGCACATCTCGCCGTACTCGGTCTCGCTGACATACCGCGTGACCCCGGGCAGCTATGCCTTCATGGCGTACGCCGGGCCGCCGCGCCCCGCCCCGGACAACTGGCTGCGCCTGGTGCGCGCCGGCAACACCTTCACCGCCTATCACTCGCCCAACGGCGTGGATTGGCGTCCGGTGAGCCTGCCCGTCACCCTCGACCTGGGCGGGGAAGTGTATGTGGGCCTGGCGGCCAGCTCCGGGTGGTCCGGGACCGTGGATGTCCCCGGTCGCAGCACCCGCGCGGTGTTTGACCAGGTCCACGTGGTCCGGTGAGGCGGAAAAAACGTGGCGGTGAGAATGCCGGGTTGGGGCTCACCACCTTTTCAGAGGCGGCGCCCGGGGGCATACTGGCCGGGCAGGTGAACCCGCCAGACTCATACCGCGTCGGCACGCCCGACCGGGCCGCCCTGGAACGGTTGCGCGAGGTCTTTTTAAACGGCGCCGGGAGCCGGGGCGATTACTGGCAGCGCGAAGCCGACCTGGCGGCTTACGACGCCACGTTTGCCCAGCGCATCGGGTGGAAGTGGGACCACGTGCTCGGGGAGCTGGAACAACGCGGCTGGCAACCGCCCCCCGGGCCGGTGCTGGACTGGGGTTGCGGCAGCGGCGTGGCCGCGCGCGCCTGGGTGGACCGGTGGGGACGGGAGCGGGTGAGCGCGGTTTGGTTTGTGGACCGCTCGCCGCTGGCGGTGCGGTTTGCCACCGCGCGAGCGCGGGAAAAATATCCCGGACTGGCCGTGGCCGAGGGCGTGCCCGAAGCGCCCGGGACGGTGCTCCTGAGTCACGTGCTGACCGAACTGGATGCGGCCGCGACCGAGGCCGTGTTGGGGGTGGTGAGCCGGGCCACGGCGGTGGTGTGGATCGAACCCGGCACCTGCGAGGCCAGCTGGCGGTTGATCCGGCTGCGGGAGCGGCTGCGCGGGGGCTTCCACGTGGTGGCGCCCTGCACCCACGCGGCGGGTTGCGGCCTGCTGGCGCCCGGGCAGGAAGCGCACTGGTGCCATCACTTCGCCACCCCGCCGCCGGCGGTGTTCACCGACCCGTTCTGGGGCCGGTTTGCCCGCTGGATCGGCGTGGACCTGCGGAGCCTGCCGGTGAGTTATCTGGTGCTGGATCGGCGGTCGCCCCCGCCCCTGCCGGCCGGCGCGGTGCGGGTGATCGGCCGGCCGCGCGTGTACAAGGCCCACGCCGCAGCCCTGGTCTGCGAGGCCACGGGCGTGGCCGAGGTGACCTTGCACCAGCGCGACCTGCCGGCGGTCTTCCGGGCGTGGCGCAAGGGAGCATGTCCCGGCTGGCAGGTCTGGGAACAGGCCGGAGGACGCGTGCGGCACGTGGCGCCGCTGCCGGGCCGGGCGGCGGCTTCGGCGGCTCCGGACGCGGCGGTCCCGCCTTCGGCCTGACGCGCGTCGCTCCGCCCGGGCGGGTTATTCCTCGAGGACCACGCGCGCGTAACGGATGGTCAGCGGTGCGTCGGCCGGGGTCCCAAGCAGGTCCAGCGTGGTCGAGAGCGGGGAACCGGCCCGGGGCGTGGCGGTGAAGAAGTTGTTGAGCGGATGCTCCAGGGGCACCCGCGTGGCCGGTCCGGGCGAGCCGTCGGACCGCACTTCGAGCAGGCGGTTTTCCGAGACCGGCCGGCCGTCCGGGTCGCGTCCGCCCACGTAGTAGATCACGTAAAGCCGGCCGGCGGGGGTGATCTGGAAGCGCGGGGCGGAAGGGATTTCCGCGGAGACGCCCTCCTCGGCCAGGGCCAGGGAGCGGCGCAGGATGACCTGGCCGTTGCGCAGGCGGGCGTAGTTGATGGCGTGACTCTGGCGGGCCTGGGGGAAGAAGCGCTCGCGCAGCCGTTCGTCTATGGCGCGTTCGGCCCAGACCAGATGCACGAAGTTGTCCGCGTCCAGCCACAGGTCGCCGGGCGTGATCCAGCCGCAGGTGGCCTCGCGACTGGCCACTTCGACCCACTCGGCGAACTGGCCGGTGAGGATGTCGCGCGACCAGGTGTAAAAGAGCCGCCGGAAGTCGTAGTCCCAGTCCCGGCCGGTCAGTTCCTTCTTGAAGGCGCGCCAGGCCGGGTTGGGCTCGACGATGTCGCTCACCCCGCAGAAGTGCACGGCGCGGTCGCGCAGCAGCACGTTCGGGTAGGCCACGCGGATGGGTTGCGGCTTTTCGTAGGTGGCGCCCCACGGCCAGCGCAGTTCCCCGCGTGAGAGCCAGACGCCCGACTGGCTGAAAAAACTCCAGGAGACCACCCACGGCGAGGCGGAATGGACGAACAGGATCAGTTCATTGCGCGCGGCGTCCGCGGCCAGGCTCCGGTAGGAATGCTCGGTGAATTCGGGTTTGCCCTCCCACTCGGGCACCAGGGTCTGGCGGAGGCCTTCGAGGTTGGCCGCCTGGAAAACCAGCACCTCGGGCCGCGCGGGTCCCTGGGGCCGGTCGGGCGCCAGGGTGGGGTGCGTGGACAGGAACACCCGCTGGTCCCGCGTAATGGCCAACGGGCAGGGCTCGCGGGTGAGGTTCAACACGGAGACCCGCGCCCTTTCCCAGCCGGCGTCCGTGCGCTCGAACAGCATCCAGCGGCAATTGTTCAGCGGCCGCGCCCCCGGCACCACCTCCAGGCCGGAGGCAATGACGCGGTCCTCGCTGCGGACCAGGCAGGTCGAGCCGCGACACCACATCGGCCCGGCGCCGTTTTGAGGGTCCTGGTAGTCGTACACCTTTTCTTCCACCTCGACCCGCACCCGCGGCGGCACGACCGGTTCGGCGGGGAACCCGGTCAACCCGCAGGCCAGCAGAACAAGAGCCCCGACCCGGCCAGGGACGGGAAGACCTCCCGGCCCGGTAAACCGATGCAAAAACGGCAACCTCGTCATTGGGCGAAAATGGAATCCCAGAAAGACCGGCTTGTCCACGCGGGAAACCGCCCGGCCGGAGCGCGCGGGCGCATTTCCGTTTCCCGCGATTCGGGAGCGGTGCGGGAGAAGCGCCGCATCCGGCGTGTGCGGGTCAGACGCCCGACCCTCCCCGCCGCATCGCCCATCCTCGGCAAGGCCGCGCAGGGGATGGACCCGGTACGGCCGCGCTGCTTCGCGGCCGGGCGGCCCGGTTCTCCGACCCGCGAGTCACCTGCCCCGGCATGTCTCCCCTTCCCGGTCCGGAATCGGCGATGCTCCTCGCCGAACCACCCGCCGCCGGCTAATTTGCCGGCGTGCGGTACTTCGACCACAACGCCACCGCGCCCGTGTGTGCCGCGGCCCGTGCGGCCTGGCTGGCGGCGCTCGAGCGTTTCCCGGCCAATCCCTCCAGTCCCCACCGGCTCGGCGCGCGGGCGGCGACGGCCCTCGAGGAGGCGTGCCGGGCCGTGGCGGGTTGGTTGGAGTGCTCGCCTCTGGACGTGGTCTGGACCAGCGGGGCCACGGAAGCGGCCAACGCCGTGTTTCACCACCTGGCCCGGGCCGGGGCCGGTGAGGTCTGGGTGTCCGCCCTCGAGCATCCCTGCATGCTGGCGGCGGCGCGCCGCTGGCTGGGCGACCGCGTGCGCCTGATACCCGCCCGGCCCACCGGGTTGGCGGACCTGGATTGGCTGGCCGAGGAACTGCGCCGGCGGCGCCCGGCGCTGGTGGCCCTCATGGCCGCGAACAATGAAAACGGCGTGCTCCAACCCTGGCGCCAGGCGCTGGCCCTGTGCCGCGCCCACGGGGTGGCCTTCGCCTGCGATGCCGCGCAATGGGTGGGCAAGCTGCCGGCCGCCGGCCTGGGCGAATGCGACTTCGTGCTGGGCAGCGCCCACAAGTTCGGCGGGCCGCCGGGGGTGGGTTTCCTGAAAGTGCCGCGCGGCTTTCATCCGCTGTTGGTCGGCGGCCCCCAACAGGACGGCCGCCGGGCGGGCACCGAGAACGTGCCCGGCATTTTGGCGCTGGTGGCGGCCTGGGCGGAACGCGAACGGCAACTGGCCGCCGGCGAGGCGGAGGTGCGGGAGCGCTGGCGCGATCAATTCATCGCCGGCCTGCGCGCGGCCCTGCCCGAGGTCCGCGTGCCGGGCGAATCGGTGGCCCGGCTGTGGAACACCGTGGCCGCGGTGATGCCGCCGGGGCCGGAGGGCCGCCGCCGGTGGGTGGTGCAACTGGACAAACTGGGGTTCGCGGTGTCCACCGGCGCGGCCTGTGCCAGCGGCAAGGAACAGCCCTCGCACGTGTGGCTGGCGCTGGGCGGCCGGCCCGAGGAAGCCGACCGCCTGCTGCGCTTCAGCGCCGGCTGGGAAACCACCGAGGCGGATTGGCAGGCGCTGCTCGAGGGGATTCGCCAGGTGCACGCGCAGGGGCTGCGGGCGCCCGCGGCGTCCCGGGCGGCAGCGCCGGGTTGAGCGGTGGGGCCGCAGGGACCGCCGCGCCGGGGGGCTCAGGACGGCGGCTGCGCGTAGTAGGCGTCCACCCGGGCGGCCACGTCCTTGAAGCCGATGTCCGCCTCGTAAATGAGCTTGAACTGCTCGATGGCCTCGGCCCGTTTGCCCATGGCCTCCAGGGCGCAGCCCAGGGCGTAAATCAGGGTCTTTTTCTCCTCGTCGAGCACGGGCTTTTCGCGGATGGCGTTCTCGAAGGTGCGCGCGGCCAGGTCGTACATGCGGCGGCGGGCGAAGCACTCGCCCAGATGGTACAGGGCCTGGATGCGGATGTGCGGGTTGTTCTGGGCCTTTTGAAACTCCTGGATGGCCTCGGGCAGCCGCCCCGCCTCCAGGTACAGCAGGCCCAGTTCGTAGCGGAGCTGGAGGTCGTGCGGGTATTTCTCGACGCGGGTGCGGGCGGCAGCGAGTTGGAACTCCTGTTTCTCGCGGCGCAGGGCCTCGAGGCGGGCCGCCTGGGCGGGGTCGGCCGGATCGAGCTGGCGCATCAGGTAATCGAGCCGGCGCTCGTGCACCTGGGCGACGGCGCGTTCGAGGGTGGGGTCGCCGGTCTCGGCGGCCAGCAGGCGCTGGTAACAGGCCAGGGCTTCGTCGAACCGGTTTTGTTCGGCGTACAACTCGGCCAGCGCGCGCACCAGGCGGAGGTTGTCCGGTTCTTTTTCCAGGCGGGCCCGGTACTCGGCCAGGAGTTGCTCGGCGGCGCTGGCGTCCTTGTGGTCGCGCCGTTCCTGTTCGAGCGCCACGGCTTCCTTTTCGTCCTTGAGGATGTCGCGGTACGAGCCCTGGCCGCTTTCCAGGGCGGCGTAACCGCCCTCGGTGAGGGTGCGGTTGGCGGCGATGTCCTTGACGGCCCGGGCGATTTCGGGGTCGTGGGGGTGGGCCGCGGCCAGGGCATTGATGAGGGCCTCGGCCCGGGCGCCCTCGCCGGCGGCGGCGAGCAACCGGGCCAGACGCAGGGCCACGTTCCGGTCGCGGGGGTCGTGTTTGTAGGCGATTTCGAGGGAGAGCCGGGCGGTGCGGGGCAGGTCGGCAGCCAGGGCGGCTTCGGCCAGGAGTTTGTGGGCCTCGAGGTTGAGGGGATCGGCGTTGAGGACTTCCTCGACGAGTTGGAGTGTTTCGAGCGGGTCTTTGCGCAGCGCCAGGCGGGCCTGCATGAGTTTGGGGGTGGCGCCCAGGACCTTGCGGAAGAGTCCGCCGCCGCCGCGTTTGAACTGGGCGGCCCGCAGCGCCTCGCGGCAGGCGTAGAAACCGGGCTCCTGCGCCAGCACCTGGGTGAGCAGGCGGAGGGCGTAGTCGAGGTTGTTCCGCTCGAAGGCCAGCCGGCCTTTTTCGTACTGCTCGCGGAGGGCGCGGGGGATTTCGGACGGTTGCTTTTCTGGCATGGCGGTACTTTAACCCGGCCGGGCCGGGGAAGGCCATTTCGTTGTCGTGGGCGGGGCGGGCGGGGCGGCACCGGGTGTGCCGCGGGGCGGTCGGCGCCGGCTGTCAGTCGCCGGATTCGGGCGCGCTGAACAGGGCCTCGGCGAAGGCCCGGGGATCGAACGACTGGAGGTCGTCGGCCTGTTCGCCCACGCCGATGAACCGCACCGGCAGTCCCAGCTCCTGCTGGATGGCCACGACCATGCCGCCCTTGCTGGTGCCGTCCAGCTTGGTGACCACCAGGCCGGTGAGCGGCACGGCCTTGTGGAACTCGCGCGCCTGGTTGAGCGCGTTCATGCCCGTGGTGGCATCGAGCACCAGCAACACCTCGTGCGGGGCGCCGGGCAGTTTGCGGTCCAGCACGCGGTGGATTTTCTGGAGCTCCTTCATGAGGTTGCTCTTGGTGTGCAGGCGGCCGGCCGTATCCACGAACAGGTATTCCGCCCCGCGCGCCTGCGCCGCGACCAGGGCGTCGTGGGCCACCGCCGCGGGATCGGCCTGGTAGGCGCCGGCGATGACCGGCACGCCAAGCCGCTGCCCCCAGAGCCGGAGCTGCTCGATGGCGGCGGCGCGGAAGGTGTCGCACGCGGCCAGCAGGGCGGTGCCGCCGCGGGACTGCACGTAATGCGCGAGCTTGGCGCAGGTGGTGGTCTTGCCGGTGCCGTTGACGCCCACCACGGAGACCACCGTCAGGCCGGCGGGCGCGCGCCGCAACGGCGTCTCCGGCGCCTTCAGGGCCCCGGCAATCTGCTCGCGGGCGATGGCGAAGACGTCCGGGCCTTCGCGGCCCCGGGTTTCGTAGGCCTGTTTGACCGCGGCCACGATCTGCCGGGTCATGGCCAGGCCGAGGTCGGCGCCGAGCAGGGCGGCCTCGAGTTCCTCGAGCGTGGCCCCGGTCAGGCGCGGGGAGCGGGTGACGATGCGCCGGATTTCGTGGGCCAGGCGCTGGTGCGTCCTGGCCAGGCCGGCCTTGAGGCGTTGGAACAGTCCCATGCAGGTTCAGGCGGCAGCGCCCACCGGACGGGGGGCGTTTTTGAAGGCGAGGTAAAACTCGCGCGGCAGGCGCACGCTGCCCAGCAGCGGCGGCCCCTTGCTGGTGCCGTGGCAATCGGACCCCCCGGTGACCAGGAGCCGGTGCTGGCGGGCCAGCTCGAGGTAATGCGCGGCCTGGGCCGCGGAGTGCTTCGAGTGCCAGCATTCCAGGCCGTCGAGCCCGACCTCGACCAGGTCGGGGATCAGGCGGTCGTCATGGTTCAGTCCGGGGTGGGCCATCACGGCCAGACCGCCCGCGGCGTGGAGGAGGCCGATGGCGCGGGCGGCGGACATTTTGCGTTTGGGCACCCAGGCGGGGCGGTGTTTTTTGAGGAAGCGCTCGAAGGCCTCGTCCAGCGAGCCGCAGAAGCCGTGCTGGACCAGCGCGCGGGCCACGTGGGGGCGGCCCGGAGAGCGGCAGTTGGCCAGCGCGAAGACCGCCTCGGGCTGCAGGCCCACACCGCGCTGGTTCAGGCGCGCGACCATTTCCCGGATGCGCTCCTGGCGGGCGCGTTGGAAGTGCTCCAGTTCGCGGAGCAACCCGGCGTGGGTCGTGTCCACGAAATACCCCAGTACGTGCACCTCGTGGCCCTGGTGCTCGGCGGTCAACTCGGTGCCGGGCACGAACTCCAGCCCCAGCCGGGCGCAGGCGGCGGCGGCGCGGGCGCAGCCTTCGACGGTGTCGTGATCGGTCAGGGCCAGCGCGCCCAGCCCCAGGCGGCGGGCCCCGGCCGCCAGGTCCTCCGGCGTCCAGGTGCCGTCGGAAAAATGGGTGTGGAGGTGCAGGTCGGCAAACATCACGCGGACGTCGGCCCGGGGGTCCCGGTGGGCTGCCGGGCGGGGCGCAGGAGTTCCTTGCGGAGGCTGTCGAGGATGCCGTTGACGAATTTGCCGCTGTCGTCGGTCGAGTACTTTTTGGCGATGTCCACCGCCTCGTTGATGCTCACCACCGGCGGAATGTCCTGGCGGTACAACATTTCGTAGGCCGCCAGCCGGAGCAGGTTGCGGTCCACCACCGCCATGCGGTGCAGGGACCAGTTCTTGGCGTGCTTCTGGATGATCTGGTCCAACTCCTCGCGGTGTTCGAGCGTGCCCCGGATCAACGGCTCGGCAAACAGGCGTACCGCCGCCTCCGCCGCCGTGGGCGGGCCGGGTGGGACCGCGGGCGCGCCGGCGGCGGCGGCCTTTGGCTCGTCCGTGCGCAGGTTGGCCCAGAACCGTTCGAGCGCCTCGTCCAGGTCGGCGGCCGGGTTCAGGTCGTACTGAAAAAGAAACTGCATGGCGCGTTCGCGCGCTTCGCGTCGCGTGCCCATGCCGCGAGCATGGAGAGCCCCCGCGGGCGGGCAAAGAAAATTCGCGTCCCCTCCGCCGGCCGTGCTAGGCTGCCGCGCCATGACACGTGTCTTGTGCCTGCTGGTGGGTCTGGGGTGGGCGTGGGCGGCCGCGCCCGCCCGGGGCGGCGAAGCGCCCCGTTGGGAGGAGGTGCTGCCGCTGTTGCGCCAGCACCTGACCGGGGTGTCCGAGGCCGAGATCAACGCCGCGGCGGTCGGCGGCCTGCTCGAGCGGCTCCGCCCGCGCGTTTTCCTGCTCACCAACCCCGCCCCTGAAACGGCTGAAGCCCCGCCGCTGCTGGTGCGCTCGAATCTCCTCGAGGGCGGCCTGGCCGTGTTGCGCGTGGGCCGCGTGGCCCCCGGCCTGGCCCCGGCCCTCCGCGCCACGCTCGAGGCCTGGCACGCCGCCACCAACCTCCAGGGCGTGGTGTTGGACCTGCGGTTTGCCGCGGGCGAGGACTTCGCCGCCGCGGGCCAGGTGGCGGACCTGTTTTTAACCGAGCCGCAGCCCGTGCTCGCGTGGGCCGACACCCGTTTCGCCGCCGCCGCCAAGACCAACGCGCTGCCCTGGCGACTGGCCGTGCTGGCCAATCGTGAGACCCGCGGTGCGGCCGAGGCCCTGGCCGCCGCGCTCCACGAACTGCGCCTGGCGCTGGTGCTGGGCAGCCCCACCGCGGGCGAGGCGGCCGTGTACCGCGAATTCCCGCTGAGCACCGGCCAGCGCCTGCGCCTGGCCGTGGCGCCCGTGAAGGTCGGCCCGGCCGGCCGTCTCCTGTCGTTCGACGGGTTCAGCCCGGACATCCGCGTGGACGTGTCCGCGGAGGACGAGCGCCGGTTCGTGGAAGACCCCTTCTACACGCCGCCCGCGGCCGCGGCCTCCCCCGCCGCCCGCGCGCCGCGGTTGACCGAGGCGGACCTGGTGCGGATCCACCGCGACGGGTTGGGCGGCACGGCCCCGCGCCCGCGGCGCGTGGAAACGCCGGCCCCGCCGCGGGTGAAGGACCCGGTCCTGGCACGGGCGCTGGACCTGCTCAAGGGCCTGGCGATTTTGGAGAGCCGCGAGCCCTGAACCGGCGTCCGGACCGCCCCGCCCGGCCTACTTGAGGTTGAACACCAGCGTGGGCTCGACCGGGTACCGGCCGAAGCGTTCCCCGTAAATGGCCAGCCCGCCGGGCAGGGCTTCGTCCACTTCCAGCCGGATGACCAGTTCCCCGGCCTGCGCCGCCGCCTGCAGGGCAGCCTCGGGTACGGTGGCGGTGACCAGCCAGCCGTAGGAGCCGGCCTCGCGCAGCTTGCGGTCCCGGAGCTGGGCGTGCCAGGAGAGGATGCCGCGGTGGTCGGCCGGGTCGTCGGGCAGGTCGAAGACGCCGGCGGTCACGCCGTTGACCCGCACACGCACGGTGCTGGGGAACGGCTCGGTGTCGGTCATCGGGTAGGCGTTGGGGTTCTGGCTGCGGTGGGCCACGCCTTCGCCGCGCATGTAGTCCACGTCCTTGAAGGTCGAGCCCTCGCGGTCCTTGGCGAGCAGTTCCTTGGCCGAGGCTTCCATGAGGAAGCTGGCGCCGGCCACGCGCGCGAGGTCCAGCCCGGCCGGCCAGGGCACGCGGTACTCGAAGTAGCCGTGCCCGGCGCCGTTGGCCTTCAGCCCGTCGAGCACGTTCCACTGCTTGAGCGACCACTGCGCCGCGCGGAAGCTGGCGGGCGCGAAGCGCACCACCCGGGCGGTGCCGGCCTCGGTCTTGAGTGTCTCGTCGCGCGGGGCGGGGCCGTTGGCGACGCGGAAGGTGGTGAAGTTGCGGTGCAGCGCGCGGCCGTCGGGCGTTTCCAGGGTCAACCGCAGCACGGCCACGCACGGCATCGCGGGCAGGGGCACCTTCAACGGCGGCAGCTCGGCGTTGAGCCACGGCCGGAAGGGCAGTTCGGCCCCGCCGCGGGTGAAGTGGCGCATCCGGCCCAGCGTGTCCCAGGCGACCAGTTCGGCGCGGATGACCAGGCGGGTGGCGGGCGCGGTGTCGGTCATGAACGAGGCAAACAACGGCACGCGCACCGTCTCGCCGGGTTTGGCGTCACGGCACAGGTCGCTGCCGGTGGAGAGGTAGAACGGCGCATGGAGGTCGCGCAGGCTCATGCCGGGGAACAACTCGTCGAGGCCGGTGAACTTGTCGCTGCGGTCGTAGCGGTAGTAGCCGTTCCACTCGTTGATGACGTCGTGGTGCTCGGTGTAGAGCCAGCCGCAGACCTCCGGGTGCCGGCGGAATTCGTTCATCATGATGTGGTAGTCCCAGGACCAGTCCACGTCGCCGGTGCTGCCCTCGTAGCCCCAGACGTTGCCGCATTCGCTGTTGAGCAGCGGGTGCCGGGCCTGCTTGCGGCCGCCGGCAAAGTTCCACGTCGAGCCGGGGAAGGTATCGCGCGTGACCTGGGCGAGGTGCTCGCGCCAGGCCCAGCCCGGCAGGTAGGCGTGCCAGGAATTGATGTCGGTCTCGACGTGATCGAAGTTGCAGGGCGAGTTGTCCTCGACCAGCCGGGTGGGATCGAGCTGCTTGGCCAGCCGGTAGATCGAGGCCACCCAGTCCTGGGTCTCGGGCAGGAAGACGCGCTTGTCGCCCTGCCGGGTGAACAGGCCCCAGGTCTCGTTGAACGGTACCCAGGCGAAGATGGCCGGGTGGTTGAAGTCGCGTGCGATCATGCCGCGCAGGGCGTGCTCGATCTCGCGGCGCATCTCGGCGTCCGGCTCGCCCCAACTGTTCGGCACGTCGGCCATGACCAGCAGCCCCAGCCGGTCCGCCCAGTACAGCTTGCGCGGCAGGTCAATCTTCACGTGAAACCGGTTGCCGTTGAGCCCGAGCCGGCGCGAGCGCAGGATTTCGTCGCGCATGAACTCGTCGCTCGGGAAGGTGTAGAAGCCCTCGGGGTGGTAGGACTGGTCCAGCGTCAGTTGGAGATACACCGGTTTGCCGTTGAGGGCGATGTAGGGGAAGTCCGTGCCGGGCAGGTTCACCACGCTGATCGAGCGGTAGCCGAAGTACGTGCGCAGCCGGTCGGCCGCCTCGCCGCGGCCCAGCTCGGCCTCGACCTCGTACAGGAAGGGGTCCTCGAGCGACCACCACCGCGGCGACTCCAGGGCCACCTCGAAGGTGGCCTCGCGCGCCCCCGCCGGTACCGGCTGCCGGACCTCCGGCACGCCGCCGGTCAAAAAACGCAGGTGCAGTTCCGTGCCGGCGGGCGCGGGATCGCTGAACGTGGCGGCGACCTTCACCCGCGCGCGGGCCGGGTCCGGCGCGAAGTGCAGCGTCCGCAGGTGCACCGCCGGGCGGGCCTCCAGGTAAACGGTCTGCCAGATGCCCTTGGCCTCGCCGTAGCCCTGCTTGCCCTCGAGCTTGAACGGGTGCTTCGAGTCGTCCACCCGCAGGACCAGCGTCTGCGCCTGGCCCCACTTCACGTGCGAGGTCAGCTCGAACTCGAACGGCGTGTAGCCGCCGCGGTGCTCGCCCAGCGCCCGGCCGTCCAGCCAGCCGCGCGTGAGCCAGTCGCACGCCCCCACCACCAGGAACACCCGCCGGCCGCGCCACGCCTCCGGCACGGTGACCGCGCGGCGATACCACGCCACGTCGGCGCGGTTGCTCACGCCCGAGAGCGGCGAGCCCCACGGAAATGGCACCCGGATGCGTTCGGGGAAGTCCGCGCTCCCGGCCGCCCAACCGGCCTGCTCGCCGGCGTGGTCGGGGTCGAACCGAAACTCCCAGGTGCCGTTGAGATTCAGCCAGGCCGGCCGCTCGAAATCCGGCCGGGGATGTTCGGGCAACGGGATCGGGTCGGCCGCGGCGGCGCAGGCCAACTCGGCCAGGGCGACGGCGGCCAGCCCGGCCAGCGCGGACCAGCGGGTGGCACGGGAAGCGAGGCGATCAAAGGCGCGCGGAATCGAGCAGATTTGCATGGCCCGATGACACCGATTGCCCGCCGGGGATTCAAGCCCAAGCCGACCGGGATTGACGATTGACGATTGTGGATTGGCCGCCGCCACCCAGCCTGGCTCGACCTCCGCCTTGGTGCCTTGGTGTCTTGGTAGTGAGTACTCCGGCCGGGCCTTCCCGCGGCGCGGCGCGGCACCTCTGCTGGCGGCGCCGGCCGGCTGGAAGCCCGCGGTACGGCAGGCTGGAAGCCTGCGCTACCCCGCGGACGGTCACGGCCGGCTTGGGCCTTCGACTTTCGACCTTCGACCCCTGTTGTGGTGCAGGCCTCTGGCCTGCGGGTGGTGGGGGCGTCCTCGCCTGCAAGCCCGCAGCCAGGACGGCTGCACCCCACCGAAACTCCGAAACTCCGGCCTCCGAAACTCCAGCCTCCACCTTGGTGCCTTGGTGTCTTCGTGTCTTGGTGGTGATTTTCCTCGGCGGGCACAAGACCAGCCCGCCCGTCGCGTGTCCCGGGCCGACGCCCCGCTCAGCGCCGGATCAGTCGGTCAAAACCCGCCGGCGGCGTGGCCGGCACCCTCACCGGGTTCGTCGCGTCGCCGGGCGCGCCGGCCCTCGGCCATTTGCGGCTTGGCGGGGCGGCGGGGTGCCGGTACCGTCCCGGCCCATGAAACACACCTTGTCTGGCCTTGTGGCAATCACCCTCCTGTGCGGCCTGACCCGCGCCGCGGAATCGGAAGAAGGCTTTGTTCCCCTCATGGACGGCAAGACCTTCAACGGTTGGAAACCGGCCGTCGAGAATCCCGGCACCTGGAAGATCGAAGACGGCGCCTTCGTGGCGGCCGGGCCGCGCTGCCACTTGTTCTACGTGGGCGACGAGCGGCCGTTCAAAAACTTCCACCTCAAGGTCGAGGTCATGACCACGCCCGGCTCGAACGGGGGCATTTACTTCCACACCCGCTACCAGGAGCGCGACTGGCCGCGGGCGGGCTTCGAGTCGCAGGTCAACGTCTCCCACAGCGACTGGATCAAGACCGGCAGCCTGTACGGGATCGTGAACACCGGCCTGACCGCCTGCGGGGACAACAAGTGGTGGCTCCAGGAAATCATCGTCCAGGGCCGGCAGGTCACGGTGAAGGTGGATGGCAAAACCGTGCTCCAGTACACCGAGCCCCTGGGCGCCCAGGCCAATCCGGACTTCGCGCGCAAGCTGGGCGAAGGCACTTTTGCCCTCCAGGCCCACGACCCCAAGAGCGTGGTCCGCTACCGCAACATCCGCGTCAAGCGCCTGGACTGAGCCGGAAGGCGTGATCCGGCCGCGGTGTTGATCCCCATTGCGCACCCGGCCTGCAGGGCCGTGTTTTTGCATCGGCTACCGGGCCTCCCGGGGAAGTGGCAACCCCAAGCCCGGCGACGCAACGCTGCGCCGGCTTGCGCCGCGGACCGGGCCCGTTAAGCTGCCCGCCCATTCGGCCCGCGCCGCGTCCGGATCAAAGCCGTCGCTGCGCGCGGCGGGACCGGTCGGGCGGCGTCGAGGCAGAGAGGCGCCCACCCGGTGACCGCGCGTGCGCACGGCCAAACCAGCGTCGTACACCATGTCCGAAACCTATCTCCAGGGCCTGTTCGCCGAGCGCATCGGCGGGGCCAACTACGGCCAGACCACCGCCCTGTACAAGTTCGAGAAGATCAAGCGCGCCAAGCGCGCCGCCCTCGCCGCCCACCCCGGCGCGGAGATTCTGGACCTGGGCGTGGGCGAGCCGGACGAAATGGCCTTCCCCGAGGTGGTGGACGTGCTGGCCGCCGAGGCGCGCAAGCCGGAAAACCGCGGCTACGCCGACAACGGCGACGCCGTGCTCAAGGCCGCCGCCGCGCGCTACCTCGAGCGGGTGTGCGGTGTGCCGGGCATCAATCCGGAGACCGAGGTCCTCCACTCGATCGGCAGCAAGGCGGCGCTGTCCATCCTGCCCGCCTGCTTCATCAATCCCGGCGACGTGGTGCTCATGACCACACCCGGTTACCCGGTTTTCGGCACCCACGCCCGGTACTACGGCGGGGAGGTCTTCCACCTGCCCCTGACCGAAGAGCGTGATTTCCTGCCGGACCTCGAGGCGGTGCCGGCCGGGGTGCTCGCCCGGGCCAAGGTGCTGGTGCTCAATTACCCGAACAACCCCACCGGCGCCTCGGCCACGCCGGAGTTTTACGCGCGGGTGGTCCACTTCGCCAAAAAGCACCGCCTGGTGGTGATCTCGGACGCCGCCTATGCCGCGCTGGTCTTCGAGGGCCGGCCCTTGAGTTTCCTGGCCACGCCCGGCGCCAAGGATGTGGGCCTCGAGCTGCACTCGTGCAGCAAAAGCTTCAACATGACCGGCTGGCGGATCGGCTTCGTGGCCGGCAACGAACTGCTGGTTCGCGCCTACGGCGACGTGAAGGACAACACCGACTCCGGCCAGTTCCTGGCCATCCAGCACGCCGCCGCCTACTGCCTCGACCACCCCGAAATCACCGCCCGCATCGCCGCCAAGTACAGCCGGCGCATGGACGGGCTGGTGGCCACGTTGCGCGGGCTGGGCTTCCGCGCCCGCCAGCCCCGGGGCAGCTTCTTCCTGTACGTGCCCGCCCCGCGCGCCGTGATCCGCCGCGACGGCTCCCGCCTCGAGTTCCCCAACGCCGAAGCCGCCTCCCAGTGGCTCATCACCGACCGGCTCATCTCGACCGTGCCCTGGGACGACGCCGGGGCGTACCTGCGTTTCAGCGTGACCTTCGTGGCCAAAGACGAGGCCGACGAACGCCGCGTGCTCGCCGAGCTGGCCCGGCGCCTGGGCGAAGTCCGCTTCGAGTTCGCCTGAACCGGAGCAATCCGCCTGGTTGGGACCGGCCCGGGTGACCCCGGCTGGCCGGACCGGGGTCGGTCTGCCGATAAGGCCGCGCGGCTCCCCGGCCGCCGGTCGCCAACTCGGGAGATTCCCGTGGTCGCCCCCGGAGCACTCCCGGACCTTTGGGTTGCCCTTGACGCCGGCGTGCCGCCGCCCCTGGCGGGAACGCGAGTTGCGCCCGTCCGGCCACGCGCCGCGTGCCGTTGCACGCCCCACCCCGGCGCGTATAGTTGTACCAAGCAACTAAGCCCTCACGACGAACCGGGCGCCATGAACATGCCCCTCCAACCCCATCCCGCGGCGGACAAGCCCGCCGCCGAGGCGCCGCCGCGCGAGCGACTGGCCGCGGTGTTGGACCGCCACACCGCCCCGGGCCGGCTCTGGCGCGCCGAGGACGGCAAGGTCCGCTGCCTGGCCTGCGGGCACCGTTGCCTGATCGCCCCGGGCCGGCGCGGGGTCTGCAAGGTGCGCTTCAACCGCGACGGTGAACTGCGGGTGCCCTTCGGCTACGTGGCCGGCGTGGCCTGCGACCCGGTCGAGAAAAAGCCTTTCTTCCACGTCCTGCCCGGGAGCGACGCGCTGACCTTCGGGATGTTGGGTTGCGACTTTCACTGCGCCTACTGCCAGAACTGGATCACCAGCCAGGCCCTGCGGGACGATGCCGCCCTGGCGCCCCTCCAGCCGGCCACGCCCGAACAACTGGTCGCCGCCGCCCGCCGGCACGGCGCGCGGTTGATGGTGTCCAGCTACAACGAACCGCTCATCACCGCCGAATGGGCCGCCGCGGTCTTCGCCGCCGCCCGGCCCGCCGGACTGCTGTGCGCCTTTGTCTCGAACGGCAACGCCACGCCCGAGGCGCTGGACTTCCTCCAACCCTGGCTGGCGGCGTACAAGGTGGACCTCAAGAGCTTCAACGACCGCCGCTACCGCTCCCTGGGCGGGACCCTCTCGGCGGTCACCGAGACCATCCGCCAGGTCCACGCCCGCGGGCTCTGGCTGGAGGTGGTCACCCTGCTGGTGCCCGGGTTCAACGACGACGAAGCCGAGTTGCGCGACCTCACGCAGTTCCTGGCCTCGGTCAGTCCGGACCTCCCCTGGCACGTCACGGCCTTTCACCCGGACTACCGGATGACCGAACCGCGGCCCACGCGCGTGGCGGACCTGATCCGCGCCGCGGAAATCGGCGCCGCGGCCGGCCTGCGCTTTGTCTATGCCGGCAACCTCCCGGGCCGGGTGGGCGAGTGGGAAAACACCCGTTGCCCGCAATGCGCCCGCACGCTGGTGCGCCGGCACGGCTTCACCGTCCTGGAAAACCTTTTGGTCACCGGGAATCGCTGCCCCGGTTGCGGCGCCAGCGTGCCGGGCCTCTGGAATCACGCGGGCGCCGCCCACCCGCCAGGGCCCGAAGGAGCGGGGAATCGCGGGCCGCGCCCGGTGACCCTCAACTGCTGAACCGGCCATGCTCAAAACCGCTCCCCAACTCATCCGGCCGGCGGCCCAAGCCGGTCGCTTCTACCCCGCCAACCCCGCGCGGCTGCAGGCCGACGTGCAGGATTATCTGGACCGCGTGGCCCCGGCCGAGGGCCCCGTGCCCAAGGCCCTGATCGCCCCGCACGCGGGCTACCAGTACTCCGGCCCGGTCGCCGCCTCGGCCTTCATCCGGCTGGGCCCGGCGCACGCGCGCCTTCGCCGCGTGGTCCTCCTGGGACCGTCGCACTACGAGGATTTCGAGGGCCTGGCCGCGCCGGCCGCCGATGCCTTCGCCACCCCGCTGGGCGTGGTGCCCGTGGACACCGAGGCCCTCGAACCGGCCCTGAACCTGCCCCAGGTGCGCGTGTTCGACCGCGCCCACGGTCCCGAGCACTGCCTGGAGGTCGAGCTGCCCTTCCTGCAAACCGTCCTGGACGACTTCACCATCGTGCCCCTGCTGGTGGGCCACGCCAGCCCGGGCGAGGTGGGCGATGTCCTCCAAACGCTCTGGGGCGGCGAGGAAACGGTCGTCGTGGTCAGCTCCGACCTCAGCCACTACCTCGACGCGGAAACCGCGCGCCGGAAAGACCGCGCCACCGCCCGCGCCATCGAGGCCCTGCACAGCGAAGCGCTGGACGGTTATTGCGCCTGCGGCTGCCGCGCCATTGCCGGCCTGCTGCACGTGGCCCGCGCCCGCGGACTCCGGGTCCAGACGCTGGACCTGCGCCACTCCGGCGACACGGCCGGGCCGACCGACCGCGTGGTGGGCTACGGCGCCTTTGCGTTCTTCGAGCCGGAGGCCGTGGCCGCCGCGGTGTGAACGCGGCGAACGGCGCGGCGTCCGTCGGATCGCCGGGCGCGAAACCAGCCACCGGCGCGGCCCGCGGGGCCGGGGAGAAACCGATGTTGCCGGCCGGGGGCGGGGCGCCGTAGGTTGGGCTCATGAAATCCCCCGCCGTCTGCTGGCCGCTGGCCCTGCTTTTCCTGACCGCCGCCCCGAATCTTCCGGCGGCCGAACCTGCCGGCGAGCATCCCCCCACGGCTCCGGCCCCGGACCAAATCCTGGCCCGGCTCAAACCCGGTCACCCGCGACTGCTGGTTTCCGGGGACGACCTCCGGCGGCTGGCCGAACGCGTGCGCGAAGACGCCACCTTGCGCGACTGGTACCGCCGCCTGCGCGAGCGCGGTCGTCGTCTGCTCGACGAACCGCCCTCGCGCTACGAAATCCCCGACGGCCTGCGCCTGCTCAGCGTCAGCCGGCGCGTGGTGGACCGCGTGTACACACTGGCCCTGCTCTACCATCTGGACGGCGACGCGGCGTTTGCCCGACGGGCCGCGCGGGAACTGGAGGCGGCGGCCGCGTTTCCGGACTGGAACCCGCGGCACTTCCTGGACACCGCCGAGATGACCCACGCCTTCGCCATCGGCTACGACTGGCTTTACGACTGCTGGTCGCCCGAGCAACGCGCCGCCTGGCGCCGCGCCCTCGTGGACCACGGCCTGCGCCCGGCCCTGGAGATTTACCGCCGCGACACCGGCTGGGCCCGCAGCCGGCACAACTGGAACCAGGTTTGCAACGGCGGGATCGGCGTGGGCGCGCTGGCCGTGGCGGAGGTCGAGTCCGCCCTGGCCGGCGAAATCCTCGCCGCCGCCCTGCGCTCCCTGCCCCGGGCCATGCGCGAATACGCCCCGGACGGCGCCTGGGCCGAAGGGCCGGGCTACTGGCGCTACGCCACGCAGTACAATGTGCTGTTACTGGCCGCGCTCCGGACCGCCCTGGGCACGGATTTCGGGCTGGGCGACATCCCGGGATTTGCCGAGGCGGGGTTGTTTCCCATCCACATCACCGGTCCGCTGGACCGGACCTTCAACTATGCTGACGGCGGCGACGGCGCCCTGCGCGCCCCGGAAATGTTCTGGTTGGCCCGGCGGTTCAACCGCCCGGAGTACGCCTCCCACCAACTGCGGTGGGCCACCGGCGCGCCGCTGGACCTGGTGTGGTTCGATCCCGCCCAACCCGCGGCGGCCGCCCGGGCCGCAGCCGCGCTGCCGCACGACAAGTACTTCCGCGGTGCCGAAGTCGTCACCTTCCGCACGGCCTGGGACGACCGGGAGGCCCTGTTCGTGGGCTTCAAAGCGGGCGACAACAAGGCCAACCACAGCCACCTGGACCTGGGCACCTTCGTGCTCGACGCCCTGGGCGAACGCTGGGCCGTGGACCCGGGCGCGGACGATTACAACCTGCCGGGCTACTTCGGCCGGCAGCGGTGGACCTACTACCGGCTGCGCGCCGAGGGCCACAACACGCTGGTCCTCAATCCCGGCCCCGAGCCCGACCAGGACCCGCCAGCGGCCGCGCCGATTGTCAAGTTCGCCTCCCGCCCCGACCGCTCCTTGGCGGTCGCCGACCTCTCCGCTGCCTACGCCCGGCACGCGCGCGAAGTCCGCCGCGGCCTGGCCCTGCTGGACGGCCGCCAGGTGCTGGTGCAGGACGAAGTGCGCGCGGCGCAACCGGCGGAGGTGTGGTGGTTCCTCCACACCCCGGCGGACATCACCCTGACCGACGAGGGCCGCCGGGCCACCCTCTCGCAGCACGACCGGCGGCTGCTGGCCGAGGTGCTCACCCCATCCGACGCCCGCTGGACCGTCATGGACGCACGGCCCCTGCCCACCTCCCCGCAACCCGAAAAGCAGCACGCCAACCCGGGCCTCCGCAAACTGGCGTTGCGCCTGCCCCGGGTGACGGAACTCCGTTTGGCCGTCCGGCTGGTGCCGCTCCGGACCGACAGCGCACCGCCCCCTCCGGCGGTCCATCCGCTCGAGACCTGGTGAAGCGCGGTCAAAGCCGGGCCGGGGCGGAGACCGCCTACCCCGGACATTTCACACTCCATCCCGACGGATGCGATGGCGCGCCGCCGCAGCGCAGGTTTCCAACCTGCTCAATCGCCGATTTCCAATCGCCAGGGTGTCACACCTCGCCCACGCCTGCCTTTTCGCGCGCACCACGGACTGGAAGGCTGGCGAGACAGCGGATTGGAAATCCGCGCTACCAGCGTCTGAAACATCCGGCCTACGCGTGCAGCGCGCTGCTGTACGCGCGGAAGTAACGTTCGCTTACCGGATGCCGCGGGCCCAGGAGCTGGAAAAGGGCGCGGCAGGCCTCTTTCGCCCCGCCGTTGTCGTAGTGTTTGTGGCGCTCGAGCACCTCGATGAAGGCCGGTAGCGCCGCCTCCCAGTCGCCCCGCCGGACGGCCTGCGCGCCGGCCAGGTACCGGTCGCGGTCGGGTCCGGCGGGTAACGAGTCGGGCTCGCCGGCCAGCGCAGCCAGGCGCGCCAGCGTGCGCAGGGCGGCGGCGAGGGCGGCGTGGTCGGAATCCTCGCCCACGGATTCGAGCAACCCGGCCACGCGCTCGGGCGCGGTGCCGAGCAGGGCCCGGGCCAGGAGCACGCGGGCGCGGTGGTTGCCCGGCTCGGCCGCCACGAGGGGTTCGAGCAGACGCGCGGCCTCGGCGGTCCGCCCCTGGTCGAGCAGGGTTTGGGCCTGGTCCAGTTGCCCGGCCGAGGGGGACGGCAGGGCGCGTTCGAGCCAGCGGCGCACCTCGCCCTTGGACCAGGCGCCCACGAACTCGTCCGCCACCTCGCCGTTCACAAAGAGCTTCACCGCGGGAATGCTCGAGAGGTTGAAGGCCATCGCCAGCTCGGGATTTTCGTCGGTGTTGACCTTCACCAGTTCCCAGCGGCCGGCGGCCTCGGCGGCCAGTTCTTCGAGCACCGGGCCGAGGCTGCGACACGGGCCGCACCAGGGCGCCCAGAAATCCACCAGCACCGGTACGGTGCGGCTGCGTTCGAGCACCTGCTTCTCAAAGTCGCGCACGTCCAAACTCATGCATGCAGTCTAGGCCGCGGCACCACGGCCCTCAAAGAACAAAGGGACGCCACTTTGGGACTTGCGCCCGGGCGGTTCCTGCACGACTTTGCCCCCGCTTGTACACGACAACATCAACGTCATCTCGGAACACCCGCATGAAATCCTCCCTCACTCGGGCCGCCGCCCTGCTGGCCGGGCCCGGCCTGGCCCTGACCCTCGCCGCGGCCGAACTGGGCGACCCCGCCGCCCCGCTCAAAATCTCGGAATGGATCAAGGGCGACCCCGTCAGCCTCGCCGACGCCAAGGGCAAGAAAATCGTCGTGGTCGAGTTCTGGGCCACGTGGTGCCCGCCCTGCCGCACGAGCATCCCGCACCTCACCGACCTGGCCAAGAAGTTCAAGGACAAGGACGTGGTCATCGTGGGCATCAGCGACGAAAAGCCCCCGGTGGTGAAGGCCTTCGTCGAAAAGATGGGCCCCAAGATGGACTACGTCGTGGCCCTTGACGACGACAACGCCACGGCCGAGGGCTACATGCGCGCCTACGACCAGAACGGCATCCCGCACGCCTTCCTCGTGGACAAAACCGGCCGCGTGGTCTGGCACGGCCATCCCATGGGCGGCCTGGACCAGGCCCTCGACGAGGTCGTGGCCGGCAAACTGGACCTGGACAAGGTCCGCAAGCGCAGCCGCGCCGAAAGCCGGCTCCAAGAGTATTTCCAGCTCCTTTTGGCCGGCGAGGAAGACAAGGCAGCCGAATTGGAAAAGGAACTGACTGCTCTGGAGCAGGAGGTTGGGAACATCTTCAACGGCCAGAAATTCGACCCGGCCGACATTCGCAAGCGCCTCCGGTTCAGCCGCCTGCTCCGCGAGTACCAGCAAGCCTACCTCGCGGGCGAGGGCGCGCCCGCGGCCCAACTGGCCGAGATGGAAAAAACCCTCACCGAACTGGCCCCGCCCGGCTTCGAGCTGGCCGCCTTCAAGCAGGAAATGACCGCCTCGAAGGCCTTTCGCGACTACATGATGGAAGCCACCACCACCGCCCGGGCGGAAAAACTGGCCGAACTGGGCAAAAAGCTCGAGGGCCTCGACAGCAAAAACCACCAAATGCTCAACCAGATCGCCTGGATTCTCCTGACCGACGAAAACGTCAAGCAGCGGGATGTGGCCCTCGCCACCCGCATCGCCAAGGCCGCTTACGACGCCTGCGCAGGCAAGGACGCCTCGGTGGTGGACACCTACGCCCGCGCGCTCTTCGACTCCGGCAAGGTGGACGACGCCATCCACGAGCAGAAGAAGGCCATCGAACTCTGCCAGGACGACGACCTGCGCAAGGAACTCGAGGCCAACCTCCAGACCTACCTGGCCAAAAAAGCGGGCCAGTAAACCCGTTGGCTCGCGGGCCACGCCCGCGCCCGGTCCCGTCCTCCCAATCCCCATTTCCCGGCGCCCGCCCGCGTGGCGGGCGCCGCCTTTTCCCCTCGCGAAAACGTTCCCGCCGCGGCGCGTTGACCTGCCTCCGCCCGGCGCCTACGCTCCCGGGCCATGCGCGCGGCATCCCCCGGCACCGCACCCGCCCCCGCGCCCCCGCCCGGGCCGGCGCGCGCCACGCCCCGCTCCTGGCTCAAAGACCTGGACTACGCCGTGGTCCAGCAATGCATGCACTGCGGGCTCTGCCTGCCCACCTGCCCGACCTACGACGCCACCAAGCTCGAACGCCACAGCCCGCGCGGCCGCATCGCCCTCATGCGCGCCATCGCCGACGACCAACTGGCACCCACCCGCACCTTCGGCGAGGAAATGTACTTTTGCCTGGGCTGCCTGGCCTGCATGACCGCCTGCCCCGCCGGGGTGAACTACGCCGAGCTGTTCGAGCGCGCCCGGGCCGAGGTCGAGCGGGTGGGCGTGCTGCGGCATCCGCTGCGCAACCTCCTCCGCGCCCTCGCCCTGCGCTGGCTCTTCGACGACCTGCGCCGGCTGCGTCTGCTGGGCCGCCTGCTCCGGCTCTGGCAATGCCGCTGGCTGGGCCTGCAAAGCGCCGCCCGGCGCTGGGGCCTGGTGCGCCTGCTGCCCCGGCGCCTGCGCGAACTCGAGGCCCAGATGCCGGAAATCCCCCGCCGCTTCTCCCACCAGCTCATCCCCGAAATCCTGCCCGCCCGCGCCCCGCGCCGCGCCGTGGTGGCCCTGCTCACCGGTTGCGCCCAGGACCTGCTCTTCAGCGACGTCAACCGCGACACCGCCGAGGTGCTGGCCTGGAACGGCTGCGAGGTCTTCACCCCGCGCCGCCAGTCCTGCTGTGGTTCGCTCCACGCCCACAACGGCGAACGGGAGCAGGCCCGCGCCCTGGCCCGCCGCCAGCTCGACCAGTTCCCCCCGGAATGGTTCGACGCCATCATCACCAACGCCGGCGGCTGCGGCTCCCACCTCAAACACTACGGCCGCCTGCTGGCCGACGACCCCGCCTACCGCGCGCGCGCCCGGCTCTGGGACCAAAAGTGCCTGGACATCCACGAGTGGCTCCTGGCCCTCGGCCTGCGGCCGCCCACGCACGGGTTGGCCGAACCGGGGGTGGTCACCTACCACGAATCCTGCCACCTCGCGCACGGCCAGAAGATCGTGCGCGAACCGCGCGAGCTGCTCCGGGCCATTCCCGGCCTCCGGCTGGTGGAACTGCCCGAAAGCCAGTGGTGCTGTGGCAGCGCCGGCATCTACAACCTCACCCAGCCCGCCATGGCCGCGCAGTTGCTCGAACGCAAACTCCGCCACCTCGCCACCACCGGCGCCACGGTCGTGGCCACGGCCAACCCCGGCTGCCAGCTCCAACTCCTCAACGGCGCCCGCCAGCGCGGCCTGAAGATCCGCGTGGCCCACCCGGTGAGCCTGCTGGCCGAGGCCTACCGGCGCAGCCGGGTCCTGGCCCGGGGACCGGTCTGACCCCGCGGGCCAACCGGTCTGTCGCTCGCCGCGCGGGCCCGGACGCGGCTTCCACCTTGAGCCGGCCGGCGTCCTCGGGCAGGCTCTGCCCCGGTCCCGGGCCGCCGACGGCGCCCGCGGCCACAGCAACCATGATTCGCGGCGTGGGGGTGGACATCATCGAAGTGGCGCGCATCCGCGGGGCGGTCGAGCGTTTCGGCGACCGCTTTCTCCAACGCATCCTGCGGCCGGCCGAGATCGCCTACTGCCGGTCGTTCCGCGACCCGGCCCCGCACCTGGCTGCGCGCTTCGCGGCCAAGGAGGCGGTGTCGAAGGCCTTCGGCACCGGCATCGGCGCCGCGCTGGGTTGGCAGGACATGGAAGTGGCCCATCGTCCGGGCGGGCAGCCGTACCTGCTCCTGCACGAGGCCGGCCGGCAACTGCTGGCCGCGCGCGGCGGCGGCGAAATCCACCTGAGCCTCAGCCACACCCTCAACCACGCCGCCGCCGTGGCCGTGTGGGACGGGCCGTGAAGCCGCCGCCCCCGACGCGGCCGCGCCGCTGGCGGGTCCTCGGCTCCGGCAACCCGCTGCGCGGCGATGCCGGCGCCGGACCGTGCCTGGCCGAACGGGTGGCCGCCGGGAGCCTGCCCGGCGTCACCGCCCTGGCCCTGCCCCGGTTGGTGCCGGAACTGGCCGCCCGTCTGGCCGAGTGCAAAGGGGTGGTGTTTGCGGACGCCGACGCCGGGAGTCTCCGGCCCGCGCTCCGGCCGTTGCGGCCCCGCAAGCGGTTCGTCTTCCGGGGCCACGTGGGAGACCCGGCCGGATTGCTGGCGTTGACGCGGCTGGTGTTCGGGAGCGCGCCCCGGGCGTGGTGGCTCCGACTGTCGGCGCGGGAGTTCGGGCTGGGGCATAACCTCGCGGCGACCGCACGCGGCGGGTTGGAAGCGGCGATCGTCCTGTTGCGGCGTCGGCCCGGCGCGCGCGGCCCCGCGTAACCGACTTGTCACCCGAACGTCACTTTCCCACCATCGCGTCATGATACCCAAGGTCCGCGTGAAACCGAAAATCCTGGTGGTGGACGACGAACCGGACGCCCTGGAGTTGATCGCGTTCAACCTCAAAAACGCGGGCCTGGAGGTGCTCACCGCCGAGGACGGCGATCAGGCCCTGCGCCTGGCGCGCGCGCAACGGCCCGACCTGATCCTCCTGGACCTGATGCTGCCGGAGGTGGACGGCCTGGAGGTGTGCAAAATCCTGCGGCGCGACGCGGCCACCTCCGCCATCCCCATCATCATGGTCACCGCCAAGGCCTCCGAGATGGACCGTGTGCTGGGGCTGGAGCTGGGCGCGGACGACTACGTGACCAAACCCTTCAGCCCGCGCGAACTGGTGTTGCGGGTGAAAAACCTCCTGCGCCGCCGCCAGGCGACCGAAACGCCCGCCGACCGCCTCAGCGCGGGCGACCTCTCCATAGACATCCCCCGCCACCTGGTCACCGTGCAGGGGCGGGCGGTGGAACTGACCGCCACCGAGTTCCGCCTCCTGAGCGTGCTGGCGCAGCGCCGGGGCCGGGTCCAGTCGCGCGAGCAACTCCTGCGCGACGTGTGGAATTACGAGACCGCCATTGACACGCGCACCGTGGACACCCACATGCGCCGCCTGCGCGAGAAACTCGGCCCGGCGGCCCGTTACCTCGACACGGTGCGCGGGGTGGGCTACCGGTTCGTCGAGGGCTGAGCCGCGGCGCCCGCCGAGGGAGGGTCATGGAAACCGCACTCCTGGTTGGCGCGGGGCTGCTCGCGGCGGGGCTCGCGGTCCTGTCGTGGCGCCAGCACCGCGCGCTGGCCGCGTTGACCCGCCGGTACGAGCAGGCCGGCGCGGAAAACCAGGCCCTGGCCGCGCGCCTGGAACAGTGGCAGGCGGAGGCCGGCGCCCAGCGCGCCGCCCTCCTTCAAAGCATGGGCGAAGGCGTGCTGCTGCTGGACCGCCAGGACCGCGTTGAGCTGGCCAACCGCGCCTTCGAGCAACTGTTCGGCACGGGGGCGGACTTGCGCGGACGCTCGGTGCTCGAGGCCACGCGGTCTCATGAACTGGAGGGCGTGGTGCGCCAGGCCCGCGCCGCCGGCCAGGTGCTGGGAGCGGAGATCGAGGTGCGCACGCCCGAGCCCCGCCTGCTCCAGGTCAATGCCGCCCGCCTGGGCCCGGGTCCCGATTCGGGGTTGATCCTGGTCTTCCACGACCTGACCCGCTTCCGCCAGTTGGAAAACCAGCGGCGCGAGTTTGTGGCCAACGTGAGCCACGAACTGCGCACCCCCCTCTCGCTCATCAAGGGCTACGTGGAAACCCTCCTGGACGGCGCCGCCCACGACGCCGAACTGAACCGGCGCTTCCTCCGGACCATCGCCCGCCACACCGACCGCCTGACCTACCTCATCGAGGACCTGCTCACGCTCTCCAGCCTCGAGTCCGGCACCGCCCGGCTCAATCCCACGACCGTGGCGTTGCGGAGCCTGGTGGCCCGCACGTTCGAGGACCTCGCCACCCGCGCCGCCGAACGCGGCGCCACGCTGGTCAACGAAACACCGGCCGAGCTGGAGGCCCGGGCGGACGCCGACCGCGTGCTCCAGGTGCTGTTCAACCTGGTGGACAACGCCCTCAAGTACGGCCGGCCGCAGGGGCGCGTGGTGGTGGGCGGGCGCGTGGCCGATGAAGCCCGGGTGGAACTGTGGGTGCGCGACGACGGCCCCGGCCTGCCCCGCGAGGCCCTGGGCCGGGTCTTCGAGCGCTTTTACCGCGTGGACCGCAACCGCTCGCGGGAACAGGGCGGCACCGGCCTGGGCCTGGCCATCGTCAAGCACATCGTCCAAAGCCACGGCGGCGAGGTGCGGGTCGAGAGCGAGCCCGGGCAGGGTGCAACCTTTTACTTCACCCTGCCGCGGCGGTGAGGCCGCAGGCGCTCCGGGGCCGAAAGCAGCGCGGGCGAATGTTGGCCGGCGCCGGGGGATTCGCGAAACGCTTCAGACCGCCACCGCCTCGCGGGCGGGCGTGGCCTCGACCCCCTTGAGCAACGCCACGGCGTAGTCCCGGTTCAGGCGGGCGATGAAGTCCAGGCTGATGTTTTTGGGGCAGACCGCCTCGCAGGAGCCGGTGACGGTGCACGCCCCGAAGCCCTCGCGGTCCATCTGCTCGATCATGGCTACGACGCGGCGGTAGCGCTCCGGCTGGCCCTGGGGCAGGAGGCCCAGGTGCGAGACCTTGGCGGCGACGAAGAGCATGGCGCTGGCGTTCTTGCAGGCGGCCACGCACGCCCCGCAGCCGATGCACGCCGCGGCGTCCATCGCCCGTTCGGCATCGGGCTTGGGCACGGGCAGGCAGTTGGCGTCCGGCGCGCTGCCGGTGCGCACGCTGATGAATCCCCCGGCCTGCATGATGCGGTCAAAGGCCTTGCGGTTGACGATCAGGTCCTTGAGGACGGGGAAGGGCCGGGCGCGGAACGGCTCGACGAGGATGGTGTCGCCGTCCCGGAAGCTGCGCAGGTAGGTCTGGCAGGTGGCCACGCCGCGGTGGGGGCCGTGGGGTTTGCCGTTGATGACCAGGGAGCAGGTGCCGCAGATGCCCTCGCGGCAGTCGTGGTCGAAGGCAATCGGTTCCAGGCCGCGGTTGGTGAGGTCCTCGTTGACCACGTCGAGCATCTCGAGGAACGACATGTTCGGGTTGAGCTCGGGCGTGTCGTAGGTCTCGAAGCGGCCGGGGGCCGCGGCATGGGGTTGGCGCCAGACTTTGAGCCGGACTTTCATGGGAGATTGACGGTTGACGATTGACGATTGACGCCCGCTGCGGAAGCCCGCGCGGTTTTGGCAGAGGCGACCACAATGGCCAGCAGGGTGTCGTTTTCCGCCATCAAGCCGCTCAGGCGGCCGGCCTTGACCAGCCCCGATTCGGTCAAAAGCTCCAGCCAGAACCGGGCTTCATCACATTCTTCTTCGACGATCCTGAGCTTGTTGACGAAATCCGCCCGCGACTTGGCCCGGCAGGCAGCGCGGTAGTTGGCTCCGACCGAGGTGCCGGCACGGAGCAACTGCCGACCCAGCACCTCCCCGACGCCGCTCCGGGGCAGCGCCTGTACCAACTTCAGGACCCGGAGCGAAAAGGTCTTCGTCCGTTGCTTCATCTCGTCGGGGCTCATACCGGCCTGGCTGGATTTCTCAACCGACTGACGCTGTCGGGCTTCTGGACCCGGGCGGGGCTTCCCGCAGCGCAGCACCACGTCAATCGTCAATCCTCAATCGTCAATCACTTGTAGCTCCGCGTGGTCATCTTCACTTCCTCGTACACCAGCGGCTCGATGTTCCGGAGCGGCGGGCGGTCCGGGCCCTGATACTCCCAGGCCGCCACGTGGGCGAAGTGTTCGTCGTCACGTTTGGCCTCGCCGTCCGGGTGCTGGTATTCCTCGCGGAAGTGGCCGCCGCAGCTTTCGCGCCGCTCCAGCGCGTCCAGGCACAACAGCTCGGCCAGCTCGAGGTAGTCGGCCACGCGGCCGGCCTTTTCGAGGGATTGGTTCAGCTCGGTATCGGTACCGGGCAGGTTGAGGTTTTGCCAGAACTCCTCGCGGAGGGCGGGGATGAGTTCGAGGGCCTTTTTGAGGCCGGCCTCGTTGCGGGCCATGCCGCAGTATTCCCACAGGATGTGGCCCAGTTCCTTGTGGAAGGATTGCACGGTGCGCCGGCCGCGAATGGCCAGCAGGCGCCGGATGATCCCGCGCACGTTCTCCTCGGCCTCGCGGAACGCCGGGTGGTCGGGGCTCGGCCGGGCGCCGGGTTGGAGCGTGGCCAGGTAGTTCGAGATGGTCGCGGGCAGGACAAAGTAGCCGTCGGCCAGGCCCTGCATGAGCGCGCTGGCGCCCAGCCGGTTGGCGCCGTGGTCGGAGAAGTTGGCCTCGCCCAGCACGAACAGGCCGGGGAGGTTGGACATGAGGTTGTAGTCCACCCACAGCCCGCCCATGGTGTAGTGGACCGCCGGGTAGATGCGCATGGGCGTGCGGTAGGCGTCCTCACCGGTGATCTCCTTGTAGATGTCGAACAGGTTGCCGTAGCGCTCCCGAATCTTGTCCACGCCCAGGCGGCGGATGGCGTCGGCGAAGTCCAGGTACACGCCGCGCCCGCTTTCGCCCACGCCGCGGCCCTCGTCGCAGACGCGCTTGGCGGCGCGGCTGGAGATGTCGCGGGGGGCGAGATTGCCATAGCTGGGGTACATCCGCTCCAGGTAGTAATCGCGGTCCTGTTCGGGGATGGAATTGGGGTCCTTGCGGCAGTCTTCCCGGCGCTTGGGGACCCAGATGCGGCCGTCATTGCGGAGCGACTCGCTCATGAGGGTGAGCTTGGACTGGTAGTCGCCGCTGACCGGGATGCAGGTGGGGTGAATCTGGGTGAAGCACGGGTTGGCGAAGCAGGCGCCGCGCTTGTAGGCGCGCCAGATGGCCGTGGCGTTCGAGTTGCGGGCGTAGGTGGAGAGGTTGAAGACGTTGCCGTAGCCGCCGGTGGCCAGCACCACCGCATCCGCGGCGTGCCGGGTGATTTCGCCGGTGATGAGGTTGCGGGTGATGATGCCCTTGGCGTGGCCGTCCACCACCACCAGGTCCAGCATCTCGTGGTGGGTGAAGGACTGGACCGAGCCGGCGGCGATCTCCTTGCACAGGGCCGAGTAGGCGCCCAGCAGCAACTGTTGGCCGGTCTGCCCGCGGGCGTAAAAGGTGCGGCTGACCTGGGCGCCGCCGAAGGAGCGGTTGTCCAGCAGGCCGCCGTACTCGCGGGCAAAGGGCACCCCCTGGGCCACGCACTGGTCAATGATGTTCACGCTCACCTCGGCCAGCCGGTACACGTTGGCCTCGCGGGAGCGGAAGTCGCCGCCCTTGAGGGTGTCGTAAAACAGCCGCCAGACCGAGTCGCCGTCGTTCTGGTAGTTCTTGGCGGCGTTGATGCCGCCCTGGGCGGCGATCGAGTGCGCCCGGCGCGGGGTGTCGTGGTACACGAAGTTCTTCACCCGGTAGCCCAGCTCGCCCAGCGTGGCGGCGGCCGAGGCGCCCGCCAGGCCCGCGCCCACCACGATGATCTCGTATTTGCGTTTGTTGGCCGGGCTGATGAGCCGGGAGGCGTCCTTGTGGCGGGACCATTTCAGCGCCAGCGGACCGGACGGGATGTGGGAGTCGAGTTGGGCCATGTTAGTGCGCGGTCGGTGGGGCGGCCGGTGCGCCCGCCAGCCGGGCGGCGTTGTGTTCGACCACCTGCCGGAGATACGTCTCGCCCCGCCCCAGCAGCACTGCCGCCGGGATGCTCAGATACCCCACCAGGAGCACCCCGGCCAGGACGCGGGCCAGCTTCTGAATCAGCGGGGCGCAAGTCGGGGTTCGCAGCCCCAAAGATTGAAACATCGCCGCCACGCCGTGGCTCAGGTGCAGGCAGAGCAGGGCGATGCCCCCGGCGTAGAAAAGCGACACCGGCCAGACCCGGAAGCCGGCCACCATCATGGCAAAGACGTCCGGCTGTCCGGTCGCGGGCTCGCGCAACTGGTGGAAGGCCACGGGCGTGCCGTTGAGGGACTCGACCTTCACTGTGAAGTGCAGGAGGTGATACACCACGAAGGCCGCCACCATCAGCCCGCTCAGCAACATCGTGCGCGAGGCCAGCGTCGCGCCGTAGGGCGGGGTGGAGGCGGCGTACGGCGCCGGGCGCGCCGCGCGGTTGAGGGCCCGCAAGCGCAGGGCGGTCCAGACGTGAATGACCAAAAGGGCCAGCAACGTCAGGCGCACGAGCCAGAGCAGTTCCGGGTTGCTTTGCAGGAAATGGGCGTAGCGGTTGATGGCGCGCGGGGGCAGGAAGAACTGGAGGTTGCCCAGCAGGTGCCCGCACACAAACCCCACCAACACCACCCCGCTGCCGGCCATCAGGTATTTCAACCCCACCGTCGAGTGAAGCCGTCGCAAGAAAACGCTCATGTGTTAACTGGCCCTGCCGCGGCGGCCACCCCCGGCGCAGACAAAATGGGCGGCCGGGGAGAACGCCTCAAGTCTCATCTCGGGTTGCCGGGTGAACCCCGCCCCGGCGGCGGCACGGTCCTCGAATGCCGACGGGTACAGGCTGTTTCACCAACGCGCCTTTTCTAGTGTGGAAACCTCGGAGCGTCAACGTGACCCCCCAAGGTATAAGGCGGCCGCCGCGCCGGGCTAAGGGGGGCTGTTCAGGCGGCGCCCGCGGGCCCGAACCCCGCCTCCAACGCCGCCAGGGAACGAATCACCGGCACCTCGGCCGCCCCGGCGGCCGGGCCGTTCCGGGCCAGCCAGACCGCCCGCCAACCGGCCCGCCCGGCGCCGCGCACGTCTTCCTCGACGCTGTCGCCCACGTGCAAAATCCGGTCCGGCGGCACCCCCAACTGCCCCGCGGCATGGTCGAAGAGGCGCGCGTCCGGCTTGTGCCAGCCCACCTCGCCGGACACGACGATCACCTCGAAGCACTCCGCCAGACCCAGGGCCGTCAGCAGCCGACGCAAGCGGGGGTCCCAGTTGGACACCACCGCCAGTCGCAGCCCCTGCCGGCGCAGCGCCGTCAGGGCGGGTAGCACGTCGGGAAACACCCGCCACGGCTCCGGGCCGGCGAAGTGGTCGTACAACGCGGCAAAGAAACCGGGGTCTTCCGCGCACGGGATCAGCCCGCGCAACACGGCGGCCACCAACCCGGCCCAGGCCGCGCGCGAGTAGTCGAAGGCCGCGCCCCGGGCCGCCCAGGCGGCCCGAAACCGGCGGTTGATCGCCGCGACGTCCGGCGCCACCCCGCACCAGCGCCGGGCCACGGCGGCGTAGGCATGCCCCACCGAGGGCCAGGGCTCGAGGAGCGTACCGCCCACGTCGAACGACACCGCCCACGGCTGCGCGCTCACGGATAGGCCTGGTCCAGTTGTTGGAAACGCCGGTACTGGGGGTGATCCGGCTTGATCCGCCGCTTGACGAGGTTAAGCACGCCGCGCGCCTCGTCCGGATTGTTGCGGCCGGTGAGCACCACGAAGTCCAGTTCGATCTCCGTAAGGCGGGGTTCCCGGATTTGCGCCCGGTGTTGCGCCAGCCAGCGCCGGAACGCGTTCACCCCCTCGCGTTGCGCCGCCGCCAGCGAGTCCTCCAGTTCCCGCGGCAGGCCGGGGAGCCGTCCCGGAGCGTACCGCGGCAAAGTGTCCGCCTGTTCATGGCGACGGACCTCGGTCCGGGCGTAGCGGAAGAATCGCAGGCCGGCCCAGACGGCCGCCGCGAGCAACAGAATGGTCAGCACCCGGCGCATCGGTGGCCTCATTCCTGCACCCGCGCGACGCGGGCGCCCAACCGGCGCAGTTTCTCGTCAATCTTCTCGTACCCGCGGTCCAGGTGGTAGATGCGCTTGACCAGGGTTTCTCCCCGGGCCACCAACCCGGCCAGGACCAGCGCGGCGGAGGCCCGCAGGTCGCTGGCCATGACCGGCGCGCCGCTCAAGGGCGTGGGCCCTTTGATGACCGCGGTGGACCCCTCGAGGGTGATGTCCGCTCCCAGCCGGGCCAGCTCGCTCACGTGCATGAAGCGGGATTCGTAAATGCGCTCGGTGATCAGGCTGATGCCCTCGGCCTGGGTGAGCAGCACCATCATCTGCGCCTGGGCGTCGGTGGGAAACCCGGCGTACGGCTGTGTGGTCACGTCCGCCGGGCGGTAACGGCGCCCGCCCTTGACGGTGACCGCCCCCAGCCGCCGTTCCACGCGCGCGCCGGTCTCGATCAACTTGTCCAGCACCGCGTGGTAATGCTCGGGCCGCGAACCGCGCAGCGTGACCTCCCCCCGGGTGGCAGCGGCGGCGATGGCAAAGGTGGCCGCCTCGATGCGGTCGGGGATCACCTCGTGCTCGGCGCCGTGCAACTCGCGGACGCCGGTGATGGTGATGGTCGGGCTGCCGGCCCCCGCGATCCGCGCGCCCATCGCGTTGAGGAAATTGGCCAGATCCACAATCTCCGGCTCGCAGGCTGCGCTTTCGATCACCGTCACCCCTTCGGCCAGCGTGGCCGCCATCATCACGTTGGCCGTGCCGAGCACCGTGGGCCCGGCGCGACCGCCCAGGAAGAGGCTGGTGCCGTGGAGTTGTTTGGCCCGGGCGCAGACGTACCCGCGCTCGATGGTCACCTCGGCGCCCAGCGCCCGGAGCCCCTTCAGGTGGAGGTCAATGGGCCGGGGGCCGATGACGCAGCCGCCGGGCAGCGAGACCTGCGCCTGGCCCAGCCGCGCCAGCAACGGCCCCAGGATGCCGATCGAACCGCGCATCTTGCGCACCAGTTCGTAGTCGCCATGGCCCCGCACCCGCGCCGCCTGGACGGTGATCTCGCCGTTCTGCATCCGGACCTTCGCCCCCACCGAGCCGAGCACCCGCGCCATGAAGGCCACGTCGCTCAGGTCGGGCGCCCGGCGGATGACGCACGGCTCGCGGGTCAGCAGTGTGGCCGCCAGGATGGGCAGCACGGCGTTTTTGGCCCCGCTGATGTGCACCTCGCCCTCGAGCGGGCGGCCGCCGTGGATTTTCAGGCTGTACATGGCACGCGAACTTTACCGGTTGCTGCGACACCGCATTTTTCACGCGCCGGGGCGTTCGGCAATGAGCAAGCGCGGCCGATTTGTCCAATCGTTTTCCACCGTCACCGCGCCCCAGCCGGCGGCGGCCAGCAAGGCCGTGGCGGCTTCGGCCTGGCCGTCGCCCAACTCGAACATCAACCGGCCGCCGGGTTTCAACCACGGGGTGGACTCGGCCGCCAGCCGCCGGATCACCGCCAGACCGTCCGGCCCACCGTCCAGCGCCACGCGGGGTTCGTGGTCGCGCACCTCGGGCTCGAGACGGGCGATCTCGGCGCTGGGGATGTAGGGCGGATTGGCCACGACCAGGTCGAAGCGCTCGTCCGCGGGCAGCGCGGCGAAACCGTCGCTCTGCAAAAAGTGAAGGCGGGCCTCGACGCCGTGGCGGACGGCATTGGCCCGGGCCACTTCGAGCGCGGCGGGGGAAAGGTCCACGGCCCGGACGCGCGCCGCCGGGCACCGCACTGCCAGGGCAATCGCCAAGCACCCCGAGCCCGTGCCGAAGTCCAGCGCCGCCGGGGGCGCCTCCGCGGAGCCGGTCCGGCCGGCCAGGAACGTCCAGGCCCGCTCGGCCAGCAGTTCGGTCTCCGGGCGCGGGATCAACACGGCAGGGCACACGGCCAGTTCGAGTCCGCAGAAGTTCACACTGCCCACCAGGTACTGGAGCGGCTCCCGGGCCCCGCGCCGGCGCACCAGCTCGCGCAGGGCGGCCAGTTCGGGCTCGCTCAGGACGCGCTCGAACTCGAGGTAGAGCTTCAGCCGGGGCTTTTGCAGCACGTGGGCCAGCAACAACTCGGCCTGTAACCGGGCCGACTCCACGCCCTTCCGGGCCAGGTAGTCGGCGCTGCGCTGGATCACCTCAAGGACCGTCACCCGCTCCAAATTAAGGGCGTGGCGGCGGCCGCAAAGCCAAAAGACTCCGCGCGCCTCCCGCGAAACGGACACCCGACCTCAACCCCGCCGGCCGGCCCCCCACCCGCACGAACCCGGTTCCCGGCGCCTGCGCGAAAAGGGCGGGGCGCTGGAAATTGCTTGTTTTTCCGGCGGAAGGACTGGTATTTCCGCGCGCGGCGGCCCCGCGCAGGCGCCAAAAAGCCCGGGCGGGCTTGGCGGCGTGGGGGTCGCCCGAAACGTAACGTGACGGACAACAACAAACCAACGCAGGAGGAATGCGCATGAAGATGAACCGATGGACCTCCGCCCTGGTCTCGGCCGGCGTGGTCAGCACCGCGGCCGTGCTCCAGGCGGAAGAAGCGGCACAACACCCGGTGGTGAGTGCCTTGCAGTCAACGACCCTCAGCGGGTACGTCAACACCTCGGCCCTCGTCCGGATCGGCGAGGACTCGCTGGTGTACGGCCGCTCCTATGACGGGGTGGACAAGCACAACGGCTTCAACCTCGACGTGGTCTCACTGGCCGTCGAGAAGCCGCTGGATGAGTCCGACTGGTCGGCCGGTTACCGCGCCCAGTTGCTCTTCGGGCCGGACGCCAATCTGCTCGGCTCGCTCTCCCCGCTGGCCGGCAGCACCGGCGACTTCGCCCTCAAGAACGCCTATGTCTCGCTGCGCGCGCCGCTGGGCAGCGGGCTCAAGCTCAAGATGGGCGTCTGGGACACCATCATGGGCTACGAGGTGTTCGACGCCGGCAACAACCCCAATTACAGCCGCTCGTTCGGTTTCTTCCTGGAGCCGATCATCCACACCGGCCTGCTGGCCACGTACGACTTCGCCGACTGGCTGACGGTCAACGCCGGCGTGGCCAACGGCATCGAGTCCCGGGCCGCGTTCAACAAGATCAACAGCCGCGTGGACCGCGGTGGAAACTGGGACTTCAAGGAGCTGACCTACGTCGGCTCGGTGGTGCTGACCGCGCCGGAAAGCATGGGTTTCCTGGCCGGAGCCACCCTGTACGGAGGCATCATGTACGGCGGCTTCGGGGAGGATTACTTCGGCAGCAACGACATCATCAACTACTACGCCGGCGCCACGCTGCCCACCCCGGCCAAGGCGGTCACCCTCGGCGCGGCGTACGATTACCAGGCCAACGGCCTGTTCGACAACTCGTACGCCAATGCCATCGCGGGCTACCTGTCCATTCAACTCAGCGAGAAGCTCAAGCTCAACGCCCGCGGCGAATACGCCACCGGCAGCCCGGGCGCCTTCGGCACGGCCACCGGCGAACGCGCCGAACTGCTGGGCGTGACCGGCACGCTGGACTACGCCCTCTGGGCCCAGGCCATCACCCGGCTCGAGTGCCGCTGGGACCACGACTTGTCGAACAACAAGATCTACGGTCCCAACGACAAGAACGACGCGGTCTCGCTCGCCTTGAACGTCATCTTCAAGTACTGAGCCGTCCCACCGCGACGGCCTGCAAAACCCCTTTCGGGTCTCCCCGGAAGGGGTTTTTTGTCGGGAGCATCCGGTCCGCGGCGGCGGGCCACCGGACCGCCGATTGGGAAACCCCCGGCGGCTCAATCGGGCTCCGCGCGCGGTCGCTCCATGCATACCCCCCGGCGGCTGGCGGCGATGAAGTCCAGCAGCCGTTGCCCCAGTTCGCTCATGAACCGGCTCCGCGCCGCCACCACCGCCTCGCGCAGGTTGCGGTGCGAGCGGAACAAGAACCGGTACAGGCGCCGCAATTCCAGACGATCCCGGTCCGACACCCCCGCCCGGCGCAGCCCCACCACGTTCAGGCCGCAGATCGCATTTTCCCCCCGGGCCACGGTGAAGGGCGGCAGGTCCTTGCTGATGGCCGAGCCGCCCTGCATCAACGCCAGCATGCCCACCCGGACGAACTGGTGCACCAGACAGTTGCCGGAAATGAACGCGCGGTCCTGCACGGTCACATGCCCGCCCAGCGCGGCCCCGTTGGCCAGGATGATCCGGTCGCCCAGGCGGCAATTGTGCCCCACGTGGCAGTGCGCCATCAGAAAATTGTCCGACCCCACCACCGTGTCCTCCTCGGGCGTGTTCGAGCGATGCACCGTCACGTGCTCGCGGAACACGTTCCGGTCGCCGATGCGCAGCCGCGTGGCCGCGCCCGCGTATTTGAGGTCCTGCGGCGCCTCGCCCAGCACACACCCGGCGTGCACCCGGTTGTCCGCCCCCAGCGTGGTGTGGCCGGTCAGATAAACGTGCGGGCCGATCACGCACCGCGGCCCCACGGTGACCTCCGCGTCAATCACCGCGCCCGGCCCCACCACCACCGTCGCGTCCAGTTGCGCCCGGGGATGCACCACCGCCGTCGGATGAATCATGGCCCGCCGCATACCACACGCCGCCGGGCGCCGGCAAACCCGGAACGCGCGGACGCCCGACCTGCCCCCGCCCCCGCACACTTCGGGGGGCGGTCAAAAAATCCGAGAGGGTGACCGTATTTGTCACCCTGCCCTGCTAGCATTCGGTGCGTTGGACATGCGGAACATCCACTTCTGGGCCAAGACAACCCCGGACGGCCGGCCGGGCATCGCCGTGCGCGACCACTGCCTCAACGTCGGCTGCGTGGCCGAAGCGCTGCTCCGCCCCTGGCCGCCATCGCTCCGGGAGCTGCTCCCGCCCGGCGCGGCGCTCCTCGCGGCGCTGCATGACGTGGGCAAAATCTCGCCGGGATTTCAGCAGAAGTGCCCGGCGTGGATGGGGCACCCCCACTTCCAGCCCGAAGCCGCCGAAACCAACCACGCCAAGGTCAGTCAATGGTTCCTCCAACAGTGGCTGGGAGACAATGCCCGCAAACTCAAGCGCTGGCTCATGGCTGTTGGCGCGCATCACGGGCAGAGCCAGGGCCCGTGGATCAAGGATGCACGCGGCGGCGGCGTGGCCATCGGCCCGACCGGCGGCCCCGAATGGCAGGCCGCGCGTCGGGAACTGGCCGACACCCTGGCCGCGTTCTTCGGCCCCGGCACATCCCCGCCGCCCCTGCCCGACACCGCCCCGCCCAACGACGCCGTGTTGGGCCTCTTGGCCGGCCTGGTCGCGGTGGCCGACTGGATCGGTTCGGACGAGCGCTTCTTTTCCCCGGCGGTCGAGTCACCCCCGCTCGCGCCGGAAGCACGCCGGGCGCGGGCGGCCCGGGCCGTGGCGGCCATCGGGCTGGACCAACCGCCCGCCGTTCGCTCGGCGGCTTTTGCGGACCTGTTCCCGTCGCTGGCCACCCCCAATGCCCTCCAGCAAATCGCCGCCACCCGGTGCCGGCAGCCGGGCCTGTGGATTCTCGAAGCCCCCATGGGCGGCGGCAAAACCGAGGCCGCCCTGCTGGCCGCGAGCCATCTGCTGGCCGACGGCCGGGCCCGCGGGCTTTACTTCGCACTGCCCACACAGACCACCAGCAATCGCATCTTCGAGCGCATTGAAAGCTGGCTGGCGAGTCTGTTGCGGGACTCCGCCGCGCTGCGGCTGGCCCACGGCGCGTCCTGGTTGGAAGACCGGGACATCATCCAGGTGCCCCCCCGCGCCGGCCCCGGAGACGCCGCGGAGAAGCAGGAAAACCCCTGGGCCGCCCAATCCTGGTTTGCCTCGGCCCGCCGCGCGCTGCTGGCGCCGTTCGGGGTGGGCACGGTGGACCAGGCCCTGCTGGGCGTGGTGGCGGCCCGGCATTTCTTCGTGCGGCTGTTCGGCCTGGCGGGCAAGGTGGTGGTGCTGGACGAGGTCCACAGCTACGACCTTTACACCGGCACGCTGCTGGACCTGCTCATCGAACAACTCCTTCAACTTCGCTGCACCGTCCTGGTGCTTTCCGCCACGCTCACTCGCCAGCGCCGCGAAGAACTTCTTGCCGCCGCCCGCCAGGCGCTCGGCCTCTCGGCCGCGCCCGTGACCGACGCCGCGCCACCGGACGCCGCCACCGATCCGTATCCGCTGCTGACGGGGGTGACCGCAGCCGAGAGCCGGATTCAAGTCGCCGTTGAGCCGACACCGGCCCCGCTTCGCTGCGTCCGCCTCCGCTGTGAGGAAATCCCGTTCGCCGCCGCCGCCGCCGCGTGCGTGCGCCGCGCCGAGGCCGGCCAGGTCGTGCTCTGGGTGCGGAACACCGTGGACGCCGCCCAACGCAGCTTCGCCGCCCTGTGTGGCGCCCTGCGCGAGGGCGGCCCGGAAACGGCGCTGCTGCACAGCCGGTTCCCCTGGTTCCGGCGCGACGCACTGGAGGCGCACTGGCTCAAGCGCCTTGGCAAAGACGCCGCCGACCGCCCCCGCGGCGCCGTACTCGTCGCCACCCAGGTCGTCGAGCAAAGCGTGGACATTGACGCCGATTTCCTGCTGACCGATCTGGCGCCCACCGACATGCTGCTCCAAAGGCTGGGCCGGCTCTGGCGGCACCCGCGCCCCAACCGGCCCAACCAAGCCGACGGCCCCGAAGCCTGGATTCACACGCCGGACTGCGAACACTTCGTGACCGGGGACGACCTCAAAGCCCGCCTCCGGGGGCTGGCGCCGCCTTACGCCGCTTACGTGCTGCTCCGCACAGCCCGGGAGTGGCGGCGGTGGGCCGCGCGGGGCGGCATCCGCCTGCCGGCAGACCTCCGCTCGATCCTCGAAGCCACCTACGCGCCCTGGCCGGAGGAGCCCGAGGCCTGGCGGGCGCTGCGCGAAGAAATGGAGCGTCGCGCCAGCAAACTGCGCGGCCAGGCGGTCAGCGCTTCCAACGCCTGGAGCCTGCCCACGCTGGCCGACGACGAGGGCGTTCAAACCCGCTACAGCGATTATCCCACCCTGACCCTGGTGCTCCTCCAGGCGCTCGAGCCGGGCCGCGGCACCCTGCGACTCACCACCTTGGAAGGCGTGACGGTGACGGCCCGCGAGCGCGACTGGTCGCGGGAGGTCGCCGCCGCGTTGCACCGCAGCCACGTCAAGATTCCCGCCTGGTGGCTCAGGGACGGCCAGCCGGAAAACCCGGCCGCGCTTGGGCCCTACTTCGTCGGCTCATGGGCCCTGGCCACAGTGGACGGCGATGACCTCCGGCTCGACGGCCGGGAGGGCGCAAACGCCGGCCTGAAATACTTGCCCGACCGCGGCGTCTGGCGTGAAGCTGCGCCCGGCCAGCCCCCCCACCCGGATTACCCGGACAACGATGAACCTGACGACTGATCCCTGGATTCCCGTGGTGCGGGGCGACGGACGCCCCGATCTGGTCAGCCTCCGGCAGGCCTTTGCCGAGGGGCGCCAGATCACCGACCTGTCCGTCCGCCCGCACGAACGCATCGCCCTGCTGCGCCTGCTGATCTGCGTGGCTCAGGTCGCGCTGGACGGACCGGAGGACGAGGAGGCCTGGCGGGCCTGCCTCGACCAACTCCCGGCCCGCGTGTGCGCTTATCTGGACCGCTGGCACCACGCCTTCGAGCTGTTCGGCAACGGCCCGCGGTTTCTTCAGGTTGCCAACCTCCAAAGCACGCGGTGGGACGATGACGAGGGCAACGCTGCCGACAAGTTGGACCTTGCTCTGGCCTGCGGTAACAACAGCACCCTGTTCGACAACGCCGGCGGCAGCGCGCGCACCTTCTCGCCGGCTGAATTGGCGCGCATGTTGGTCACGTTCCAGTCATTCGCGCCCGGCGGCCTGATCGGCATCGCCAATTGGAATGGGCGACCGACGGCCCCCAACAAGTCCGCGCCAGCCTCGGTTTGCATCGCGGCCAGCCCGTTGCACGCCTTCCTCCGCAAGGCCAGCCTGGTGGAGACCGTCCACGCCAACCTGATGACCCGGGAAACCTTTGCGGAACACGCCGGCCGCCAGGCGGACTGGGGCGAACCGGTTTGGCAGCGGATGCCCGCCCGCCCCGGCGATCTGCCCCAAACCACTCGCTCCTACCTGGGCCGCCTGGTGCCCGTGGCGCGCGCCATCTGGCTCAACGACGACCACCGCACCGCCATCATCGCCCGGGGACTCGACTATCCGACTTTCGACGAGGTGTTCGCCGAGCCGAGCCTGACCGTGGTGGCCCGGGACGACCGACGCCTCACGCTCCGGGCCGACCCGGCGCGGGCCATCTGGCGCCAACTGGCGGCCGTCACCACCCTGCGACGAGCGGACGGTCCGGGGGGACCGTTGGCGCTACGCCAGGTGCTCGACGCTGATTCCTTTGACCTCTGGGCCGGCGCGCTCGTGGCCCGCAAGGCCAAGCTCGTGGACGCCATCGAATCGGTTTTCCATCACGTCCCCGTCGCGCTTTTGCAGGAAACCGGCCACGCCGTTTACAGCGCGGGCGTGGCCCATGCCGAGGGGGTCGCCGGGACGCTGAACCGGGCCCTCGCCACCTACCGGCGCCGGCTCAAGGACGAAATCGAGCGCGGCGAAGGCCGCCAGCGCGGGCAGAACCTGAAGACCCGGGCCAGCCTCCACTACTGGACCGCGGCCGAGCATCTGGTGCCCGAGTTGTTTCGACTGGTCACCCAGCCGCCGCCGGTTGACCCTCAACGGAGCGGCTACCAGTTCGCCCAGACGGCCTGGGGCCGGCGCCTGCTTCAGGCGGCCCTGGCCGCTTACGAACTGGCCTGCCCGCACCAGACCCCCCGGCAACTACAGGCTTACGTGCTGGGCCGGGCCGAGTTCTTTCGCCCGGCCGAGCCGACCCACCCCGAACCCGAACCGGAGGAACCCACCGCATGACCCACAATGCCTTCACCGAACAAGCCGCCGCCCGGCTGGACCGCCTGCGCGAGCGCTGCGCCGACCCCGGCTTCCGCGCCGCCCTGCGGCATTGGTTGAGCGACGCTGCCCGCCCCCGCGCCTATCCGGCGCTCGTCGAACTGCGCGGCACACTCAATGACGAGGCCTTCAACACCGTGGCCGCGCTGTACGCCTGGCATCCGGAAAACCGCCGGGACGGCAACGGCCTGGGGCGTGTCTGCCAGCAGTTGAACGCCGGATTGAGCACTTTCGAGGGCCGCTTCAAACGCCTGTTGTTGTGCGATCCCGGGGAGCTGCACCGGCATTTGCGAGCGGTCATCCTCGCGGCCCGTGCCCAGGGCGTGCCTGTGGATTATCTGCAGCTCTACCTCGATCTGTGCTCCTGGTCCCGCGACCATTACGGCGAACAGGTCCGTCAACGCTGGGCCACCGAGTTCTGGGGCCCGCCACCGCCAACCGCCTCACCCCCATCGCCGGAGGCCACCCCATGACCGCTCCCGCCCCCATCGCCCCTGCGCCGGGCGCCCCCGCCCGGCCCGCGCCGCTGCACCTCACCCAAATCCTTGTCTCCTACGAGGACGCCGCCCGCCTGCTGCGCCTCCGCGACACCTACGACTGGCACCAGCGCGTCTGGCAGGCCTTTGGCGGACGCGACGGCGCCCCGCGCGATTTCCTCACCCGCGTGGACCGCCTTGAAGCGGGCTATCGGCTGCTCATCGTCTCGGCCACGCCCCCGCACCGGCCGGACTGGTGCCCGACCCCTTGCTTCCGGTCGAAACCCATCCCCGAGGAATTTTTCGCCCACCGCCGTTACCGCTTCAGCCTGCTGGCCAACCCGACCCGGAAGGTGCGCGTGGACCACCCGGACGGCTCGCGCAAGAAAAACGGCCGCCGCGTGCCCCTGAGCCGGCGGGAGGACCTGGTGGCCTGGCTGGCGCGCAAGGCGGCCGACGGCGGCTTCCGGTTTGATCCGGCCACGCTCCGCACCATTCCCCGCGGTCGGGAATACTTCCACAAGGACGGCACCCACGGCCTGCACAGCGCCGTGGAGTTCCAGGGGATTCTCCGGGTCACCGACCCGGCGCGGTTCCGGGAAACCTTCCGGCGCGGCATCGGCCCGGCCAAGGCCTTCGGGTTCGGCCTGCTGGTGCTGGCGCCGGTCTCAGCGACCGACTAACCGCAGGTATTCGTCATGAGGGCCGATCCAAAACCAAACCAACCCCTCGGCGCGTTCCCTCGCCAGCGCGCGGTAGCCACGCGACACCCGCGCCGACCATCCCCGGCCCTTCCGCTCAAACCGCAGCGAGGGATGCCGCGGATTCTGCTTCAGGAGTGCGAACGCCTTGTCGGCCGATTCTTGAACTGCTTTCGGGAGCTTGTCGTAGCACTTCCAGAATTCCGGGCTGGCAAAGTGCTTCCTAGCTCCCGGCAGCGGCCGGCCTCAAAATCCCGGTCGGCCTGCTCGAACCATGGGTCCAGTTTGCCGGTCCTGGCGTCAGCTTCGATTTCGCGGTCCCACTCGTCCTCGCGCAGGGCGATCAACCGATCCGTCAGCCGCCAGAATTCGTGCTTCGGGAGCTGCCTGATTGCCGCCTCGATCTCTTCCACCGTGCTCATGCGTTCAACCTACCGGCACCCGGCCGCTTTTCAACGTCCAGGCCCGCAACCATCCACCCTCAACACCCGGAAACCATGAAACTGATCGAACTGCACATCCTCCAATCGTTCCCCGTCTCCTGCCTGAATCGCGACGACGTGGGCGCGCCCAAGACCGCCGTCTTCGGGGGCGTCACCCGCGCCCGCCTCTCCAGTCAGTGCCTCAAACGGGCCATCCGTGAATACGCCAAGGAGCATTTGCCCGCCGCCCGATTCGGCGGCACCCGCTCCCGCCTCATCATCGAACCGCTCAAGCGGGCGCTGCTCCAACGGCAGCTCCCTGAAGACCAGGCCGCGAAACTAGCCCTGGCCGTGGCCGATGCACTCTCCGGCCTCGACGACAAGACCGTGGACAAGGACGGCCTGCCCAAAGAAGGCAAAGTGCCCCGCGTCAGCACCCTCATTTTCCTGTCGCCGGCGGAAATCCACGCGCTGGCCGAGGAGGTGGCCAGCCTTGCCGCCCCGGACGCCAGGGCCAAACTTGACGCCAAGAAGCTGATCGCCGCCTGCAAGAAAGTGCCGCTGAGCGACGCGGCGGACATTGCCATCTTCGGTCGCATGGTGGCCAAAGGCCCGGACCTCACCCTGGAAGGCGCCGCCATGTTCGGCCACGCCCTCTCCACCCACCCGGCCGACAACGACATTGATTTCTACTCCGCCGTGGACGACGACAAGCCCCGGGAAGAAGACGCCGGCGCGGGCATGATCGGCACCCTCGAATTTACCTCCGCCGTCTATTACCGCTACGCCGCCCTCAACCTCACCCTGCTGGCCGACGCCGAGCACCTGGGCCGGCTCAGCGCCGAGGAGCGCCGCGCCGTGGTGGACGCCTTCCTCCGCGCCACGCTCCTGGCCGTGCCCGGCGCCCGCAAAAACTCCATGAACAGTCACACCCTGCCCGGCTTCGTGCTCGGCATTTACAAGGACCACGGCCAGCCCGTCCAACTGGTCAACGCCTTCGAGAAACCCGTCCGGGCGCGCGACGGTCTGCTGGAGAAATCCATCCAGGCCCTCCAAGACCATCACGCCAAGCTCAAACAGACCTGGAACATCGAGCCCACGACCGAAGTCGTCATCCCCGAGGCGGACCTCAACACCTTCTGCCAACGGCTCACCGCCCATGTCCCCTGAACAATACCTCGCCCTGCTCCTGGACGCCCCGCTGCAAGCCTGGGGCTCGGCCAGCCGCTTCCAGCGCCGCACCACCGGCCTGCACCCCACCAAAAGCGCCGTCACCGGCCTGCTGGCCGCCGCGCTCGGCCTGGACAAACACGCCCCCGGCGAAGCCGCGGCCATCCGCGCGCTCGCTCAACTGCGCTTCACCGCCATCACCCTGCCCCGGCCCGACCCCGCTCGCTCCGGCGACGAGCTGCCGCTCCGCCGACTGGAAGATTACCACACCGTGATGGGCACCCGGTTGGCCAGCGGCAAGATTGATGACGGCACCGTCCAGAGCTATCGCCACTATCTGCTCGACGCCCGCTTCGGAGTGCTGCTCACCGCGCCAGCCGGCTGGCAACTGCCCGACGGCCGCGGTCCCGACGCCCTGGCCGCCGCCCTGCGCGACCCGGTCTGGGGCGTCTGGTTTGGCCGCAAATGCTGCCTCCCGGCCGCGCCGGTCTTCGCCGGTGGCCCGTTGGACCGCGCCGCGGACGCCTGGCGCGCCCTGCTCCGCGCGGCCGGCTTGCCCGAAGACCGGCCGCCGGAGGCCTTCACGCGCGTCGAAGAGGCCGACACCTTCGGCGCCGGAGTGGACACCCTCCACGACCAACCGGTCACCTTCGCCAAACCCAACACCCACGCCCCCCGGCGCATCCGGGTACTCCCCCGCACACCCTGACCCTGCGCGCCTCCGACCGTGCGCCCCCTCAGCCTCACGCCACATGCCCGTCTTTGAACGCCCACCCCTGGAGACCCTCGCCATGGCCCGCGACCGCTGGACGCCGGTCTATCTCGAACACGGCCGGCTGGAAGTGGACGACGCCAGCGTCAAGTGGATCAGCGCCGAGGGCCTGCTTTGCCGCCTGCCCGTGGCCACCCTCTCCGCGCTGCTGCTCGGCCCGGGCACGACCGTCACCCACGCCGCCATCAAAGCCTGCGCCGACTCCAACACCCCCCTCTGCTGGATCGGCGAGGAGGGCCTGCGCTTCTACGCCTTCGGCCTGGCGCCCAATCACGACAACGACATGCCCCGCTTCCACGCCACCGCCTGGGCCGACAAAAAGCGCCGCGCCGCCATCGCCCGCCGCATGTTCAAAATGCGCTTCCCGGACGTGGACGTGGAAACCCGCAGCATCCGAGAACTGCGCGGCATGGAGGGCCTGCGCGTGCGCGCCCTCTACGCCCGCCTCGGCCTCGAATACGGCGTCACCTGGAAAGGCCGCAACTACGACAAAAACAACTGGAACCTGGCCGACTCCATCAACCGCGCCCTGTCCACCGCCAATGCCAGCCTCTACGCCCTCTGCGCCGCCGTCGTCTGCTCGCTGGGCTACCTCCCCGCCCTGGGCTTCATCCACGACGCCGGCACCTTGCCCTTCATCTACGACGTGGCCGACCTCTACAAACACCTCACCAGCATCCCCGCCGCCTTCCAGGCCGTCCGCCAGGACCCCGACGACGACGGCGAACTGACCCGCAAACTCCTCAAACAACGCGTCGAGGAGCAGAAAATCCTGCAACGCATGCCCAAAGACCTCGAAGCCCTGTTCGCCGAAACCGCCGACCCCGCCCCCAACCACCCGCCTGCCCCCCGGAACCCCGAAGCCGAAACCCCATGACCGTCATCGTGGCCAACGACACCCCCGACGCCATCCGCGGCCTGCTCAAACGCTGGTTCATCGAGCCACGCCCCAACGTCTTTGTGGGCACCCTCAACCGCCGCACCCGCGAAAAGACCCTCGACTACATCAAACGCAACGCCGAGAGCCTGGGCCTGCTCATCATCTCCAGCGACCACAACTGCCAGGGCTTCAAAATCGAAACCCACGGCGATACCAACCGCCGGCACACCGAGCTTTCCGGCCTCTGGCTGGTGGCCGAGCAGTGGGTCGAACCCGAAAACCGCCCCTTCTGAACCACCCGAAAATGCCCCCGAAGCCACCGTAACCCCTTGCAAATCCAGAGTTCTCCCCACCCGCGTGGGGATGGTCCGAATGGGGACCCAACTCTCACGCAGCAAGTTGAGTTCTCCCCACCCGCGTGTGGATGGTCCGAAGGGGCGAGCTCACGGAAACGGACTAAAGATGTT
>JBBIJZ010000015.1:0-52704 GCA_037445715.1 Verrucomicrobiales bacterium | reverse complement strand
GCGCCGGCGGCCCGGGAGGGGGCGCGCGCCGCCGCGCGGTCGGGGCGGGGAGGAGCGGGGCGTTTCACAAGACGACGAGGTTGTCCCGGTGCACCACTTCGCGGTCGGGGGCCTGCCCGGCGCGCAGGGCGGCGGCATCGCAACCGACCTGGCCGCGGGCGAATTCCCGGCCGGTGGGGTCGCAGATGCGGACCACGTCGCCGCGGGTGAAATCACCCTCCACGCGCAGGACGCCGGGGCGGAGCAGGCTGCGGCCCTGTTCGCAAAGGGCCCGGCGGGCGCCTTCGTCCACCAGCAGGGTGCCCTTGGGGTGGTGGAAGAAGGCGATCCAGCGTTTGCGGCCGGGGAGCAGTTCGCCCCGGGGGACGAAGAGCGTGCCCTCGTCTTCGCCGGCGAGGATGCGCTCGAGCACGTCCCGTTTGCGGCCGTTGGCGATGACGGCCGGGATGCCGGCGCGCATCACGATGCGGGCGGCGGCGAGTTTGGAGACCATGCCACCGACGGCGGTTTCGCTGCGGGTGCCGCGGGCGAGTTGTTCGAGGGTCTCGTCCACCCGCTCGACCAGCGGAATGACGCGGGGATGGTCGCCGCCAAAGCCGTCGAGCACGCCGTCCACGGAGGTGAGGATCACCAGCAACCGGGCGGGCAGGAGGCTGGCGACCAGGGCGGAGAGGCGGTCGTTGTCCCCGAAACGCAGTTCCTCGACCGAGACGACGTCGTTTTCGTTGATGATGGGCACCACCCCGCGTTCGAGCAGGGTGAGGAGGGTGTTGCGGGCGTTGAGGTGGCGGTCGTGGTCCTCGAGGTCGGCGTGGGTGAGCAGGACCTGGCCGACGTGGAGGCCGAACTTGCCGAACAGGTCGGCGTACGTGGCCATGAGACGGGACTGGCCGATGGCGGCGCAGGCCTGGAGTTCGTGGAGGCGGGTGGGGCGGCGGGTGAGCCCGAGCACGCCCATGCCCGCGCCCACCGCGCCCGAGGTGACCAGCACGACTTCGCGACCGGCCTGGCGTTGCTGGGCAAGCTGGGCGACCAGTTGGACCAGTTGGAGGAAGTCCGGCTGTTTGCGGGCGTCGGTGAGCACGCCGGTGCCGAGTTTGACAACCAGGCGGGAGACGTCCCGGAGCCACTTGCGTCGCATGGGCCGTGGGTAGCAAAGCCGCGGGGCGAAGTCGAGATTCGAGCCCCCGGAGCAGCCCGCGGAAGCGGCGCGCATCGTCAAGCCCGGCGACTGTCCGGCCGGGGCGCCCCCGTGCGCGGGGCGGTGGCATCACGGTGAACAGCCCGGTGCCGGTTGGGACGGCGGAGGCCTTGGGCCAAAAGACCGAGTCCCCCTGATCTCGCCAGGGAGCGCGGCGGCTTTTGGGAGACTTCCCTCCCGTCCCGTGGTCGGTACTGCATCGGAAGTGCGAAATGGTTCCCCCGACCGGGAGTGTGCGCCGCGGCAATAACCTGGTTTCGCTCCCCGGGGTTTGGGGCGGTTGCGCTCAGGAAGTCAGGATGGTCTTGGCCACGTCGTCCTGCCAGTCGGTGAGGTAGGGGATGCCGGTGACCTCGGCGGTCTCGCGGTTGGCGGCGAGCAGGTCGGTGCGGCTGAGGTCGGCCAGACGGAACTTGCGCGCACCGGCCATGAATTGTTGGAGCCCGGCCTTGAGTTTGTCGGCGTAGCAGTAGAGCGCCACCGCGCCCCAGGGGATGTGTTTCATTTCCTCGCGACCGACCTTGGCGGCGACCTCTTCCCAGCAGATGAAGATTTCCTCGGGCTTCTCGCCGTAGCATTTGACGCTGGCCGGCAGGGTGTCCCAGTGCCCGTGCACGGCGGCTTTGCGCTCGGGCCGGAGCGCGCCCTCGATGTTGCTGCCCAGGAAGCCGGGGATCATGGGGGCGCGGCCCATGCAGACCAGCTTCACGAACGGCGCACCCAGGGCCAGCGCCTTGAACAGGTGGTCCTCGCGGGCCAGGCCCCCGCCAAAGGCCAGGTCCGGGACGCGGAAGCCGCGGGCCCGCAGCAGCGTGGCGTACTCGTAGGCCTTGGCGTGCAGGGGCAGGGAGGGGATGCCCCAGTGTTCCATCATGTTCCAGGGGCTCATGCCGGTGCCGCCGCCGGAGCCGTCAATGGTCAGGAGATCCAGTTCCGCCTCGGCGGCGTAACGCAGGGCCATGGCCAGGGCTTCCATGCCGTAGCTGCCGGTCTTGAGGGAGATGCGTTTGAAGCCCAGTTGGCGCAGGTGGGCGATGGTTTTCAGGAACGCCTCGCGCACGGCCGCCTCGGTTTGCAGGTGCGTGGCCCCCAGCCGGCTGTGGCGGGCGAAGGCCTTGATGGCGCCCTCGCGGAAGGCCTGTTCGACCTCGGGACGGTAGGGGTCCGGGTCGAGGATGTAACCGCGGTCGGCCAGAAAGCGGGCATATTCCAGGGAAGTCACCTGGATTTCGCCGCCGATATTCTTGGCGCCCTGGCCCCATTTGAGTTCGAGGACCACCTGGTCGCCGTACTTCTCGATGAGATACTCGGCCACGCCATTGCGGGTGTCCTCGACATTCATCTGGACGATGATCGCCCCGTAACCGTCGTGGTAGCGCCGGTAGATGGCGATGCGGCGGTCCAACTCGGGCGAGGACGTCAGCCGGCCGTGGCGGAAGGTCGAGTCGCGGTCCACGCCGACCACGTTTTCTCCGATGACGATGGGGAAGCCGCACAACGCGGCGCCCACGGCGAAGGCGTTCCAGTATTTGGCGGCGACGAAGGTCGAGCCCAGCGCGCCGGTCATGAGGGGCAGCCGGCAGCGGGTGAGGACATGCACGCCGAAGTGGGTTTCGACGTTGACGTTCGGGAACAAACAGGCCTCCGCCTGGTTGTTGCTGTTCAGGCCCCGTGCGCCGTAGGCGTAGCCGTTGATGCGAAGGCTGTGGTAACCCACCCCACGGCGCAAAGGTTCGCGGCGCCGGCGGTGACCTCCCCGAAATCGCGCGGGTAAAGAATCTCGCGCCCGCGCAGCGAGGCGAGCCAGGTTTCACAGCGTCCCTTGCAATCCGACTGGCAGAGCGTGCACAGGCCGGATTCACAGGGGTTCCCGCGGTTGGCGGAGCCGATGGCGTCGTTGGATTTGGGCCAGGCAATCATGGCAGGGTGAGGTGAAACGTGCAGAAGAAATTTGCCGGGACGGGCGGAACGACGGCAAGTCCGTAATTAAATCTGCTCAGCCAACGGCACTGAAAATCAAGCCACTCAAGCATTCGTGCCCGCCGGAGACACCCGTCTTGGCGGTTCAGGTAGGGGTGTCACCCACATGGACCGTGCTGCCACGCGACCGGCAAGAGCCGGGGCCGCTCGCGACCTCCCTTGAAGGGGGCCGGCAGAACCGGCCGGTCGGGAATGACCCGAAAACCGGATGGGCAGCACAACAGCCCGCGGGGGTCGCCGGACGCGCCCGGCGGCGCCGTTGCGGCCGTTAAAGCAACGGGACCTTTACTGTGTCCGCTGCTTGAGCGCCGCCGCGCGCGTGGCGGCGAAGCGGAGGCTGCCCTCCAAAACCTCCGGGCGGAAGTGTCCGCTGCTTGAGCGCCGCCGCGCGCGTGGCGGCAGCTTCCTCATTCGAGTCAGCATTGACGGCCGTTGTTGAGGCCGTTTCGAGCATGCCTGCGAAGTGCTGCAAGCTGGACAGCCACGGCGTCTGGTTTATTGTCAAAGACCCCAAGCGAAGAGGCACTTGCGCCTGGCGAGCGTCCACGCTCGCGGTCTTGACCACACCGATGCTCGCGCATCGGCGGCGTTCAAGCAACGTCCGCGTCCTCAGAGCCGCCGCCTGGTGGGGCTTGCGCCTGCCGGCAGTAGAGTCGGCCTTGCGCGGGTGCGCCAGGCCTTCGCAGCGGCTCGTGACACTCTCGGATCGCGGCTCCCAAGCCAGTCGTTGGCTGGCAGGGTCAGTTAGTTCCGCCGGCCCGGAACTTCCTGCGAAAAAGCCTGCCACAGGTTAGGAGATTGCGGGGCCGATGCAAGCCTGTGCCACGGGTCAGAAAATCTGGGCCGGGCCATCGTCCACGGTCCGGGGTTGGCCGAGGGTCTCCACGGCGTTGTACAGTTCCCCGTTGAGCGGGATGAAGAGCACCTGGTCTTCGTCGGCCTGGATCAGTTCGGCCAGACGGGCCTTGAGGCGGAGGTAATCGGTTTCGGTCAGCCGGCATTCGAAGACGGAGAACTGGCGGTGCAGGCCGAAATCGAGCAGGGCCTTGAAGACCTTGTCGCGCCGCTTGTCGTCGGCGATGTCGTAGCAGACGAAGTAGAACGTCATCGGATGGTGAAGGGTTGGTAGCGGTCGAACTCGCCCCGGAAGACCCCGGCCAACTGGCGGGCCTGGACCTCGAGGACGCGCTGGTAACTGCAGCGATACTTGAAAAGCGGGTGGAGGACTTCGGTCTTGCGGCGTAGTTCCCAGGCTTGGAAGAACGTCTTCCGACCGGACTCGGTGAGCTGGCAACTGCCGCCCCAACTGACGAAGTCGCGCGGGGTGAGCATCTGCTTGTTGATCAGGGTGAGGACCACCGAATCCGCCAGCACGGGGCGGAATTCCTCCATGAGGTCCAGGGCCAGCGAGGGGCGACCGTGCTTGGCGGTGTGGAAAAAACCGATGTAGGGATCGAGCCCCACGGTGAGCAGGGCGGAGGTGACGTCCTTGAGCAGCAGGGCGTAGGCGAAAGACAGCAGGGCGTTGACGGGGTCCCGGGGCGGGCGGCGGTTGCGGCTGAGGAAGTCGAAGTGCCGGGTTTCGTCGGTGTCGCGCAGCATCCGGGCGAAGTGGCCGAAGTAGAGGCTGGCGGCACTGCCTTCCCAGCCCAGCAGCTCATCGCTGGTGGCAGCCTGGCGGGCCTGCTCGGCAAAGCGTTTCAGCTCGCTGAAGGTGACGGCGTCCTGGTCGGTGGTGAAGTCCAGGTCGAGGGTCGGTTGGGTCTCGGGCACGGTTTCAGGGGGCGGTTGTTCGGTTTCATCCGGGGTGCGACTGCGCAGGGAGCGCATCAGCAGGGTGCGCTGGTTCAGGATTTTGGCCGCGACCACCTCGCGCGCCGTGCTCAGGGCCCAATCCGGGTTCGAGCAATGGCGGTACTGCGCCAGCCGCACGTGGCCGTTTTTGGGCGGCGGCCCGGAGAGGGTGCCGAGGAATCGGCCGTAGAGGCTGAGGAAGACAACGGGGATTTCGAGTTCCAGCAGTACTTCCAGGGCGGCGGTGGTGAACTGGACGTGGCCAAACACCACCACCTGGCTGACGTTGACCAGCGGGATGCGGCGCGGCTCGCCTTCGCGGGGACGGTACACCAGGTGTTCGCCGTGCTTTTCGACCCAGGCGCCCTGGTCCTGGAAGTAGAGCACCTGGGGAGCTTCGAGGGGCGCGAGCACGAGCCTGGGCGGTGCCGCGGCGCGAAGGGTGTGCAGGCGCAGGAAACGGGTTTCTTCCGGCAGACAGATGGCCAGGAGCGAGCATTTCGGGCAGCGGGGGCTGTCGGCCAGGGGCTCAGGGGGTTGGCGAGTGTTGAGGAGGGCGCGGGCTTGTTCGAGGTAGGTCAGGGTTTTGGTCCGCAATTCCGGCGTGATCGGTACCGTGACCCGGTCCCGCGAGCCGATGTAGTACAGCACGCCCTCGGACACGGGTTTGCCCAGGTTTTCCTCGAGCAGCAGCGCCTGGGCGCAAAGCTGAACGGCATCGTTTTCCCAGAACAGTGGCTGCCCCTCCTCCGGCCGGGGTTTCTCCCCACGCTTGAACTCCACCGGCCGCAACAGGCCCTCGGCTTCCTCGACCACATCCAGCACGCCGATGAGCCCCAGCTTTTCGGAGCCCAGTTGGACGCTGCGGGTCTGGAACTCGTCGCCGGTTTTGCGGGGACGCATGGCGCGGCGGGGGTCGTCCACGCGGGCGTGCTTGAGTTTGCCATCCATGACCGGGGCGTTGATGGCGAAGACGCCCTCGACATGTTCGAGGTAGAAACGCCGCGGGCAGTACACCAGGGCGTTGAGCATGGCCAGGGGGATGGGATCGGAGTTCATGGCGAGCACACGTGCCCCGCGGGGAGCCGCTCGCCTCCTCGCGGGCGGCTCCGCCGGGCGCGGTCAAAGCGGTCTGCTGTGTCGTGGCCGGGCGTGGTTTCGTCGAGGGCGCCGGAAACAGCCCGCGCGGGGGTGGGCGCTCCCCGGTCCGCGAGGAAGCCGGAACCTGTGTTCACATGGGCAGGTCATCCTCCTCCTCCTCGTCCGATGGGATGTCGGGTTTTGCGGCGGGCTTCGGTTTGGGCCAGCCGCCGGCGGGAGGCGTGTCGCCCTGCTGGAACTTCTCGTTGAGGAAGCGCTGCACCTCGGCAGCCACGGCCTCCCAGAAGGCTTTCCCGACCAGCCGCTGGTTGTTGTAGAAGTAGCTCAACTCGCCGCCCCCGCTTCGTTGCAGGTCGTAGCGGTCGGCGAAATCAAAGCTGCGCTCGAAGCGGCGGTGCAGGTTCAGCGAGGCGTTGAAATCCGCGTTGACGATGCGGCGGCAGTGCGGGCAGGCAAACATCTGCCCGCCCGGCAGCACCTGTCGCAGGCCGGCCTTGAGCCCCTTGGGGGTCTTGAACCGGGCATCGCGCTGCTCCTGGGCGGCGACGATCTGGGAGAAGCGGGCGCCGACGTGGCCGCAAACGGCACACACCCGCGAGGTGTAGGCCGGCGCGGCCCGGTCATAGACGCGGAGGCCGTAGCACTCGGCCAGTTGCTTGACCTGCTCGACCACCTTCCGGCGGTTCCAGTTGCGGAGCCGGCGGTTGACGTTGCGCGTGAGTTCCTGCTCGGGGCGGTAGCCGGTCAGGTCCTCGAAGACCAGCCAGTGCACCCGGTGTTTCCAGGCCGCCTCGACGATGACGTGGGCGGCTTTTTTGGCGCGGTCGTCCTTCATGGCGTCGAGGTGTTCGGTCAGGTCGAGGGCAAAGTCCTCGCCGCGCCGCAGGTGTCCGCGGGGGGCGGTTTCGCGCTGCAACTGTTTTTTCTGCCACTCGTGTTGCTGAAGGTCCCGGAGTTCGAGCCCGGGCAGCTTGAGGAACAGCGTGGCCCGGAGGTTGGGCAGTTCCTGACCGGGCTTGCCGTCGCGCCGCGGCCGCCAGGAGATGAGCTTGCCGTCCTGGACTTCACAGACCGTGGCGATGGCCAGATGCCTCATGCCGAGGTCCACGGCCATCACGCGCAGGCCCGGCGGGAGCTTGCGGGGACTGACCTTTCTCGACTTCGCTCCGGGCGCGGCGGAATCGGCGGGCGCTGAATCCTCGTCGCCCTTGAATTGGACTTTGAAGGCCTTGTCCGGTACTGCGGCCGGTTCGATCTCGAAGCTGAAGTAGAGGTAGGGCTGAAGCCGGGCCGGGTTGAGGCCGGGCCGGAGTCGGCCGGGGTAGATGAGCTTGGCGCCGCCAAACTTGTGCAGCCGGCGCCAGATCGGTTCGTGCGGGTCAAAGCCCCAGTCGTACTCGAAAAGGTGGGTCGGGGTCTGGCCGCCGTCCTTGCGGCGCTTGGCCCGCAGGCCCTCGCCACAGTAACGCACCCGCTCGCGCCAGCGGGGGTCGGGCTGCAGCTCGTACTCGACCCAGCAGCGAGAGAACTTGGAAAGGTCGAGCGGTCGGGCCCGGCGGAAGAAGCTGCGTACCGAATCGGGGATGCGATCGTCCGCAGCCTCGAAGTCCTGCCACTGGATCGGCTCGTTCAGGAAGGCGAGGTCCGCCTCCGTCACCGGCTGGCCCTTCCGGCGCTTCTTTTCGATGTCCTTCCAGTGTTGGGCATCGGCCCGGGGCATGAACACGCGCAACCGCACCCGGAGCGGGGCTTCGCCGCGGAGGTAGGCCAGCAGGTGGCCGAACTTTACCCTGCCCGCATCGAAGTCATACATGTGACCGGGCGAGGATTCGCTGAAACTGAACCATTCGGGGCGGACATCGCAGCGCGGGTAGGAAAAGTTCACCGGCCGGCCGAGCAGCTCGAGCCGACGCAGAAATCCGTTGTACTGTTGCATGGTGCGCACCCAGGGCCAGAGGTGCGGTTTGTCGGCCAGCCAGAGGAAGAAGTTGATGTCGCCCACCGCCTTCGGGTCCTCCGCCTGCCAAGCCTTGATGCGCCGGGTGGCCTCGGCGGCATCCTGTTCCGCCCCGTCCAGCCGCTCGCGCAGCTCCTGCCAGCCCTTGAGCATCGCCCCGTCAATTTTCACCGCCTCGTGCAGGCGATGCCTGACCCGGGACTGGGCCCGACCGGTGGCGGTGGTTTCGTAGGCTTGGAACTCCGGCAGCACCTTCTCGAACTCGGCAAAGCGGGCCTTTTCCCACGCTTTCCACGCGTCGAACCTGGCCTGGCACTCGCCCAGGAGCTGCTGATGGTTCTCCTCGTTCTGGACATTGGTGAGGATGCGCCGGGCGGCCATCTGGAATATCACGCGACGGAAGCCGTGGTCGGCTCCCCCGAAGTTCCAGACCTGGTGCCGGTTGAACAGAATCCGCCCCTCTTTCAGCAACTCGCCAATGAGGGTTTTGACCCGGGGATGGATGGAGCGGCTCGAGGAATCTCGCTTGCTCTTCTTGCTGGTGATAAGCTCCATCCAGGCGTGGGCAGATTGGGAGCGCCCCTCACGCTTTTTCTTGTTTTCGCCGGCATCAGGGTGGAGTTCCAGCGGGTCGTGGTCTTCGTCCAGCATCATGTCCGCCCAGATGGCCCGGAACTTCTCGGCGGTCTCAGGACCAAACCGCTTGGCCAGGGGCCCTTTGGCGCCGTGCTTCATGGCCAGCATTTCCTTGAGGGTGAACGCCAGCGCCTCATTGAACAGCCGGTGGGTGGCCCAAAGGTAATCCCGAAGCCGCGGTCGAGGGCAAAGGACCTTTGCCTGGATGGCCTTGGTGCTCATGGTGACTGTGCCTATGCCGCATTCCGTCACCGCCGGCAACTCCCGAGACGGGCGCGAGCGCGTAGCGGTGTAGGGGCGGCGCCACGCCGCCGGGCGGCCAGAAGAAGAGAGCAGCCGGAGCCCGCGCTGCGCGGGGGGAGGGAAGGTCCAGCAGCGGGGGCTCCTGGCGACGCGAGGTCAGACCAGCACCACGCGGGTGGTGGGGGCGTCGGGGTCCCAGCCGCGCGGGGGGGCGGCGGTAATGCTGGCCACTTCCTTGATCGAGATCTGCCGGCCGCGCGTCCGGGGGCCGCGCACCTCGATCTCGCCGGGCGCACAAGTCTGCTGGTTGATCTTCTGCCGCGGCGCCGGCTTGTAGCGGAGGTACAGGGTCTCGGGGGTGTCCGGCGCGAAGAAGTGCACGCGGCATTTCTCCTCCGCGGGCACGCAGTGGTATTCCTTGTCGAGGATGGTCCCGCCGAAGGTGAAGCGTTTGAGGTACACCGCGTCGCGCGTGCTGTAGGCCAGGGTGAACACGCGGTCCCGCTCCGGGAGCCCGGCGTACACGAGGTCCGGCCCGACGAAGAGTTTCTCCGGCAGTTCGATGACCTTGTAGCGGCCGTCGCGGAAGACCAGTAGGAGGCGGTCGTACCGGGTGCACTCGGTCTTGAATTCGTCGCCGTTGACCTTGTGGCCCAGGTAACCGCTCGCGCGGTCGTAGGCGACCTTGAAGGCCTTGAAGGCCACCTCGCGCGCGTCAATTTCGTCGTGCCGGCTGCTCCGGGTGCGGCGCGGGTAGAGCGGGCCGTACTTTTCCAGCAGGGCCTCGAGGTGGCCGATGGCGTAGGCGACCAGGTTTTTCAGGTGCCGCCGGGTCTGGGCCAGTTCCGCCCTGACCCGCTCGAGTTCGGCGCGGTGCTGGGCGATGTCGAAGAGCGAGATGCGGCGGATGCGCACCTGGAGCAGGCGCTCGACGTCGGCGTCGCTCAGCGGCCGGACCAGTTCGCGGGCGAACGGCTGGAAGCCGGCGTGCACCGCGGCGAAGACCGCCTCGTTGGTCTTGCAGGTCTCCAGGCGCTGGTAGAGCCGTTCCTCGATGAAGATGCGTTCGAGGGTGCGGAAGTGCAGTTCGTCCTGGAGTTGTTGCGCCTTCAGCTCGAGCTCGCGCCGGAGGAGGGCCACCAGTTGCTCGGTGTGGTGGCGCAGGACCTCGCTCACCGTCAGCTCCACCGGCCGGTGGTCGCGGATGACGATGATGCGGCTGGTCAGGGTGACCTCGCAGTCGGTGAAGGCGTACAGCGCGTCCACCAGTTTCTCCGGGTCCACCCCGGGCGGGGCCTTGACCTCGATCTCGACCGCGTCGGAGGTGAAGTCGGTGACCGAGCGCACCTTGAGTTTGCCCTGGCGGGCGGCGTCCTCGATCGAGGCGATGAGCGACTCGGTGGTGGTGGTGGGCGGGATTTCCGTGATGACCACGGTGGACTCGTCCTTGACCCGGATGCGGGCGCGCACCTTCACCGTGCCGCGGCCGTCGCGGTAGTCGCGGGCGTCCATCAGGCCGCCGGTGGGGAAGTCGGGCAGGCACTTGAAGGGCTGGTTTTGGAGGATGGCGATCTGGGCGCGGAGCAGCTCGGGGAAGTTGTGCGGCAAGATGCGCGCGGCCAGGCCCACGGCGATGCCCTCGGTGCCGAGCATCAACGTCAGGGGCAGTTTGCTGGGCAGGGCGACCGGCTCCTTATTGCGGCCGTCGTAACTGGGCACGAACTCGGTGATCTCGTCGTGGAACAGCTCGGTGCGGGCCAGCTCGGTGAGCCGGCACTCGATGTAGCGCGGGGCCGCCGGGGGGTCGCCGGTGAAGAGGTTGCCGAAGTTGCCCTGGCCCTCGATGAGGTAGCGCTTGTTGGCCAGCACGACCAGCGCCTCCCCGATGGCCGCGTCCCCGTGCGGGTGGAACTTCATCGTGTCGCCCACCACGTTGGCCACCTTGGTGAACCGGCCGTCGTCGCTCAGGTGCATCGCCCAGAGGATGCGCCGCTGGACCGGTTTGAGGCCGTCGGCCAGGTTCGGGATGGCGCGGTCGCGGATGACGTACGAGGCGTAGTCCAGGAAATTGCGGTCCACGCGCCGGTGCAGCGGCGCCTCGACCCGCTTCGGGTCAAACGGGCGCGGCGCGGGCACGCCCGTCCCGGGCACGGTTTCGGCCTGGACGTGTTGCTCGCCATTGCCGGAAGCGGCTACCGGCGGGGCTTCGGTCGGCGGCCGGTCGGTCGGGGACGGCGAGTCCGGCGTGCCGATGGCGGGCAGTTCCGGTTGGTTGTTGTCTTTGCGTCGTTTCGACATGTTCGGCCAACCCACGCGTCAACGCGGCCGGGCAGTCTGCCGCGGGACGCGCGGAAACTAAAGGCAATCCTGCGGAGTTTCCCGGTCGGCTCGGGGGGTGAAATGGCAGGAGCCGCGAACCGGTGTGCGCGCTCCCCCCGGTGCGCGGCGCAGCCTTCGCTGCGTCGGCCCCGGCAAGCAGCCGGAGCGCCCGCAACGCCGTGCCCGCCGTGTCCGCGGCCGCCCGCAAGGTCGGTCGCGAGCCCCCCGGAAACGGCCTGGGCGGTCAGTACTCCCGCAACTTTTTCTGGCCCGGCATGGGCACCGGGTAGCGGCCGTCGGCGTCCCGTTGCAGGGGGGCGGGCGAGTCCTCGGTCAACTCGGCCACCGTGGGGGCGAACTCGTGGTCGTGGTGGAGCATCTGGTCGTACTCGATGACCTGGCCGGTGTGGGCGGCCAGGCGGCCCATCGAGGTGACCAGGCTGGCGATGGCGCCGCGCTCGGCCTCGTTGTAGGGCTTGTCGTTGCGGATGGCGTCAATGAGGTCGTCCCACTCGAGCTGGTAGGGACTGGGCTCGGGTTGCGGGAAGGCCCAGAGCAGGTCGGCGCGGGTGAAATTGTGGCCCTTGAAGGTGCGCACCCGTCCCGGGGTGTGGGCCGAGGTGGAGATGATGGCCGAGCCCTTGGTCCCGTGGGCGTAGCTGGCGAACTCCTCGTGGGTGCCGCTCTGGTGGCGGCCGGTGAAGAACAGCCGGGTGCCGTCCGGGTAGGTGTACTCGACCGAGTAGGAGTCGAAGTTTTGGTCCACCGAATCGCCGCGATAGTGTTTGCCGCCGGTGCCGTGGGCCCGCACCGGCCAGGCGCCCTTCATCCAACTGCACTCGTCAATCTGGTGGATGTTGTAGTCGCTGAACAAGCCGCCGCTGGCCCACAGGAAACTGTGGAACCGCTGCACCTGGTACAGCACCTCGCTCATGCCCGCCGGCGGCGGACCCGTGCGCGCCGCCGCGCCGCCGGTGCGGTAGGCTCGCAGCAGGATCAGGTCACCGATCTCCCCGCCGCGGAGGCGCTCGAGGAGCTGCAGCCGGCCGCGGCAGTGCCGCACCATCAGGCCCACGCCCACCTTGAGGTTCTTCTGATCCGCTTTTTTGGCCAGTTCGAGCATCCGGCGCGTGGTGGGCCCGTCCACGGTGACCGGTTTTTCCATGAACACATGCAGCCCCTTTTCGATGGCGTAGGCGAAGTGCACCCAGCGGAAGGCCGGTGGGGTGGCGAAGATGGCCACGTCGCCCGGCTTGAGGCAGTCCATCGCCTTCTTGTAGGCGTCAAAGCCCACGAAACGCCGCTCGGGCGGCACATCAAACTGGGCGGCGTGGGCCCTGCTCAGGCTCTCGACGCTGCGGTCGAGCTTGCTGCGAAACACATCGGCCATGGCCACCAGCTTGATCGGCCCCTGCTTGGCGGTGGCCAGGGCGTTGGCGGCGGCGCCGGTGCCGCGGCCGCCGCAGCCGATGAGCGCCACCTGGATCAGGTCGCTGCTGGCGGCGTGCACATGCGGCAACGCCACGCCGGCCAGGGCACTGGCAAAGGCCCACGTGCCGGTTTGACGGATGAAGTCACGACGGGACGAACCCGGGGATGCGGTGTGGTTCATGCGGCGATGCTTGGTCAAGTCGCACCCCGGCGTCAATGCCCGGCTCGGCGGTGGCCCGCGAGCCACCGCTCCCCGCCGGCGCGGCGGGCAAAAGTCTGGTTGACTTCACCCATCGTCTGGTTAGCCTGCCGCTGCTTGAAGAACAGCAGGGGTCCTTTGAGACCGATGTCCGTGTGTGTTTCAGAGTCAGCCGGCTTCGACGGTACTGCGGGTGCAGCAACGCCCTTCTGGCTTCTTTGAGCCCCAACCCATCCCCTATGAGCGAGTGCAGATTGTTCGTTGGCAACATCTCCTACCGTACCCTCGAACCCGAGCTGCAGGATTGGTTTTCCCAGGCGGGCGTGGTGACCTCGTGCAGCCTGATGCTCGACAAGTTCACCGGCCGGTCGCGCGGTTTTGCGTTTGTCGAGTACGCCACGCCCGAGGAAGCGGCCCGGGCGGTTGAAATGTTCAACGGCAAAGAATTTCAGGGCCGCGCGTTGACCGTGAACATCGCCCGGCCGCGCGAGGACCGCCCGCCGCGCGAGCCGCGCGGCGACCGCCCGCCCCGGCGCGAACGCCCGCAGTACTGAGCCGCACCGCCGCCACCTCCGGCGGTGTTCCCGGGGAAGTAGCTACGGCGCGGGGCCCGAAAAGACGCCCTCGCCCGGCCGAATTCCCCCAACTCCGTGGGCGCCGAAAGCGGCGCTACGGAGTTTTGTCTTTTGTGGGGCGTGCGGGGTCGGCCGAAGGCGCCCCCGGTGAAGGCGCGGAGACCGGGGGGGGTCAGAAGCGGGCGGTGACCGCCACGCCGAGGGTGAGCGGGTCGCCCGGCTGGTAGATCAACAGGTCCGGCGCCGCGGCATTGCGCAGGTCCAGCGCGTTGCTGGCGTATTCCTCGTCCAGCAGGTTGCGGCCGAAGAGGTGCACGCCCCAGCGGCCGCGCTCGTAGCCCAGGCGGGCGTGCAGCAGGGCGAAGGCGTCCTGTGCGGCGGTGTTGTCCTCGGTCAGTGGGTAATTGCCCACGCCCTGCACCTCGAGCTGGACGTAGAGACCACACGGGAAGCGGTAGGCCGCGCCGGCAGTGGCGGTAAATTCGGGGACGAAGCTCACGCGCTTGCCGTCCAGCCGCTGGTGGTTCACCGGGTCGAAGTACCGGTCGTACTCGGCGTGCGCATAGCCCAGGCCGGCGTTGAGCTCCCAGCCCGCCGCCGGCCGGTAAAAGGCCTCGACCTCCGCGCCCAGGGTGCGGGCCGACCCGGCGTTCTGGACGAACGCCTGGGTGGGGTCCTGGTGGCTGAGGCGGTGGACCTGGTAGTGGTCGGTCTCAATCAGGAACAGCGCCACGTTGCCGGCCAGGCGCGTCTCCCAGCAGGTGGACTTGAGGCCGATCTCGTAATGGCGCGAGCGCGCCGGGCCGAAGGCCGCGCCGGCCGGGGTGTCGCTGCTGGCGTTGAACCCGCCGCTCTGGTAGCCGGTGCTGAAGCTGAAATACGTCGAGGTGCTGTCGGTCCAGCGGTAGCTCAGGCCCACCTTGGGCTGCACGTCGCTGAAGTCTTCCGCGACCGCGTAGCGGGCCGTGGGGAAGCTGACCGGGCCGATGGGAAAGCCGCCGAGGCTCGCGTCCGGGCTGGAGAAGGTGCCGGCCCGTTCCAGGCGCCGTTCGTCCCAGGTCACCCGCAGGCCGCCCACCACGTCCAGGCGTTCGACCAGTTCGTAGGTGAACTGGCCGAACACGGCGTAGGTCCGGGCTTCGGTTTCGGCCACGGTGCGCAGGGTGCTGTGGGCCACGGTGACCGGCGGCGACCCGGGCAGTTGGATGGTGCGCGGCGGCACTTCGGTGCTGCCCGAATCCGCGCCCAGGTCGCGGTGGGCGAAGAAAAAGCCGGTCAACCAGCGCAGCCGGGCGTCGGGGTCGGCCGACTCGGCGCGCACTTCCTGACTCCACTGGTCGAGGTCCGGCCGCGAGAAACCGTAGAGCACGTCGTGTTCGCTGAAGTCGAAGTCCTGCCGCAGGTCCTGCTCCCAGTGGCGGTGGGCGGTGACGGCGGTCAGGCGCACCTCGGGGGTCTGGTAACGCACGCGCAGTGCCTGCCCGAACTGGTCGGTGTCCACGAACCCGTCGAAGTTGCGCCGCACGTCGAACCGGCCCGGGTCGTGCCCGGGGTAGAACGTGGGCACGAAGCCGTCGCGGAAACGCGCGCCGTCCACCAAGGCGGTGATTTCCCAGCGCTCGGACGGGGTCCAGCGCGCCTGGAAACGCCCGGCCAGGGTCTCGCGGTCGTCCGGGCGGGTGTCGCGGGCCCGGTTGTGCACGTAGCCGTTTCGAAAATCCCACAGGCCGGAAAGGTTGAAGGCCAGCCGCTCGTTCACCACCGGGCCGCCGCCGCCGGCCTGCACGGAAAAGGCGTCGTAGCGGCCGTAGGTGAACCGGCCGTGCCCGCCCCAGAAAGGCTGCGGCGGGCGCGTGGTCAGTAGCATCACCCCCGCCGGGCCGGCCGCGCCCAGGAGCGTGCCTTGCGGGCCGCGGAGCAGCTCGAGGCTTTGCACGTCGAAGAACGTCAGCCCGCGCGAGGCCAGGTCCACGTACGGCACGTCGTCCACGTACAAGCCCAGCACCGGCTCGCCGGCCAGGAAGTTGTTTTCGCGGAAACCGCGCAACGAAAAGCGCGGCGTGCGCGCGTTGTTGCCGTCGAAACTCGCCGTGTTCGGACTCAGCGCGGTCAGGCTCCGCAGTTCGCCCGGCCCGCCGGCGTCGAAGACCGCGTCGGGCAGGACGCTTTGGGCTGCGGTGTCCGCCTGCGGCGTCTGGCCGGCGTAGCCGGTGACCGTGATGGGCGGCAGTTTCTCGGCCTCGACCGGCGGCGGCGCGGCGGCGTGCCCGGTGAGGGGCAGGCCCGCACCGGTAAGCGTGCACAGGCTCCAGCGGGAGAGCGAACGCCCGAGCGCGGGCGTCCGGGGGAACGAGCGGGTACGCTTCATGCGGGCCGCATTGTTCGAGGCAAACCGAACGGAACAAGCCCAAAGGCGCCCCGCCGCTTTTCCCGCCCGGACCCGACGCCGTGTTCCCACAAAACGTGTTCCCACAAAAGCGAATTGTCCCGCGGGCGCTTCCGGTGCAGGCTGGCGCGCGAACCAACTCGTGGCCATGAAAACCAACCTGCGCATTTCGACCGGCTTGTTCCGCCTGCTGCTGGCACTGGGCCTTGCCCTGCTCGCCCTCCCCGCCCCGGCCGCCCCGCCCGCCCGCCTGCCGGTGATCCTCGACACGGACATCGGCGATGACATTGACGACACCTGGGCGCTGGGGCTCTTGCTCAAAAGCCCCGAGTTGGACGTGAAACTGGTCGTGGGCGACCACGGCAAGCCGCTGTACCGCACCAAACTCCTGGCCAAGTTCCTCGAACGGGCCGGCCGCACGGACATCCCCATCGGGATGCCGCTGGACACCCGCCAGCACGGTGGCGGCCGGCAATCGGCCTGGGTGGCCGACTACCCCCTCAACCGTTATCCGGGCAGGATTTACCCCGACGGCGTGCAGGCCCTCATTGACACCATCCTGCAATCGCCCGAGCCGATCACGGTGATCGCCATCGGGCCGCTGTCCAACCTGGGCGAGGCCCTGCGCCGCGAGCCGCGCCTCGCGCAAAAGGCGCGCTTTGTCGGCATGCACGGCAGCGTCCGGCGCGGCTACGGCAACAGCCCACAGCCGCAAGCCGAGTACAACGTCAAGGAAGACGTGCCCGCCTGCCAGCGCGTGCTCGGGGCGGACTGGCGCCGCCTCACCATCACGCCGCTGGACACCTGCGGCCTGGTCCAGCTCAAGGGCCCCGAGTACGCGCGGGTCCGCGACGCCCAGGACCCCCTTTGCCGGGCCATTCTCGAAAACTACCGCCTTTGGCTGGAAGCCGACCACCGGGCGCAGGCCGGGTCGCAATCGAGCACGCTCTTCGATACCGTGGCGGTGTATCTGGCCATCGAGGACCGGCTGTGCACGATGGAAGAACTGGGCATCCGCGTGACCGATGACGGGTTCACGGTGATAGACCCGGCCGCCCGCCGGATGCGGGTGGCCACGGCGTGGAAGGACCTGGCCGGCTTCGAGCGCTGGCTGGCCACGCGCTTGACGACCGGGAAGTAGGGGGGGCGGGCGACCGGCCGCATTCCCCTCCCGTGCTTTGTGCCCGAGCCGGCGTGCGTCGCGCGCGGCCGGGCCCTTGGGGCCTAGGCGGCCGCACCCAAAAGCCGTGTAACCCCCACCGGGTGGCGCCCCGTCTCAGGAACAACCCCGGACATCACGGTGATGCCCCGGGGAGTTTAACCCTGAAGCCCGTATCAAACCCATGAAGCCCAAATTGCTGTGGAGCACGCTGGTGCTCGTGGCCGCTTCCGCCCTGGCCGCGGAGAGCAGCCCCAAAGAAACCGTGAAAAGCGCCGCCAAGAAACTGGCGGAGCAGGCCAGTTACAGTTGGCGCACCACCGTCGAATCCGCCGGTGGCGGGCGCTTTCGTCTGGGCCCCACCGAGGGCAAAACAGAAAAGGGCGGATTCACCTGTCTGGCCCTGACCCGCGGGGATAACACCATCGAGGCCGTGCTCAAAGGGGACAAAGTGGCGATCAAGACCGACGAAGGCTGGCAAAACGCCGCCGACCTCACCGGCGGCGGCGGTGGTGGCCAGGGCAACCCGGCCCGCTTCGTGGCCCGCACACTCCAAAACTACAAAACCCCCGCGGCGGAACTCGAGGACCTGCTGGGCAAGGTCGGCGACCTCAAGCTCAGCGGCGACGCCTACACCGGCGAGCTGACCGAGGAGGGCGCCAAGAGCCTGATGACCTTCGGACGGCGGCCGGGCGGCGGCGAGGGCCCCGCCGTGAGCGGCGCCAAGGGCTCGGTCCAAATCTGGCTCAAAAACGGCCTGCCGGTGAAGTACGCGGTGCATGTCCAGGGCACGGTCAGCTTCAACAACAACGACATGAACGTGGACCGCACCACCACCACCGAGATCAAGGACGTGGGCCAGACCAAGGTGGAAGTGCCGGCCGAGGCGAAGCAAAAGTTGTCCTAGCCCCCGCGCCGGCGGAGGGGAAAACGGCCCGGCGAATGTGCGCCGGGCCGGAAACCGGCTACCTTGCGGGCATCGCCGGCTGGTTCGTGCGGGGTGCAAAACCCCGGAACGACCCGGCCGGGATGCCCGTTTAATGTGCGTGAACACCCAACTGCTCCGACCATGAAACGATCCCTGACCTGCCTGCTCTTGACCGCCGCCCTGCCCCTCACCGCCCCGGCCCAGGACTGGGCCAGAGCCCGGCTTGAAAGCTCCCCGCGCCACCTCGAATGGGTGAAGGTCAAACACGGCACCCGCGAGGTGAACTGCTTCCTGGCCTTCCCCGAGGTCAAGGACCGGGCCCCGGCCGTGGTGCTCATCCACGAAATTTTCGGCCTGACCGACTGGGTCCGCGGCGTGGCCGATCAACTGGCCGAGGCCGGCTACATCGCCATCGCGCCCGACCTGCTCTCCGGCGCGGCGCCCGGGGGCGGCGGCACCGCCGAACTGGGCAGCGGCGACGCGGTGCGCAAGGCCATCGCCGCGCTGCCGCCGGACCAGATCACCGCCGACCTGCGGGCGGTCGTGGCCCACGTGGCCGCGCTGCCCGCCTGCAACGGCAAGGTGGCCGTGGCCGGCTTCTGCTGGGGTGGCAGCGAGACCTTCCGCTTCGCCACCCACGCCCGCGAGCCGAAGGCCTTTTTCGTGTTTTACGGCTCCGGCCCGAGCGCGGAGGCCGAGCTGGCCCGCGTGCAGGCCCCGGTGTACGGCTTTTACGGCGGCAACGATGCCCGGGTGAACGCCACCCTCCCGGCCACGACCGGGGTGATGAAGAAGCTGGGCAAACGCTTCGAACCGGTGATCTACGAGGGGGCCGGCCACGGCTTCATGCGCGCGGGCGAGGCGCCCGACGCCTCCGAGGCCAACCGCAAGGCCCGCGCCGAGGCCTGGGCCCGCTGGAAATCGCTGCTCCGGGGGCTGTGACTTGTGCCCGCGCTTTCCGCCGCGTCGCCCGAGGTAGAACAATTTGCTCCGGGTTCCGGATTGGCTCGGCCAACCGGGCCGTCCCCGGCGGCAACCGGCCGGGGACTCCGGCTGCAAGCCGCCGCACCAAAAGGCGCGCCTGATCTGCTTTCGCCGCGTCGGACCGGTCTGAAGTCCAGGACCGCGGTGTAGAGGTCAGGCCTCGCTTCCGGCCGGGCGCGTCGGTGCGGGGGCGTACTCGCGAAGCCGCCACCAGCACATCCATTCCCGCCCGGCGCGGTTGGGCCAGGATCGCGGTTCCCACGCGGCCAGCAACGCGAAAGGGGGTGAGAACCGCTGCATGATCTCCTCGCGCGTGACGCTCCACGGCGGACCGGTCGGTTCCGCCGGATCGAGGTAATAGATGGCCAGGAAATGCCCGCCCGGCCGCAGCCAGCGCCCCGCGGCGCGCGCGTAGGCCTCGCGTTGCGCGGGAGGGATGGCGCAAAACAGCGTGTGCTCGAAAAGCCAGTCCACTTGCGCGAACGGCGGCTCGGTCAGGAAATCCCCGCAATGAAACTCGGCGGTTGCCAGCCCCGCGGCGCGGGCGCGATCGCGGGCCAGGCGCACCGCGGTGGGCGCCAGGTCCAGTCCCACCACGCCCCAGCCGGCTGCGGCCCACGCCCGGGCGTCGTGACCGGCCCCGCAACCGGGCACCAGGACGGTGCCGCGGGGCAGCTCGGAATGCGCGGCCAGGAAATCCACCAGGCCCGGCGCGGGCTCGCCCTTGTCCCAGCGCGTCTCGCCGCGTTGATAGCAGCCCTCCCAGTCGTACGCGCTGACCGATTGACCGCTCTCCCCTGGTGGCATCGGCTCAGGTTCCGTCGCCGGCCGGCGGCGCGGGGCCGCGCCGGCGCGGAAAGGGCCCCGGGGCCGGCTGCTCACGCGCGCCCGGGTGATCCGGCTCACTGTTTGATGCGGAAGAACCGCTGCGCGGCGGCGGCCGGCAGGGTGGCCTCGAAGGTGTCCGCGCCCGCGGCGGTGATCACCGCCCCGCTCTCGGCCGCGTAGGGCCCGGTGACCGTCTCGGCGCCCTCGAGGGTAAAATCGCCCGGCCGGGCGTTGCGCGCGGTGAAGGTGATTTGGACCTGGCCGCCGGCGACCGCGATGCCGGTGATCCGCGCCGGCTCGGCCGGTCCGCCGGGCAACTGCTCGACCCGCACATTGTCAATGAGGCCGAAGGCGGTGGAGGGCGCATCGGGATCGCCAGAGCTGGAGGCGTTGATGTCCGAGTGCAGGAACAGGATGTTGCCGCCGCCGAAGGTGACGGCGCTGACGTCCACGGTGGCCAGCAGCAGGCCGTCCACGTGCCAGGTCACGGTGTGGCCCTGTTTGGTGATCACCACGTCGTGCCACTGCAGGCCCATCGTGCCGGGGTGGGTCATGCCGGTCTGGCTGGGGAAAAGCTGCTGCTGGGCCTCGGGGGCGGTTTCCCGGCCGAGCTCGGCGTAGTAGGCCGCGCCGGCGTCACGCGAGCCGGCGGCGAAGACGCCGTCGGCCGGGGTGTAGCCGGTGGGCGCGGCGGGGGAGTAGGCGCGGTAGTCCACCGTCGAGCCACCGTCGCCGGTGGCGGCAAACCAGAGGCTGTCCTGCGCCCCGCCGGGCCATTGGGCGGTGGTGCCGGCAGTGCCGAGGCCCGCGCCGGTGATCTGGGTCGAGCCGCTGCCGCCGTCGGGGAAGGGGCCGTTGAAGTTCTGCCACAGGTCGAAGCGGAGGCGGTAGTTGCCGCTGAAGGACCGGCCGGCGGGCGAGACGCTCAGTCCGCCGAAGCTGCCCGAGGTGAGGTTGGCCTGCAGTTTCAGGCCGCGGGTGGTGCCGGCCGAACGGGGCGCGGGCGGGATGCCCACGGTCGAGTAGTCGAAGAAGAAGTCGGCCACGCCATCGGTGGGCCCCAGGTTGACCACCCAGTCGGCCGTGGGGTCGGTGTCGAAGGTCTCGCTGAAGAGCAGTTCGCCCGGCGGCAGGTCGTCGTTGCGGATGGTCACGCTGGCCGTGGCGTTGGTGTCGAGCGAGTAGCCGGCGCCGGGCTGGAGGGTGACCTCGACGGTGCGGTCCGGGTTGACCTCGTTGTCGTCGCGGGGCACCACGGTAAGCGTGGCCACGGTCTCGCCGGCGGGGAAGGTGACGGCGGAGGGCAGGGCGTCGTAATGCGTGCCGGCCACGGCGGTGCCGGTGATGGCCAGGGGAACGGTGAGCGCGCCCGGGCCGGCGGTGTTCAGGCGCACTTCGAACTGCCCGACACGGCGGGGGTTCAACTCGTAGGCCACCGGCTTGACGGCGCGGATGGAGGCCACGGGCTGGTCGCCGTCGTCCTTGATCACCAGCCGCACCACCACGTTTTCACGCACCTCGTAACTGCCCACCCCCGGCGCCAGCGCGATCACGATGTCCTCGTCCGCCTCGCCCTGGGGGTCGTCGAGCGGCGTGAGGGTGGTGGTCACCGAGTCCTGCCCGGCCGGGATGGTGAGACTGGCGGGCAGGGCGGGATAGTCCGCGTCCGGCGTGGCGCTGCCCCAGACGCGGAGGTTCACGGTCAACGGCTGGCTGGTGTCGCCGGTCCGGGTGAGGGTGAAGCGGAGCGGGTCGCCGCCGGACTCGGTCGTCTCGGCCGTGTCGGCGGTCAGGGCGACCACCGGCAGGGGGGCCACGCCGGTGAGGTCCACCACGCGCACGTTGTCGAAAATGGTGAAGTTGTCCTCCTTCGGGTTGGCGATCGAGGAAAACACGTCCATCGTGCCGATCATGATGTTGCCGGCGTCGAAGCCGGAGAAGTTCTGCCGGGAGGCGATGACAAAGCCGTTGATCAACCAGGTCAGCTCGCCGCCGCGCTGGCGGACCTCGACCTGCACCCACTGTTTGCCGGGGGCGCCGGGAGTTTCGCCCGGCGGCGCGGGCAGGATGGCCTTGAGCGGGAAGGTCAGTGGCTGGGTGGGGTTGACCTCGTTCTCGGGCGTGCCGTCGCCGTCGCGGTCCAGAAAGCCGGCGTCCAGCGCGCTGAGCCGGAAGGGCGGGCCGCCGAACAGCCCCTCGTAAGCGCGGTAATCGCCGGTGCTGCCGGTGCCGGCCTCGCCGGTCACGGCAAACCAGACGCCGTCGCTGTCGGTGAGGTTGGCGTTGTCCCAGGTGACCTTGTTGCCGGCGTGGTTGAGGCCGAAGATGCCGTACTCGGTCGAGCCGGTGCCGCCGAAGGGCCCGCCGTTGTAACCCATCCACATGTCCACCCGCAGGGCGTAGTCGCCGGAGAAGGAACGGCCCTTGGGGTAGGCGCTGACGCCGGCGGTGTCCGGTACGTCGTCGTTCTTGTTCACGGTGAACTTCACCCCCCGGGTGGTGCCGCCGGTGGTGTTGGGGGCGGGCGGGATGCCGCGGGTGCTGTAGTCGTAGTGGAACTCGGCCGTGAAGTCCGGCACACCGCTGTTCGAGCCGTCGAACACGTCCCACTGGGCGGCGGTGTCGGTGTCGAAGTCGTCCGAGAACAGGACCGGCTGGGCGTGGAGGCCGGCCGCGCCGGCGGCGACGGCCAGGGCCAGGCGAAGGAGGGGGTTCATGTTGCGCTGGGTGGTTTGCCGTGGTTTTAGGGGTTGGGAAACGATCGGGTCAAGGCTGGGTACGGTTTTCGTCCTGGGAAAGCTCGAAGCTGTACAGGTACTTCGCCCGCGGCACCCACTCGGCGTGGCCGTCGCAGAACTGCACGTTGCCGCCGGCGTCGCCGTGGTTGTCAATCGGGTCGGGGTAGTTCTGGTGCACGTCGGGAGCGTCGCTGTATTTCTCGTCCGCGTCGAGGATGAGCCACACGCGGGACGGCCCGGCAATCTGGCCGCGCAGGCCGAAGGCGTTGAACCGGTGCGCATGGGTCTGCACGGTGGACTGGGACTTCTTGAGGCCCGCCACGGTGCGCACCTGGCCGTTGACCAGCAGGTCGGTGGTGCTGCCGCCGTTGTAGTTCATGAAGGCAAAGACCTCGTAGCTGCTGCCGGGTTTGCGGGCCTTGCCGCCGGCGGTGCGGAACAGGTAGCGCAGCCCGGTCTCGCCGGTCACCTCGTGCCGGCCGAGGTTGGTGGGAATGAAGTTCTGCGTGCTGGGGCAGACGAAGGAGCGCAGCGACGGCAGGTAGGCCGGGTGCAGCCAGTTGAGGTTGTCGTCGCCGTCAAACACCGCCGGGGTGAAGTAGCCGTGGCGGTCCTCGTCGGCGTACATCACCGCGCCGTAGCCCATCTGCTTGAGGTTGCCCAGGCAGGCGATGCGCCGGCCCTTTTCCTTGGCCAGGGACAAGGCCGGCAACAGCAGCCCGGCCAGGATGGCGATGATGGCGATGACCACCAGCAGCTCGATCAAGGTGAAGGCCCGCGCCGGGGCGCGACCGGTCCCCGGGTCGGCCTGGTGGGCTGCCCGGTCGCCGTCGTTCGCTGCCGTAAACCGCATCATTGTGCGCGCCGGCAAATGGAGCCGCCCCGGTGCGCCAAGTCAACACCGCCGCGCCACCGGAGGGGCGGGACTTGCTCACGGGTTGTTGAAGAGCACCGGCGCGAACCCGCCGGGCGTGCCCGCCGGCCCGGCGGTTTGGCGCGTCGTTGCAGTGGGTGCCAGGAGGAGGGAATTCAGTTGCCCGGCCGCACGCCGCGGTTCATCCCCGCCCCGTGAAAGCCCTTCCGCTCCTGCGCGCCGCCTGCGGGGGGTTGCTGTCCCGCCCGGCCGCCGCCGAAGCGCCGGTGGACCCGCCCATCCGCCGCATTTACCTCACCCACTTTTCCCACACCGATTTCGGCTTCACCGGCCTGCAAAGCGTCTGCCGCGAATTGCAGGTGCGGTATCTGGACATCGCGCTGGACGCGGTGCTGGCCACGCTGGATGGCCCGCCGGAACGTCGCTTCGCCTGGAGCGCCGAGTCGGTCGTCGCGGTGGCCGACTGGTGGCAACAGGCCGCGCCGCCGCGGCGGGCGGACCTGCGGCGGGCCCTGGGCAGCGGACAGTTGGAGGTCACCGCCCTGCCGTTCAACCAAACCCCCTTCCTCAATGCCCGGCAGTGGCGGACCATGCTGCACTGGTTGCCGGAGGAGTTGTGGCAGCAGTTCCGGCCCACCGTGGCCGTGCAGAACGACGTCAACGGCTTCCCCCGCGCCGGGGCGCTGGCCCTGCTGGACCGCGGCATCCGGCACCTGTTCATGGGCATCAACGCCGACAGCGGCGGCCCGCCGTTTTATCGGCCCGGCGCGTTTTGGTGGAAGATGCCCGACGGCCGGCGCCTGTTCGTCTGGCTGAACCATTCCTACCCGGCCGGCTTCGATTTCTTCGAGACCTACGAGTGGCGCCGCGGCCCCGTGCCCCGCGCCGGCGACCTGCAGTTCCGCCCGCCCCGCGGCAGCGACGTGTTCAAGACCGACGAGGCGTCCCTGCGCGCCGCGCACGCGCAGTGCCTGCGGCGCCTCGCCCAACTGCGCGACGAGGGCTACCCGCACGACGTGCTCACCATTTCGGTCACCAGCCAGTGGCGCATGGACAACGACCTGCCGTTCCCGCACCTGGCCGAATTCGTGGCCGCCTGGACCCGGCTGGGGCTCAAGCCGGAGCTGCGCCTGGTCACCGTCTCGCAGGCCCTGCGCGAGATGGAGCGGGCCATCGGCGACCAAGTGCCGGAATATGAGGGCGAGTTTACCGATTGGTGGGCCAACGGCACCGCCAGCGCCCCGCGCGAAGTGGCCGCCAGCCGGCTGGCCAAGCGCCGGTTGGCCGCCGCCGAATCGCCGCTGTGGGGACCGATGCCCGACACGGCCCGGCGCCGGGCCGAGGCGCTCTACCAGGACCTCTGCCTGTTCGATGAACACACCTGGGGCTCCAGCCTGAGCGTGGCCCTGCCCTGGAGCCTGGACACACAGGCGCAGTTCGCCGAAAAGGCGATGTTCGCCTGGCGGCCGATGGCGCACGCCGAATGGCTGCTCTCGCAGCGTGTCCGCACCAGACTGTTGCCCGAGGGCGAAGGGCTGTTCGTCGCCAATCCGTCCCCGGCGCCCTTCCGCGGTTGGGTGCGCCTGAACGCCACCAGCCTGCGCAGCGAGTTTCAGTCCCTCGAGGTGCCGGGACAAACGACGCGGCTGCCGCTGTTCTTCGAGCCGGGCCTCAGCCCCTGGCACCGGCCGGCCAAACCCGATGACCTCACCCGCGAAAACCTCTCCGCCACGCACGCCGACAACGTGCCGCGCCGGGTGGCCAGGTTCTGGCTGGAATCGTTGCCCGCGGAAAGTGTGTTGCGCCTGCGCTTCGACTCGCAGCCCGCCGGGGCCGCACCCGCGCCCGTCGCAGGCCCGACTGTGACCCGCGACACCAACGGCTGGCCCGGCTCGGCGCAATGGCCGGGCATGCCCCGACCGCTGTTCCTGCCCGGCTTCGGCGATTTCCTGGCGGTGCAGGTGAACGCCTTCGCGCCACGCTGGGCGTTGCTCGACATCGCCTATGCGGGCGACGCCGCCCGGCGCGAGCAACTGCGCCGCGAACGGCTGGTCGAGACGTGGGCCGCGCCCGAAGGCCCGGCGCAGGCCGAGGAAACGCCGCACACGCTGCGCTACACGCAATGGCTCAAGCACCCGCGCCTGCGCTGGGCCGAGCGCCGCCTCGAACTGTGGAAGGGCGAGCCACGGGCGCGCTTCACCCTCCGCTTCGACCGGCAGTCCTCCCCGGCACCGGAGATTCTCTTCGCCGCCTTCCCGTTGCCCTGCGAGGGCGTGTTGCCCCGCTTGAGCTGCGGCGCGATGCCGTTCACCCCCTACGCCGACCAGTTGCCGGGCAGTTGCCGCGACTACTTCGCCGTGGATGGCTGGGCGCACTATGCCACGCCCGCCGGCCACGGGTTGGGGGTCAGCCGGGACGCGCCGCTGCTGACCCTCGGCGGTCCGCACGTCTGGGCGCGGCGCAGCGACCCGCCCGCCGATGCCCACCGCGTGCTGGCCATGCTCTTCAACAACTGCTGGCACACCAACTTTGCCGGCGACGAGCACGGCGTGATGGAGTTCCAGTTCGAGCTGGTCTGGCGCGAACAGCTCGACCCGCCCGCCGCCGCCACCCTGGCCGACGCGCTGGTGAGTGAACCGGTGGTGCTCATCAACGGCCCCGGAACAGACGACCCCTGGCTGATGGACCGGCTGTTCCGGCCCTAGTCGGTGCGTTTCACACTCGTTTTGAACGAATCGCCGAAAGTCCGGTAGCGCAGTGCAACGATGGCCGCTATCCGGCAACCGCCGGCGGGTCCGATGGACGCCTGTGGATCGCGACGTGCGGCGGATTGGCGGTCTTCGATCCGCGCCTGGTCCGGCTGGACACCGCGCCGCAGGGGGCGCAGCTCAAAAAGGTGCGCGTCAACCGCAAGTCCCTGCCCGGCGCGCCTGCCAGCCTTGACGCGGTCCCCGAGGCGACGCCACTGCGTCCGGCGCCCGGGGTGGGCCGCCTACTGGAATTCCGTCTTTGCGCCGTCAGGCCGCGCTCGAACAAGCTTTCGCCCGGCCGATGGCTGGGCACATGCCGCGCTGCGAGCCCCCCTCTCGGCTTACGAGCGCCCGTGTTCGAAGCGGTTGACCGCCTGGGCCTGGATCCGCCGGCGCTCCAGCGCGGCAAAGTTGTGTCCACACCTGGGGTTTACCCGTATCGTCTTGCCTGTCGACCGGGTAAACCCATGCACCGGCAATGATCAGGAGGAGCGCCGCAGCCGCAGGGCCACGTCCACTTCAAACACCGGGCTGGCCAGTACCGTGGTGTCGCCGGCCGCGCGAACCGCTTCCCGCTTGTCCACCTGGCCGGTGCGGGGATTGACCCACTCGGCGGTGTAGGCGCCCGCGGGCAGTCGGAGCTGCAGCGTGGCGGTTTGCGGGCCGGTGGGCGCGTTTTTGTCTTTCGTGTCGCGCGCAAGATAAAGCGCGTACGCCCGGCCCGGCGCGGCCAGCGCGTAGGCCCGATGGCCCCGCGGCACGCCGCCCGCAATCACCTCGGCGGTGGGCTTCATGCGGATGAAGTCGAAGCCGCGCAGGAAGTCGCCCAGGATTTTCATCTGCCGGCGAAAGGTCGGGTTCCCGCCGCCGGGCTGGTTCGCCGGGTACACGAAGGTGCCGTCCTCGTGCCCGGCCACAAACGAGTAATCGAGGTGGTTGAACAGTCCGCCGCCCGCGAGCAGGAAACTCCAAGCCTCGACCCGATACGGCAGGTCGTTGGTGCCGCGAAAGCCGGTCTCGTTGTCGCCGATGACCTTGTTCAGGCCGTAATTCATCGCCACGGTGTCGGGCGGGTAGGCGTAGTGAAAGTTGAAGATCGAGATGGCCGGGTGCGGGTTTTCGACCTTCGCCTTGTCGTTGGCGATGTTCATCGAGATCAGGTGCCGCACGCCCAGGGCCTTTTCGGACTCCACGATCACGTCGGCGATGCGGTGCTGCCAAGCCATTGTCACCCCGCCGAAGTACGGCTCGTTGCAGATTTCGTAGTAGAGGTTGTCGAAGTCCCGCAGCTCAGTGACCAGGTGGCGGACCAGGGTTTCCTGGAAGGGCAGCAACCCGCCGTGGTGGTCCAGGGTGTACACGTTGGTGCGGGCCACGTGGCCGACGCCGTTGACGTTGTTGCGCGCGTTCATCGGGCTGAGCAGCCACATCGCGTCCTCGTAAAACGGGCAGAACAGGTTCAACTCCACCACCACGCCGCGCTGCGAGGCGTGGGCCAGGAAGTCCTTCAGCCGCGCGAAGTACTCGGGGTCCCAGCGGGTCAGGTCGAACTTGTTGCCGCCGCCGTGGTAGCCGGGCTGGTCGCTGCGTGCCCAGGGACAGATCAACCGCCCCGGCGCGGGAGCCAGGGTGTTGCGGGCGATGTTGAAGGCGCCGGGCGCCTCGCAGTACACGCCGGTGAAGGTGCGGGTCAGGTTCAGCCCGTCGCGCGCGAGGGTGTCGAGGTACTTGCGGTAATCGAAGTCGCGGTTGAGCACCGCGCCGTAATGTTCGCCGGAGGTGATCAGCAGCGTGGGCTGCCCGCGCCACAGGAAGTAATGCGGATTGTCCGGGTGCAGGGCCAGCGGCGGCTGCGCCCCCTGGAGGACCAGGGCCGGAAGGAGGGCCAGGGCGGCTGTCCATGGGGTGGCGTTCATGCCGGCACGGTAACGGGGCCTCCCCGCGCTCGGCAAGGGCGTCGCCAGGTCCGGATCGTTCCCGAAGCCCAAAACGTTTCAGCGCCGCGGCCCTCCCGGCTCGCCCGGGGTCGGCCGGGTACCTCGAGGCCGCCGGACTTACCCCGGGGTCGGACCTGTGCCGCGGGGCTGGACGGACTGACGGCCGCGGCTACGGCCGGCTCGTCGCCGCCGGACGCAAGTGTCCGTTTTATTTACACCGCTGATTTTTGCCTTCAGTTTGCTCTTGACTGCCGGTGGGGGACTCGGCACAAACACGGAAGAACTTGGTCAGAACCGGGCGCGGATACCTGGCACAAGCCGGTTTTTTCATGCGCTGCCCCCATTGCAACGCGGAGGCTCCCGACCAGGCGATGTTCTGCATTGCCTGTGGCGGAGCGCTCGCGCCGCGGTGCCCGGCCTGCGATTTCCCCAATCCGCCCCGGGCCCGGTTCTGCGGCGGTTGCGGCAGGCCTTTGTCCCCCACCCCGCCGGCCCCGGATCGGACCGCTCCCGGTCCCCCCGCCTCGCCACCGCCCGGGGCCCCCGGGGCTACGGGGAAGGACAACGGGGGTGATGCCGCCGAGCGCCGCCAACTGACCGTGGTGTTTGCCGACCTGATAGAATCCACCGCGTTGTCCGAACGGCTGGACCCGGAGGTGTTGCGGCGCGTACTGCGGGCCTACCAGGAGGCGTGCGCCGCCGAGACGCGGCGCTTCGGCGGCCATCTGGCGCAGTACCTGGGCGACGGGGTGGTGATTTTTTTCGGCTACCCGGTGGTCCACGAAGACAGCGCCCGGCGCGCGGTGCAAACGGCCCTGGGCATTCTGGCCCGCGTCGAGGCGCTCAACCGCGCCTTTCAGCCCGAGCTGGGACTGGCGCTGGGCGTGCGGCTGGGCGTGCACACCGGCACCGTGGTGGTCGAAGACGTCGAAGACGAGGGCTTGCGCACCCCGATGGCCACGGGGGAAACCCCGAACATCGCGGCCCGGGTCCAGGCCCTGGCCCCGCGCAACGGCGCCGTCTTCACCGCGGACACCCATCGGTTGGTGGCGCCCTATTTCCAGTGCGAGGACCTGGGCCCGCACCGGCTCAAGGGCCTGGCCCGGCCGGTGCATTTGTACCGGTTGGTGGGCGAATCCAACGTCGCCACCCGGCTGGAAGCCGCCGCCCAGGCCGGGTTCACGCCGCTGGTCGGACGCCAAAACGAACTGGCCTGGCTGCGCGAGACCTGGCAGGACGCCGCCGCCGGGCACCCCCGCTGGGTGCTGCTCTCCGGCGAACCGGGCATCGGCAAATCCCGCCTGGTCGAGGCCCTGCGCCAGCAACTGAAAACCACCACGCACCAGTTGCTGGTCTGTCAATGCTCGCCCTACCGGCAGAACAGCGCCTTTGCCCCCGTCTCGGACCTGATTGGCCGGCACCTCGAACTGACGGGTCCGGAGGCGCCCCCCGTGCGCCTGCGCCGCCTGGAAACCCGGCTCGCCCAGGACGGCTTGCCCGTGGCCGAGACGCTCCCCCTGCTGGCGCCGCTGCTGGACCTCCCGGTGCCGGAAAACGACCCCACCCGGGATCTTCCCCCGGCCCGGCGCCGTCAGAAAACGCTCGAGGTGCTCACCGCCTGGCTGCTGCGCGTGGCCCAACAGCACGCCGTGCTCTGGGTGGTGGAAGACCTTCACTGGGCCGACCCCTCGACGCTGGACCTGCTCGGCCAGATTCTCCAAACCCACGGCTCGCACCGGCTCCTGACCCTCCTCACCGCCCGGCCCGAGTTTCAAGCGCCCTGGCCGGTGGGCGATTCCGGCCGCGTGTGGGCGTTGAGCCGCCTGGCCGAACCGGAGGTGGTCCGCCTGGTGACCGAGGTCACCCGGGACCAGCACCTGCCCCCGGCGGTGGTGAGCGAAATCGTGCGGCGCACCGACGGGGTGCCGCTGTTCGTCGAAGAGCTGACCAAGATGCTCCTCGAAACGGCCCCGGCCCGATCCCCGCACACCGCCGAGACCATCCCCGTCACCTTGCAGGATTCGCTCCTGGCGCGTTTGGACCGGCTGGGGTCGGCCAAGCTCCTGGCCCAATGGGGCGCGCTCCTGGGTCGCGAGTTCCCGCAGGACCTGCTCGAGGCCGTGGCCGGGTTGGCCCCGGGAGCCGCCACGCCCGATCTGGAGCGGCTGACGAGCTCGGGTTTGCTGGCGCGGACCGGTCCGGGCACGCCGGCCCACTACCGGTTCAAGCACGCCCTGGTGCAGGACGCGGCGAGCCACTCGCTGCTCAAGGCCACCCGCTGCCTCTGGCACCGGCGGATCGGCGAAACGCTCGAACGCCGCTTCCCCGCGCTGGCCGCCGCGCAACCCGAGCGCCCGGCCCGGCACTACACCGAGGGACGCGACCCCCGGGCGGCGCTCGGCTGGTGGTACCGGGCCGGCGAGGCGGCCCTGGCTCGCGCGGCCCACGCGGAGGCCGAGGCCCATTTTCGCACCGGACTGGGTCTGTTGCGCGGGCTGGGCAGCGCGGCGGACCTGGTGGCGGTGGAACTGCAGTACTGCCTGGCGCTGGGCAATCTCCTGATGGCCACCCAGGGCTACGCCGCCCCCGAGGTGGGGCGCCTGTTTGGGCGGGCGCGGGAGTTGTGCCAGCAACTGCACGCGCAGCCGCAACTGGCGCCGGCCATCAGCGGGCTGTGGTCCTACAGCATCGTGCGGTGCGAGTTCGGCGAATCCACCGCGCTGGCGGCGCAGATGACGGCCCTGGCCCGGGAGACCGGCACCAGGGACCTGGCGTTGGAAGCCGAGGCCGCCACGGGCATCAACCTGTTCTGGGCGGAAGCCCGTTTTGCCGAGGCCCGCGCCCACCTCGAGCGCGCCGCCGGACTGTACGATGTCGAACGGGACCGCGCCCATGCCCTGGTTTACGGCCAGGACCCGGGCGTGAGCGCCGCGGCCCATCTGGTGTGGGTGTTGTGGATTCTGGGCGAGACCGAGGCGGCCGTGGCGCAGGTGGCCGTGTTGCGCCGCCTGGCCCGGGCGCGCGGGCACGCCCACAGTTGCGGCTATGCGCTGGCCTGGGAAAACACGCTCTGGTTCCTGTCCCGCCGGGCTGAGGCGGCCCTTCGTTGCAGCGAGGAGGCCCTCCGGTACTGCACCGAACAGGGCTTTCCCCTCTGGCACTGCGTGGCGGCTTATGTGAACGCCTGGGCCCGCACCGTCACCGGCCAGGGCGCGGGCGCGGTCGAGCAAATCCAGGAAGCCCTGGCCGCCTGGCGCGCCACCGGCGCGGTCGTCTCCCAGGCCTACCAGCTCAGCGTGCTGGCGGAGGTCCACCGGCTCCGGGGCGATGTCCGCGCCGCGCTCCAAACCCTGGAGGAGGCCCTGGCGCTGACCCGCACCTGTGGCGAGCGCTGGTACCGGCCCGAGCTGTTGCGGCTGCGGGCCGAGTTGTTGCTGGCCCTCCCGGCCGCCTTCACCGCGGCCGCCGAGTTGAACCTGCGCGAGGCCCTCGAACTGGCGCGCACCTCCGGGGCGCGGATGTGGGAACTGCGCGCCGCCCTGAGCCTGGCCCGCCTCTGGCACGACCAGGGCCGCCCCGCCCGCGCCCGGCGTCTGTTGGCGCCGGTCTGCGCCGGTTTCCCCGCCGGCTTCACCGAACCCGAATTCCTGGAAGCCCAACGCCTCCTGGGTCAGGCCGCACCGGCCACCGTCCCTTCATGACGAACCCTCCGCCCCGTCCCTCCCTGCCGCGCGTGGTCGCGGCGTTTTTCCGGGTCGCCGCCGGCCGCACGCTGGCCGCCTGCGGCCTGGGTCCGCACCGGCGCGCGGCGCCCCCGGCGCCGGACCCGGCGCTCGAGGCCCGGCTCGAGCAGATGCGCTTCGAGGCCGATCCCCTGGCCGATGCCACGGTGCGGCAACTTTTCGCCAACGGCCACGACCTGGGCGGGGTCAATGCCCTGCTCGCCCATCTGATCCGCAACGCCCCGGTGCCCGAGGAACTGGTCCGTGACCCGCAGCAGCAGGCGGCCCGCGCGGCGCTGGAACCCTACCTGGCCGCCTGCCGGACGCTGCCGCCGTGGGCCGACCGCGCGGTGATCGCGCGGGCCGGGGCCCTGTTTGCCGAGCACGGGATGCTGGCCTTTTCGGTGCTCGGTTGCGCCAGTCTGCCGGTGGGCTACGCCGCGCCGGAGGCCGCGCGCGTGCTGGGCTTCACCCAGCAACTGACCGAGCACGCCCAACGCCGCCTGGCTGAGACGGCGTTGTTCCTCGTGGACGTGATGTCGGAGGGCGGGCTGGAACCCGGCGGCCGCGGGTTGGCGGACATCGCGCGGGTGCGTCTGATGCACGCGGCCATTCGGCACCTGCTGTTGCAACCGGCCCCCGGCCCGCTGGGCGCAGGGCCGCGGGACCTGGCCCGGGTGCTGGCCGAGGCCTCCTGGGAGGTGTCCACCCACGGGCAACCGATTCACCAGGTGGTGATGGCCGCCACGATCCTGTGCTTCTCCTTTGTGGCGCTGCGCAGTGTGCGCCGGATGGGCCTCCAGCCGCCGCCCGAGGCCGAACACGCCTACCTGCACGCCTGGAACGTGGTGGGCCACCTCATGGGCGTGCGCGAGGAATTGCTCCTGCCCCGGCCGGAGACCTACGCGGCGGCGGCGCACCTCTTCGGTCACATCTGGGAACGCTTCCGGGCGCGGGAACCTTACGCCGAGGGCACCCGGCTCACCGCGGCCCTGCTGCGGTTCCTCGAAGGACCGCTGGCGGACCTGCCCCCGCCCTTGTCCCGGCTGCCCCGGCTGTTGATGCGCGACCTGATCGGGCCGGAGCTGACCCGCCTCCTGGGGGTGAGGCTCGGGTTCTGCGAGGAGCTGTTCCTGGGCCTGGCCGTGCGCGGTCTGCGCGAGCTGGACCACCTGGGAGACGTGGTGTACGAGCGGCTGCCGCAGCCGCGTCTGGCGGCGGAGTTTCTGTTCCGGCGGCTGGTGCGCGCGCTGGAGGGCGCCTCCCGCGGTGGCGCGCGGCCGCCCTTTCAAATCCCGGATCACCTGGCCACGCGCTGGTGCCTGCGGCCCGCGACACCGCCCGCCGGCGCCGCCACCCCTTGAGGCGCGTCATGACGCCCGTGACTGCGATCCGCCCCGCCGACATCGTGCGGTACTACGACACGCTCGAGCTGGACTACCGCTACATGTGGAACCTGGGCCGGAACGTGGCCATGCACTTCGGCTACTGGGACGCCACCACGCGCGGTTTCACCGCCGCGCTCGAGCGGGAAAACGCCGTGCTGGCCGGCCTGGCCGGCCTCACCCGCGGCGGGCGCGTGCTCGATGCCGGCTGCGGCATCGGCGGCAGCGCCATTTACCTGGCCCGCACCCACGGCTGCCGCGTGACCGGGGTCACCCTCAGCGCCAAACAGGTGCGCACGGCCCGGCGGCTGGCCGCCCGCGCCGGCGTGGCCGGGCTGACCGAGTTCCTGTGTCGCGACTACCAGGCGACCGGCTTTCCGGAGGCAAGTTTCGATGTGGTCTGGGCCATCGAAAGTGTCTGCCACGCGCCCGACCTGGCTGCGCTGAGTCGGGAATTCTACCGGGTCCTGGCGCCCGGGGGCCGGTTGGTGGTGGCGGACGGGTTTGCCGCGCGGACGCGGTTGGCGCCGCCGGAGCAGGCGTTGATGGACCGCTGGCTGCGCGGTTGGTGCGTGGCCGCCCTGGCCACCGTCGAGGACTTTTCCCGGCACCTGGGGGCGGCGGGTTTTGCGGACCTGCATTTCACGGATGCCACGGCCAACGTGTTGCCCTCCTCGCGCCGGCTTTACCGCTGTTCCCGGCCCATTCTCTGGCTGGCGGCGCTGCTGGAGCGGGGCGGCCCGGGACTGCGCACCCGCGCGCACAACATCGTGGCCGCCCATTCCCAGTACCTGGCGCTGCGCCGCGGGCTGTGGCGCTATGGCATGGTTTGCGCCGCCAAACCCGCATGACCCACCCCGGCCCTCAACCACACGCAGGCGGCGAAGGTTGGTGCTGCAGGCCAGAGGCCTGCACCACAGCGAACTCTCCCCCACGCAGGCGGCGAAGCTCGGGCCGGAACACCCCCAACCCTCCATCCCACCGCGCGCCGCGCGCGGTCCTGCCGCGTATGATGACCCGATTACTCCCCCCGTTGCTGGCGGCCCTGATGCTTCTGGCCGCCGCCCCGCCCGTGCGCGCCGTGGCCTTCCGCGTGCCCGATCAGGACGCCCGGGCCATCGCGCGCGGCAACGCCTTCGCCGCCACCGCGGACAACCCCTCGGCCATCTATTACAACCCGGCCGGCGTGAGTTTTCTCGAGGGCGCCCGGTTCCGGGCCAGCGCCTACCCGATCTGGCTGAAGGTGGACCACGACCCGGCGGGGGGCGGCGGGCGGGTGAGCACGCGCGACCAGCTCCAGGGCGTGGCGCAGGTCTATGCCACCACGCCGCTCGGGGCGGGGGCCTGGAGCGGCGGAGTGGGGTTGTACACTCCCTACGGTCTGGGCACGACCTGGCCGGACGCCGCGCCCTTTCGCGCGTTGGGTACCAAGGCGGAGCTGATGTACCTGACGTTGAACCCCGTGCTGGCCTGGCGCCCGCTGCCCGGTCTGGCCGTGGCCGCCGGGCCCAGTCTGGACTGGGGCCGGGCCGTGCTCCGGCAGGGCCTCGGGTCCGCGCCGGCCGACCAGCTCAACTTCACCGGCTCCGATGTAAGCCTCACGGTCACCGCCGGGGTGATGTGGCGGCCGCATCCGCGGCACTCCTTCGGCCTGAGCTGGCGCGGGCCGGGCGAGATGACCTTCGACGGCCGGGCCGAGTTCGCCGCGGGCGGCGCGCGGTTCGCGCAGGACGCCACGTACCGGCTGAACTTCCCCCAGCACCTGGTCGCGGGCTGGTCCTACCGGCCCACGCCGGCGTGGAACTTCGAGGTGAACGTGGACTGGACCGACTGGCACGCGGTGGACACCGCCACGCTGGGGTTGCCGGGCGGCGACACCGAGGTGCGCTTCGACTGGGAATCCGGCTTCATGTACGAGTTCGGCGTTACGCGCACGCTCGGCCCGCGGCTGGCCCTGAGTGCCGGCTACTGGTACGCGGAAACGACCATCCCGGACGCGCGTTACCAGCCCATCGTGCCGGATGTGGCGCTGCACGTGTTCTCGGCCGGCGCGGCCTGGCGATGGGGGGCGTGGGACCTCGAGGCGGTGTATCAACTGGGCCTCGGGCCCACCCGCACGGTCCGGGGCAGCGCGGGCGGCCTGGCGGACGGGGACTTCACCTACCTCAGCCACGCGTTGAGCCTGGCGGTGGGGCGGAAGTTTTGAGGCGGGTCCCCCGGGTGCGCCCGGGCCGGCGCGCCCGGACCGAGAGGCGGGTCAGTCAAACAAGGTGCCGGCCGGTTGGTCGGCGGGCAGCATCCGTCCGCCGGAGTAGAGGCGCTCGAACTGCCCGGCCCGCCAGCGCCGCACGCGGTAGAGCGTGGCGAAGGCGAAGGTCGGCGCCGCACCGCCCTGGCCGCCCACCAGTTCGCCGCCGCGGCGCACGTTGTCCATCATCCAGGCCGGCAGCAGCAGGTGATACGGGTTGCGCCGCACCTCGCCCACGTGGCAGGAGCAGGCGGCCACCAGGTCGGCCAGGTCTTCCGGGCGGGCCTCGACCGCGGCGTTGGGGTCGTCGCACTGGCCCCAGTACTCGGTCTCGACCGTGAAGCACTCGAAGGCCGGGGACAGCGCGCGCAGGGCGTCGCTCACCAGCCAGTGCACGCCCACGTGGGTGCTGTTCCAGTCCTGGTCGTGCGGGAAGAGGATCACGCGCGGGCGCTCGGCGGCCAGCAGGTCGGTGATCACCCGGACCTTGGCGGCCCAGCCGGCGGGGTCGCTCTGGCGGGCGGCGGGGTTGACGCGTTCCAGGCCGTGGGGCGCGGTCTGGCGCAGCTCGAAGCCCAAAAAGGCGCAGGCGTTCTGCAGTTCCGCCAGCCGGCCGGCCTGGCGGGCGGGGTTGCTGCCCTGGGTCACCGCCACGTTGATCACCCGGTGGCCGGACTCGCGCAACAGCCGCAACGCCAGCAGGCCCACGATGCACTCGTCATCGGGGTGGGGGGAGAAGATCAGGACCTTGGGCGCGTCCGGCGCGAGCACCGGGCGCGGCAACGGATCAAGCCCGCCCAACGGTAGGTGAGTGCCCAGACCGAGCAAGCCGACATGGTGCTGAACAAAATGGCGATAGGGATGCATGGCGTGTCACTCCGCCGGGCCAGCAAAGGTCCAACCCACCCCGGCCGGCAAGCAGAATCGGCGCGCCGGCGCATCGGTTCGCGCGCGGCGGCCGAGGGGCAAAGACCGGAGGCAGGAAGCGGACGCGCGATTCCAGCAGCCGGCGTGGAAGCCGGATCCCGAGCCGGACGCCCGCGGGTCGTGGCCCGCGTCCCGGGGATAAATCCATTTGCGCGGCCGCGTGGCGGTTTCTTAATTTTGCGGTCGTCATGAACCTGTTTGAACCCCGTTACCGGTGGGCCTTGCCCGGTGGTCTCCAGTCGCCGCCGGCGAGCGGCCCCGCCGCGGATTTCCACTTCGCCCAACCATGACCGCATCGCCCAACCTGGCCCACGCCTTTCTGGAATCCGCCGCCCGCCACGCCGCCAAAACCGCGGTGTTTTGGGGAGACGACGCCTTCACCTACCAGCACCTGGCCGCGCAATCCCGGCACATCGCCCGGCGGCTGAGCGACGAGATGGGCATACAGCCGGGCGACCGCGTGGCCCTCTGGCTGAACAACTGCCCGGAATTCATCTCCGCCCTCTTCGGCGCCCTCCAGGCCGGTGCGGTGGTGGTGCCGGTCAATTGTTTCCTCAAGGCCGACGAGGTGGCCTACATCCTCGATGACAGCGGCGCGCGGGTGCTGGTCACCGAAGCGGCCATGCAGGCGGCCGTGGCGAAGCTCACCGCCACCCGGCCCGCCCTGCGGCTGCTGGACAAGGCCGCCCTGCCGCCGGCCGGCGCCCCCGACCCCGGCTTCACCCCGGTGGGGCGGGACCGCGAGGACCTGGCGGTGCTCATCTACACCTCCGGCACCACCGGCCGGCCCAAAGGGGCCATGCTCACCCACGGCAACCTGCTGCACAACGTGGCCAGTTGCCGGAAGGTGCTCGAGGCGGTGGACGTGGACCGCTTCGCCCTGGTGCTGCCGATGTTCCACAGCTTCATGCTCACCGTGTGCATCCTGCTGCCGCTGCTGGTGGGCGGCTCGATCGTGCTGGTGCGCTCGCTGCATCCGCCCAAGAACCTCCTGCTCGAACTGATCCGCCATCAGGCCACGGTGCTCCCGGCCATCCCCCAACTGTTCCGCGCCCTGGCCGGCGTGCCGCCGCCGCCCCAACTGGCCTTGCGCCTGTGCATCAGCGGCGCCGCGCCGCTGCCGGTGGACACGCTCCACGAGTTCAACGCCCGCTGGCCCGCGCGCCTGATCGAAGGCTACGGCCTGAGCGAGGCCAGCCCGGTGGTCTCCCTCAACCCCATCCGCGGCGAGCAAAAGCCCGGCTCGATCGGCCTGCCCATCCCGGAGGTCGAAATCAGCATCCGCGACGACGCCGGCCGCGAGCTGCCCCGCGGTCAGGTGGGCGAACTGTGCGTGCGCGGCGGCAACGTCATGCTCGGCTACTGGCAACGCCCCGAAGACACCGCGCGCACGTTGCGGGACGGCTGGCTCTACACCGGCGACGTGGGCTACATGGATGCCGACGGCTACACCTTCATCACCGACCGCAAGAAGGACATGCTCCTGGTCAACGGCATCAACGTCTATCCGCGCGAAATCGAGGAGGTCATCTACCGCTTCCCCGGCGTGAAGGAGGCGGCCGTGATTGGCCGGCCGGACCCGCGCCGGGGCGAGCAACCGGTGGCCTTTGTGGCCCTGAACGACGGGCAGACGCTCGACGCCGCCGCCCTGCACGCCTTCCTCAAGGAGCACCTGGCCGACTACAAGCTGCCCCGCATCATCCTCCAGGTGCCCGCCCTGCCCCGCAACGCCACCGGCAAGGTGCTCAAGACCGAGCTGCGCAAGGTGCCGATCAGCGACTGAGCGCGGGGCAGGCCGCGCCCCCGCACGCGGGTGCTTTGCACTTGTTCGCTTCCGGCGGGCCGGGGAATCCTCGGCCCATGCGCACGCGTCTTGTCCCGGGCCGGCTCTTGGCGGCAGTGGTTTGCTGCGGCGTCCTCGCCACCCACGCCGATGAGGCCCATGAGGCCCGGCTGCTCCGGTTCCCCGCCATTAACGGGGACCAACTGGTCTTCACCTACGCCGGCGACCTCTACACGGTAAACGCCCGCGGCGGCGTGGCCCGGCGGCTGACCAGCCATCCCGGCTACGAAATGTTCCCGCGCTTCTCGCCGGACGGTCGCTGGATCGCCTTCACCGGCCACTACGACGGCAACACCGAGGTGTACGTCATCCCCCGCGAGGGCGGCGAGCCGCGCCGGCTCACCTACACCGCCACCCTCGAACGCGACGACGTGGCCGACCGCATGGGGCCGAACAACATCGTGCTGACCTGGCGCGACAACGAAACCATCGTCTATCGCTCCCGCCGCACGCAGTGGAACCCCTTCAAGGGCGAACTGACCCTTGCCCGCCTCAGCGGGGGCATCCCGGAAATCCTCCCCCTGCCGCGCGGCGGTTGGTGCAGCTTTTCCCCGGACGGCAAACAACTGGTGTACAACCGCGTCTTCCGCGAGTTCCGCACCTGGAAACGGTACCGCGGCGGCCAGGCCGACGACCTCTGGCTTTACGACTTCGAGACCAGGCAGACCACCCGGCTGACCGATGACCCGGCCCAGGACCTCTTCCCCATGTGGCGCGGCGACCGCATCTACTTCGTCTCCGAACGCGATCCCCACCGCCAGGCCAACCTCTTTGTGCTCGACCTGCCCAGCCGCCAGGTGCGCCAGCTCACCCACTTCACCGAGTTCGCCGTGAAGTTCCCCTCCCTGGGCGACGACGCCATCGTCTTCGAAAACGGCGGCTACCTTTACCGCTTCAATCTGGGCAGCGAAAACGTTGAGCGCGTGCCCGTGGAAATCCGCGACGACCTCGCCCTCGGCCGCGGCGGCTGGCGCGACGTCAGTCGCGAAGTCACCACCTGGGACGTGGCGCCGGACGGCAGCCGCGCGGTGCTCGGCGCCCGCGGCGACGTCTTCACCGTGCCCGCCAAACACGGCCCCACCCGCAACCTCACCCAGACCCCCGGCGTCCACGAGCGCAACGCCGTCTGGTCACCGGACGGCCGCTGGATCGCGTACGTCAGCGACCAGTCCGGCGAGGACGAACTCTGGATCCGGCCGCAGGACGGCACCGGCGAACCGCAGCAGCTCACCACCGGGGCCGACACCTACAAGTACGAGCTGGCCTGGTCGCCCGACGCCAAACGCATCGCCTGGACCGACAAGAAAAACCGGCTCCAGTTCGTGGACGTGGCCACCCGCGCCGTCACCCTGGTCGCGCAGTCCGAGGCCTGGGAAATCCGCGACTTCGCCTGGTCCCCCGACAGCCAGTGGCTGGCCTACACCCAGCCCGAGCCGCGCCGCTTCCCCAACATCTACCTCTACGGCCTGGCCGAGCAAAAAACCGTGCGCGTCACCGACGGCTGGTTCGACGTGGGCCAGCCCGAGTTCAGTAGCGACGGCAAGTACCTGTTCTTCGTCTCCGACCGCACCTTCAACCCCACCTACGGCGCCACCGAGTGGAACCACATCTACCAGGACATGGAGCGGATTTACCTGGTCACCCTCGCTGCCGATACTCCATCACCCCTGGCGCCCAAGTCCGACGAGGTCAAAATCAAGCCCGAGGAAAAGCCCAAGGACACCCCGCCGGACGTCAAGCCCCAGCCCGCGCCCGAAGGCGCCCCGGCCCGGGAAACGCCGCCGGACAAAAAGCCCGAGGAGGCCAAAGACACCGCGGCCAAACTCGCCGAGAAAAAGGCCGAGCCACCCGTCGTGGTAAAAGTGGACCCCGAAGGCCTCTCCCAGCGCATCACCGTGCTGCCGCCGCCCGCCTCCACCTACCGCCACCTCACCTCGGTGGGCGACAAGCTCTACTACCTCCGCAAGGGCAAGCTCTGCCTCTTCGAGCTGGACAAGGAAAAGGAAACCGAACTGGGCGACGTGGCCGGCTACCGCGTCAGCGCCGACCGCAAAAAGATGCTCGTCAAGGTCGGCGACGACTTCGCCCTGCTGGACCTGCCCACCGCCCGGCTCGAGCTGACGGACAAAAAACTCAGCCTGGCCGACCTCAAGGTGGTCCTCGATCGCCCGGCCGAGTGGGCCCAGATTTTCCGCGAGTGCTGGCGCCAGATGCGCGACTTCTTCTACGCCCCCAACCTCCACGGCGTGGACTGGCCGGCCATGCGCGCCCGCTACGAACCGCTCCTGGCCCATGTCCGCCACCGGGCCGACCTCACCTACGTCATCGGCGAGATGATCGGCGAGCTCAACGCCGGCCACGCCTACGTGGGCGGCGGCGACGTGCCCAAGGTCGAACGCGTCCCCCAGGGCCTGCTCGGCGCGAAAATCAGCCGCGACCCCAGCGGCTACTACCGCATTGACCGCATCCTCCGCGGCCAGAACTGGGACCCCAAATACCGCAGCCCGCTCACCGAAATCGGCGTCAACGTCAGGGCCGGCGACCTCATCCTGGCCGTCAACGGCCGCTCGACCCGGGAAATGCCCGACCTCTACGCCGCCCTGGTCGGCACCGCCGGCAAGCAGGTCCGCCTGCGGGTCAACGCCGAGCCCAAAGAGGAAGGCGCCCGTGAGGTGACCGTCATCCCCACCGACAACGAGCAGCCGCTGTACTACCTCAACTGGGTGCTCGACAACCTCGAGGCCGTGGAAAAGGCCACCGAGGGCCGCGTCGGCTACGTGCACATCCCGGACATGGGCGTGCCGGGGCTGAACGAGTTCGCCAAGTTCTTCTACCCCCAGCTCCACAAGGAGGCCCTCATCGTGGACGTCCGCGGCAACGGCGGCGGCAACGTCTCCCCCATGATCGCCGAGCGCCTCCGCCGCGAGCCGGTCTTCTGGACCATCGCCCGCAACGGCGCCGTCAACGTGGACCCCGCCGCCCAGGTCCTCGGCCCCAAGGTGCTCCTGTTGGACCAGTTCAGCGCCAGCGACGGCGACATCATCGCCTACCGCTTCCGCAAGCACCGCCTCGGCCCCATCATCGGCCAGCGCTCCTGGGGCGGGGTGGTGGGCATCCGCGGCACCCTGCCCCTGCTGGACGGCGGCTACCTGAACCGGCCCGAGTTCAGCCGCTTCGACCTCGAGGCCCGCGAGTGGATCATGGAAGGCGTGGGCGTCGAGCCGGACATCGTCGTGGACAACGACCCTGCGCGCGAGTTCGCCGGCGTGGACGACCAGCTCCTGCGGGCCATCGCGGAAATCAAGCGCCTCCTGGAGCAACAGCCCGTGCGCATCCCCGCCCCGCCGCCCTACCCCGACAAGCGCCGCTGAACCATGCCGCCGCGGGACCGTGACCAACCCGCGCGCTTCCGCCAGCGTTCTCGCTGGCGGCCCAAGGAGGGGAGCCCAGAACGGGTGGAACGGGCAACCTGCCCGTGCTGCCGGGCTACCAGCCCGGCGGCGTAGCGCAGGCCTCTGGCCTGCCGTATCGCGGATTTCCAATCCGCCTCCTCGCCGCCCTGCTGGTCGCAGCGCTGGCGCTTCCGCTCTCGGCGCTTGCCCAGAGCTACGCCATCCCCTGGCACACCATTGACGGCGGCGGCGGCACCAGCACTGGAGGCGTCTTCCGCCTCAGCGGCACCCTCGGCCAGCCCGCCGCCGGGCCGACGATGACCGGCGGCAACTACAGCCTCACCGGCGGCTTCTGGGCGTTGCCGCTGGCCATCCAGACCCCCGACGCCCCGACGCTGACCATCGTGCCCGCCGCCCCCGGCTTTGCCACGATCGCGTGGACGCCGGCCACGGGGACGACGTGGGTATTGCAGTTCACGCCCACCCTCGAGCCGCCGGCCTGGACCGACGCGCCCAGCGGCGCGACCCATCCGGTCACCGTGCCCGCCACCGTGCCGGCGGGCTTTTACCGGCTGATCCGGCGCTGAGCGGGGTTTGCCGCCGGGACTCGCGGCCGGGCGGGTCGGTGTCGTGGCCCGCACGGGGAGTTCACCACCAAGACACGAAGGCACCAAGGCGGAGGCCGAAGGTCGAAAGTCGGTGCCGGGAAGGTCGGCGTCCGCGCCGAGGGGTGGGACGGCACCGGCGAACAAGACCTCTGCGCCATGGCAATCGGCAGCCGCGCAGGCTGACCGGACGTGGCTGGGTGGGCCATCGGTGGAGCCCCCGGTCGGGCAAGCGGCGTAGTGGGGTTCGACGGGACGCCTGCACCACAGGGCCCGGGTGGAACGGGCAACCTGCCCGTTCCGCCGGGCTACCAGCCCGGCGGCGGTGCGCAGGCTTCTGAGCCTGCCGTATCGCCGGCTTCCAGCCGGCCGGGGAACGGGGACGGCCCTGCCCTCCACCACGGGCCAAGGACCGCCACTTCCGGCCTCTGGCCTCCGGCCTCCGGCCTCCGCTTCCCCGCCTGCGAGCTTGACGCGTTGGCGTCGCGGCTCAGCCTGCCCGCATGTCCAAACCTTCCGCCGCGCCGCGATCGGCGTTGACCGTGCACCCGCTCACCCCGGAGCGGTGGAACGACTTCGCGCGGCTGTTCGGCCCCCGCGGCGCCTGTGCCGGGTGCTGGTGCATGTGGTGGCGCCTGCCGGCCGCCGCCTGGCGGCAGGGCCGCGGTGACGCCAACCGGCGCGCCTTTCAGGAAGTGGTGCGCCGCGGTCCACCGCCCGGCCTGCTGGCCTGCGCCGACGGCGAAGCGGTGGGCTGGTGTGCGCTGGCGCCGCGGCCGGTGTTTGTGCGGCTGGCCCGCTCCCGCACGCTCCAACCGGTGGATGACCGCCCGGTCTGGTCGGTGGTCTGTTTCTTCGTGGCCCGCGGCTGGCGGGGGCGCGGCGTGAGCCGGGCCCTGCTCGAGGCGGCGAAAGCATTTGCCCGCGACCGCGGTGCGACCTGCCTGGAGGGGTACCCGGTCGAGCCCGCGCGCCGACAGGCCGACGCCTTTGTGTACACCGGGCTGGCCTCGACCTTCCGCCGCGCCGGCTTTGTGGAAGTGGCCCGCCGCTCGCCCACCCGGCCGGTGATGCGCTGTGAACTGACCCGCCCATGACGCGCCTTCTGCTGAACGCCTGCCTGGCCGCGGTGCTGGGGACGATGCCGGGTCCGGTCACCGCTGGAACCGCTTCCGAGACCGCCGCCCGTGCGCGCCGCCAGGCCACGCTGGCCGAGTTGCGGCGGATGCTGCCGTCCAGTCCGTCGTGGGAGGCGTGGCTGGTGCGGACCGGTGAACCGCCGCCGGACTTCGAGGCCCTGCCCGGCGAGGCCGGCCTGCCCGACCCGTTGCGCTTTCAGGATGGACGACCGGTGCGCACGCGCGCGCAGTGGCGGGAGCGCCGGGCGGAGCTGTTGGCCTTGTTCCACCAGTACGTGTGGGGCTCGGTGCCGCCGCCGCCGGACAACCTGCAGGTCGTTGAAAGCCGCGAGCAGGTCGAGGCCGGCGTGCGGGTGCGGGAGGTGACGCTGGCCTTCGGGCCCGGGCACCGCGCGCGGCTGCATCTGGAGGTGTTGATCCCGCCCGGCCGCGGGCCGTTTCCGGTGTTTCTGACCCAGGACAACCACCGGCGCTGGGCGCTGGTGGCGGTGAGCCGCGGCTACGTGGGCGCGGTGTACGCAGGGGCGGACTCGCGGGACGACACGGCGGGGTGGGTCGAGGTCTGGCCCGACCACGACTGGTCCAAGCTGACCCGCCGGGCGTGGGCGGCGGGCCGGTGCGTGGATTATCTGGCGGGCCTGCCGGAAGTGGACGCGCGGCGCATCGCGCTGGCCGGGCACTCGCGCAACGGCAAGGCCGCGTTGATCGCCGCGGCGCTGGACGAGCGGCTGGCGGCGGTGATTTCGAGCAGTTCGGGCGCGGGCGGGGCCTGCACCTGGCGGCTGTTTGGGGAACCGCAGTTCGGCGAGGGCATCGAACTGATCACGCGCGCCTTTCCGGACTGGTTTCATCCGCGGCTGCGCTTCTTCGTGGGCCGGGAAAACAAGCTGCCGGTGGACCAGCACGAATTGATCGCGTGCCTCGCACCGCGGCCGGTGCTGCTTTCGACCGCGCTGAACGACGACGTCGAAAGCGTCTGGGCCATCGAGCAAACCTGGCGTGCCGCGCTGCCGGTCTTCGCGCGGCTGGGCGCGCGCCAGCACCTGAACCTCCGCTACCGGCCCGGCGAGCACACCGCGCGCGCGGGGGACATCGAGGCTTATCTGGACTGGCTGGACTGGAAGTTCGGCCGCTCCCGCCGGCCGGTCAGCGACGCCCCGATCTACCCGACTTACGAGGATTGGCAGCGCGCCAGCGGCGAACGCCTCCGGCCGCGGGACTTTCCGCGGCGGGGCGTGGACCCGGTGCTCGCGCCGCCGGAAGGACCGGTGGTGAGCCGTGCGGAAGACTGGCCTGCCGCGCGCGCGGCCCTGCGCCGGCGTCTGGAGTGGTTGCTGGGCGAAGCGCCGCCCGTGGCGACGGACCCGGGCGGGCGGTACGGCGCGGAATCGCGCGCCCAAGCGGTGTTGCTGCAACGGGCCGACCCACCGGCGCGGGTGGTCAAGGAGAGCTTCAACTTCGGCAACGCCGTGCCCGGCGACCTGTACTACCCGACCAACGTGGTCGGGACGGAGCGGCGGTTGCCGGCGTTTGTGTGGCTGCATCCCATCTCGGTCTCCAACGGGTATGTGGCCGGCTACTTTCGCAACGAGACGCCGCATCTGGCCCTCACCCGCAGCGGGTACGCGGTGTTTGCCTTTGACCAGATCGGCCACGGCGGGCGGATCGAGGAGGCGCGTGATTTTTTCCGGCGTTACCCGCGCTGGTCGCTGCTGGGCAGGACGGTGGCCGACACGCGGGCGGCGGTCGAAGCCCTGCAGCGGCATCCGCGCGTGGACCCGCAGCAGATTTACCTGCTGGGGTACGGCACGGGCGCGATGGCGGCGCTGGTGGCGGGCGCGCTGGAGGAGCGGGTGGCCGGGGTGATCGCGGTCAACGGCCTGACCCCGCTGCGCCTGGACACGGTCGGCAGCGGTACCGGCGGCGTGGCCCGCTGGGCACAATGGCTGCCCCTGCTGCCGCGCCTGGGGGCGTTTGTGGGCGAGGAACGGCGCATCCCCTGCGACTGGCACGAGGTGATGGCGCTGGTGGCGCCGCGGCCGTTGCTGGTGATCACGCCGGGGCTGGATTACCAGAGCCGCTTCGAGTACCTCCGGCTGGCGGTGGACGCCGCGCGGCCGGTCTTTGCGTTGCTGGGCGCGCCGCAAAACCTGGTCTTCCAACGCACCGAGGACTACCACCACTTCAACCCCGAGTTGATCTGGTGCCTGTGCGGGGTGGAGACGGTCCGGTAGTCGGACGGTGCTGCGCCGCCGGGCTGGTAGCCCGGCGGCACGGGCAAGTTGCCCGTTCCACCCCGGCCCTTGTGGTGCGGGCCTCCGGCCTGCAGCCCAGCAACCGGGACGCTTGCACCACACCGAAATTCTGAAGCTCCGAAACTCTGGCCTCGTGGCGCCGACTGGCAGTCGGCCGTATCGCGGGCTGGTCGCCCGCGGACCGTCGCCAGCGCCAGCTGGTTCCGCTGATTGCCAATCGGCGCTACGGCAGGCTGCCAGCTTGCGCTACTCCGCCTGGCCAGGGGTTTGGTGGAACGGACAGGGAGCCCGTTTCACCTCAGGAACGGTCGGCAAAATGCCGACGGGAGCGACCGGGACGGTCGCGCTCCGGGTGTTCCGGCCTTCGGCTTCGACCTTCGACCTTCGGACTTCAGCCTTCGGCCTTGAGCCGGCCGGAGGCCGGTTGCGCCGGAGCACGGCCGCTTTTGGCCCCCCGGGCGCCGCCTTGTGAGCCGGCCCCGCCTCCGCTACAACCTCCGCCATGACGCATTCGACCGCGCCCGCCCCCGCGCCGGCGCCCCGGGATTTCATCCGCGACATCGTGGCGGCCGACCTGGCGGCCGGCCGTTACGCGCGCATTCACACCCGGTTTCCCCCCGAGCCCAACGGCTACCTGCACATCGGCCACGCCAAGAGCATCTGCCTGAACTTCGGCATCGCGCGCGAGTTCGGCGGCCTCTGCAACCTGCGGATGGACGACACCAACCCGACCAAGGAGGAGGTCGAGTACGTCGAGTCCATCCTCGCGGACGTGCGGTGGCTCATCGCCGGCTGGGCCGACCATTGCCTGGGCCTCAAGCCCCGCGGCCGGACCCCCGAGCGGGGCCTCCGCGACGGCCGGCCGGACTTTTACCTCCCGCCGGTGCTGCCTGCGGAAGCGGGCGAGGCGTCGGCGGGGGAGCTGGAACCCTTCTACGCCTCGGACTATTTCGCCCCGCTCTACGAGTACGCCTGTCAGCTCATCCGCAAGGGGCTGGCCTACGTCTGTGACCTGAGTCCCGAGGAGACGGACCGCTACCGCGGCGCGCCCGACCGGCCGGGGCGCCCTTCGCCCTGGCGCGACCGCTCCGTGGCGGAAAACCTCGACCTGTTTGAGCGGATGAAGAACGGCGAGTTCCCCGACGGCAGCCGGACACTGCGGGCCAGGATTGACATGGCCTCGCCCAACGTCTGGCTGCGCGACCCCGTGCTCTACCGCATCCGCCACGCCGAGCACCACCACACCGGCCGCGCCTGGTGCATCTACCCGATGTACGATTTCGCCCACTGCCTGAGCGACTACCTCGAGGGCATCACCCACTCGATCTGCACGCTCGAATTCGAGGTCCACCGGCCGTTGTACGACTGGATTCTGGAAAACCTCGACCTGCCCCGGCCCCGGCCCCGCCAGTACGAATTTGCCCGCCTCAACCTCGGCTACACTGTGCTGAGCAAGCGCCGCCTCATGCAACTGGTCCGCGACCGCCACGTCGCCGGCTGGGACGACCCCCGCATGCCCACCCTCTCCGGGCTGCGCCGCCGCGGCGTGCGGCCCGAGGCCCTGCGGGCTTTCGCCTACAACATCGGCATCACCAAGTACAACGGCCTCACCGACGTCGCCGTGCTCGAGAAGGCCATCCGCGACGACCTCAACGCCGTGGCGCTCCGCCGGCTGGCCGTGTTGCGTCCGCTGAAACTCATTCTCACCAACCTGCCGCCGGACCACATCGAGGAGGTCGAGGCCGTCAACAACCCGGAAGACCCCGCCACCGGCAGCCGCCGCGTGCCCCTGAGCCGCGAACTCTGGATCGAGCGCGACGATTTCATGGAAGACCCGCCGCCGAAGTATTTCCGCCTCCGGCCCGGCGGCGAGGTGCGCCTCAAGTACGCTTACATCATTCGCTGCGACGAGGTGGTGAAGGACGCCGCGGGCCGGGTGATCGAATTGCGCTGCACTGCCGATCTGGACAGCAAGACCGGCGGGCCGCACGCCACGCGCAAGGTCAAGGGCACCCTCCACTGGGTCAGCGCCCGGCACGCCCTCCCCGCCGAGGTACGCCTCTACGACCGGCTCTTCAACGTGCCCGAGCCGGACGCCGACGGCCGGTTCCTCGAGCACCTGAATCCGCACTCCCTGGAAGTCGTGACCGCGTGGGTGGAGCCGGCCCTGGCTGAAGCCCGGCCGGAGTGGCGGTACCAGTTCGAGCGGTTGGGCTACTTCACGCTCGACCCGGACGCGCGGCCCGGCCGGCTGGTCTTCAACCGCACCATCACCCTCAAGGACACCTGGGCCAGGGAAGCGGCGCGCACCGGTTGAGCGGGGCCGGGTTCAACGGATTCGGCGCGGACCGGTCCGGACCTCGCCGGCCGGGGAATTTCGGTTGAGTCCCGCGCGGTCGCGTCGCAGAATCCCTCCGATCTTTACCCGAGAACATGCGACCCCGTACAGCACCCGCCATGAAAACGACCGCGCCCTTGCTCAACCGCCGTCAGTTCCTGCGTGCCACCGCCGCCGCCGGCGCGGCGCTCACCGTGTTACCGCGCCACGTGCTGGGCGGGCCCCGGTTTGTGCCGCCCAGCGAGAAGGTGAATATCGCCATCGTGGGCGCCGGCGGCCAGGGCCGCACCAACATGCGCGAGCTGTTCCGGCACGCCGACGCCCAGATCATGGCCGTGGCCGACCCCGTCGAGCACGAGGACCTGGAGGCCTTTTACTTCCGGGGCGTGGCCGGTCGGTTGCCGGTGAAGGCCGAGGCCGAAAAGCATTACGGCCAGAAAACCCCGAACTTCAAGGTGGCCGCCTACGAGGACTTCCGGGAGATGCTCGAGAAGGAAAAGGCCATTGACGCCATCGTGTGCGCCACGCCGGACCACCTGCACGCCTGCGTGAGCGTGTGGGCCATGCGGGCGGGCAAACACGTCTATTGCGAAAAGCCGCTCACGCACAACGTCTGGGAGGCGCGACTGGTGGCCCGGGTGGCCCGCGAGACCGGCGTGGCCACGCAGATGGGCAACCAGGGCCACTCCGGCGAGGGCATCCGCCAGACCTGGGAATGGATTCACGCCGGCGTCATCGGGGCCGTGCGCGAAGTGCACGCCTGGACCAGTGCCAGCCGCTGGAACAAACGGTTCTACGCCGGCCGCCCGCCCGCCGAACCCGTGCCCCCGGGCGTGAACTGGGACCTCTGGCTGGGCCCGCGCGAGCCCCGGCCCTACAGCTCCGCCTACACCCCGGTCACCTGGCGGGATTACTGGGCCTTTGGCACCGCCCCCATCGGCGATTTCTTCTGCCACAACTTCGACGCCCCCTGCTGGGTGCTCGACCTCAAGGCCCCCACCAGCATCGAGGCCTACGGAGCCGGCGGGGTGGACACCGAGATGGCCCCGCCGGGCGGCATTTACTACTACGAGTTCCCCGCCCGCGGCACGATGCCCCCGGTGAAATTCACGTGGTACGATGGCGGCATGCGCCCGCCGCGCCCGCCCGGTCTGGAACCCGAAGACCAGTTGGGCGCGGGCGGCAACGGCACGCTGTTCATCGGCGACAAGGGCCTGATCACCTGCCCCGGCTGGGCCGGCGACCCCCGCCTGTTGCCCGGCTCGCGCATGGACGACTTCCAGCGCCCGCCCAAGACCCTGCCCCGCTCCAAGGGCCATCACCGCGACTGGTTGGACGCCTGCAAGGGTGGGCCGCCGGCCAGCGCGAACTTCGAGTACGGCGCGGCCCTGACCGAAGTGGGGCTCCTGGGCCTGGTGGCCTTGCGCGTGGGCAAAAAGATGGAATGGGACGCCGCCGCCATGAAGTCGCCCAATTGCCCCGAGGCGGAGGCCTACCTCAAGGGCAGCTACCGCAAGGGCTGGGAACTGACCTGAACACGGTCGGGCACTGCCCGCTCACGGGAGGACGCGGCCGGTGGGCCGGGTTGGGGACGGACGCGGTGTGCTTTGGGGGGAAGCCGGGAAAACGGCGGTGCGGGATGACGAGTCTGCGAAGCGCGAGGCCTTGGGTGGCGCTCCGGAAAATCCGGCGGTCGCGGTCTTTGAGCTGGTAAGCGGCTGAACTCCTTTCGGCAAAGGGATGGCGGGCGTGCTGTGTCTCGTTTGACGGTCTGGAGCAGATAATCGCCAACAGGGAAGCCCTCGCCGAGGTCGTGCCGGCGGTCCGTGCTTGATCGGAGGCGGGGCATTGGTCGGGCATGGGCTGGCAGTCAACGTGCGGCTGCTGATGCGGAGGAGGACGAAGCCTTGGTGGGCTGGGTAGAGGTTGTCTTCCTCCCGGCGTCGGAGAGCGAAAAAACCAGGGCCTGGTTCTGGTCCGACCATTCCGCGGTGCCCTTCAACAACTTGTCCCCCCGGGCGCAACTGGTGCTGCATGAAGTCCGGGACCGGCCCAAGCGCAACTGGACAGGCCTGTCTGAGTCGCAATTGTCTCGCCCATACGAAGCCCCATCAACATCTTGCGGGAGGATTTGACGCGGAACCAGACGGACTCCACGACCGCCCGCTTCGGCACGTCTCGGCCACGACAACGGCATCTGTGAACCCCGACTCGCCCATGAAAACACGCACTCACCCCTGGTTCGTCTGTGGCTCCTCTGGCTGGGAATTGCCGCCCCGGGGATATTGCTCGCCGCGGGAACCCGCTTCCAGTATCAGGGCAGACTCACCTGGAACGGCGTTCCCGCCGACGGCACCGATGACCTGACCTTCAGCCTGTTCAGCGCCCCGAATGGCGGCAGTCCCCTCGGCGGATTGGTCCTGACCAACACCGTCGCGGTCACGGCCGGAATCTTCAGCACGGTGCTCGACTTCGGACCCGGCGCCTTCACCGGCCCAGCCGCTGGCTGGAATTGGCCGTCCGCACCAACGTCGTCGGGGCGTTCGAGGTCCTGAGCCCGCGCCAGGAGGTGCGCGCGACCCCTTACGCCATCCATGCCACGACCGCCGGCAGCGCCGCGACGGTCACTGCCCTCCCCCCGAACATCGTCCAGACGCCGGCACTCGCCGACGGCTCGGTGACGGTGGCGAAGATTGCAGCCGGCCAGGTGGTGAAATCGCTGAACGGTCTGACCGACGCCGTGACGCTCCAGGCGGTGACCAACGTGACGATCACGCCCTCCGGCAACGGGCTGCTGATCCACGCCACGGGCGCCGGCGGCGGCCTGGTGTTGCCGTTCGCCGGGACAACGGCCTCGCCGAACCCGGCCTTTGTGGCCAACAACACCGGTGCCGGGAACGGCGTGCAAGCAGACACCGCACCGCGCACCCGGGCCATCTCTCGCCTCCTGCGACCGTCGCCGGCCGCGAAACCCGGTTGCACCGGCTTTTCCCCGGGACTGTGACCAGGCGGACGTCGGTGCGATCCTGCGCATCGCGCCGAGCAGCCCGTCTTCGGGCACGTCCAACGGCACCCGGGGTACCCACGCTCCCCGTTCCATGCCCGCGCCATTGACTTGCCGGGGACTTCCCCAGCAACGTAGCCGCCGCCGACATCAGTTATGAGCGACCAATCCGACCCCTTGACGGGCTTTCAGCCGGAACACGAGTTCTTCGTGGGCATTGATTCCGACGGGTGCGTGTTCGACACGATGGAGATCAAGCACAAGGAGTGTTTCACCCCGCAGTTCATCAAGCACTTCCGCCTCCAGGCCGTCAGCCGTTACGCCCGCGAGGTGTGGGAATTCGTGAACCTCTACTCGAAGACCCGCGGCATCAACCGCTTTCCCGCCCTGTCCAACTCCCTGAACCTCCTGGCCGAGCGCCCGGTGGTGCAGGCGCGCGGCGTGCGGGTGCCCGTCACGGAGGCCCTCGACGCCTGGATCGCCCGCGAGCCCCGCCTGACCAACAGCACCCTCGAAGCCGCCATCCGCGACGGTGCCACCGAGCTGGCCCCCGTGCTCGAATGGTCCCGCGCCGTCAACGCCGCCATCGAGGACTTGGTCTTCGGCGTGCCGCCCTTCCCGTTGGTGCGCGAGTGCCTGGACCGCCTGACCGGGTTTGCCGACGCGATGGTGGTCTCGCAAACCCCCACCCCCGCCCTCGAACGCGAGTGGGAGGAACACGGCATTCGGCCCTACGTGCGGCTCATCGCCGGGCAGGAGCTGGGCTCGAAGTCCGATCACCTCCGCCTGGCCGCCGGCGGCAAGTACGCCCCCGGCCACGTGCTGATGATTGGCGACGCGCCCGGCGACTACAAGGCGGCCGTGGCCAACCGCGCGCTGTTTTTCCCCATCCTGCCCGGCCGGGAGGAGGACTCCTGGCAACGCTTCTACGACGAGGGCCTGGAGCGCTTCCGCCAACTCCGGTTCGCGGGTGAATACCAGGAGGCGCTGCTGCGCGAATTCCACGCCTGCCTGCCCGAGCAGCCGAGTTGGACCCGGTGAGCCGCCCGCCCGCAACGCGTCCGCAAAACCGCCCCGCCGCGCGGACCCGGGGCACGGCGGCCGCCGACCGCCCGCGGCGCGTGTTGATCTGCCCGGACAAGTTCAAGGGCACGCTCAGTGCCACCGCCGCCGCCCGGGCCATCGCCCGCGGCTGGCACGCCAGCCGACCGGCCGACACGCTGGACCTGCTGCCCATCAGCGACGGGGGCGATGGCTTCGGCGAATTGCTCGGTCAACTCCTGGGCGCCGAGGCGTGCGAGGTCGCCACGGTGGACGCCGCGCACCGCCCGCGGCGGGCGCGCTGGTGGTGGGAGCCGCGTCGGCGGCTGGCCATTGTCGAATCGGCGCGCGTCATCGGACTGGCCCGCTTGCCCCCGGGGAAGTTCCATCCGTTCGACCTGGACACCTTCGGTCTGGGCGCCGTGCTGCGGGCCGTGGCCCGACGCCGGCCTCGCCGCACGCTGGTGGGCCTGGGCGGCAGCGCGACCAACGACGCGGGCTTCGGTCTGGCGCGGGCGTTGGGTTGGCGGTTCCTGGCGCGGGACGGACGCACGTTGACCCGGTGGACGGAACTGGCCGCCCTGGCGCGCGTGCGGCCGCCGCGGCGCCGACCCGCGTGGGGCGAGTTGCTCGTGGCCGTGGACGTGCGCAACCGCCTGCTGGGTCCGCGCGGCTGCACCCGCATCTACGGCCCGCAAAAAGGGCTGCGCCCGGACGACCTTGACCCGGCCGAGCAGTGTCTGCGGCGGTTGGCGCGCGTGCTGGGCCGGGCCGGACGGCGCGCG
>JBBIJZ010000014.1:0-52753 GCA_037445715.1 Verrucomicrobiales bacterium | reverse complement strand
AGCCGCACCCGGTCCCGTTCCTCGCCGTTCACAAACCAGCGGAACTCGAGGTGGTCGGTGAGCAGCAGATTGGTGAGGGCGGGCAGGTAGCGCTTGCGCAGTTGCTCCGACTTGACGGCGTCATCCAGCGACAGCCCCACGTCCTTGGCTTCCACGTGGCCCAGCACCAGGTCATCCGCGCGGCGGAGCACGGCCAGATCCGGCGCCCCGCAGGCAATGCGGCGCGGCTCTTTGACAACCGTCACCGCCGGAGCCACGGCTTCAAGGAGCTGTTTGAGCGCCGGCCGATGGGTGTGTTCGGTGGCGTCGCCGCGGCGCAGGTCGGCGCCCACGGCGTCCAGATAGGCCAGCAGAGCGTTCATGGTCCCGGCAGTGAGCCGCGCGGTTGAATGGGCCCGGTCCTCATCGTCCAAGGCTTCAGCGGCTGCCACGCTACCCGCCCCGCGGGGGGCCGACAAGGCCCGCCTGGGCGCCAGCCACTCCCCGCGGCGGCGCACCGGCGCCCGGTTTGGGCGGGACGCACCTGCTGAAGGGATGAGAGCGGACCGCGAAAGCCGTCCGGCTCAGCAGCGGCACGGCCCGCGCCTGAACCGGTTGTGACGACCGCCCGAGGCTTGCCCACCGGGGCGTTTGCAGCCTTGAATTCCACCAGCCATGCCCGGGTTGATCTCCCCGCAGACCCTCGAGCAAATCCGCGCCGCGAGCGACATCGTGGACGTGATCAACGCCTACGTGCCGCTCAAACGCGCCGGTGCCAGTTTTGTGGCCCTGTGCCCGTTTCACAAGGAGAAGACCCCCAGCTTCCACGTCAATCCCCAGCGCCAGATCTTCCACTGCTTCGGCTGCCACAAGGGGGGAGACGTTTTCACCTTCGTCCGCGAGATCGAACACCTCTCCTTCCTCGAGGCCGTGCGCCGGCTGGCCGAGCGCGCCCGCATCCCGCTGGACTTCGAGCCGATGCCCGGCCAGGAGCGCCAGCGGTTCCTCAAGGAGACGCTGTTCCAAATCCACGAGCAGATCACCCAGCGCTGGCAGGCCGCCCTGGCCAACGACGCCGCCGGCCAGATCGCCCGCGACTACCTCGCGCAGCGCGGCGTCTCGCCCGAGGCCGTGAAGCTCTTCCGCCTGGGCTACGCGCCGGACGCCTGGGACGACACGGTGAACTGGGCGCGCGCCAAGGGTTACGACCTCGCCGTGGTCGAGCAGGCCGGCCTCATCGTCCGCAAGGACGACGCGCGCGGCGGCCCGCCCCGTTACTACGACCGCTTCCGCGGCCGGCTCATGTTCCCCATCTGCGATGAACAGGGCCGGGTCATCGGCTTCAGCGGCCGCGTCCTGAGCGGCGACGAAAAGACCGCCAAGTACATCAACTCGCCCGAAACCCCGCTCTTCCACAAGGGCCGGGTCATCTACGGCCTGGACAAGTCCCGGCGCGCCCTGCTGGACACCGGCACCGCCGTCATCTGCGAGGGCCAACTGGACCTCATCGCCTGCTTCATGGCCGGGGTGGAAAACGTGGTCGCCCCCCAGGGCACCGCCCTGACCGCCGAGCACTGCCGCATCCTCAAGCGCTACGTCAACGAGGTGGTGCTCTGCTTCGACGCGGACACGGCCGGTCAGAACGCCGCGCTGCGCGCGTTGGACGACCTGCTGGCCTCCGGCCTGGCCATCCGCGTGGCCGCCGTGCCCGCCCCGCACGACCCGGACAGCTTCATCCGCGAGCGTGGCGGCGCGGCGTTCCGGCAGTTGATCGAGCGCGCCACGGGCTTCTTCGACCACCTGCTGGCGCACCTGTGCCGGCAACATGACCTGGGCACCGACCGCGGCCGGGCCGAGGTGGTGCGCGGCCTGGGCGAGGCGGTGCGCAAAACCGGTGACGCGGTGCTCACCGAGACCGTCGCGCGCAAGGCCGCCGGCCTGCTGGGCGTGAGCACCGAGGCGGTGCGCGCGGAATTCCTCAAGCCGGAGCGCGCGCCGGTACGTTCCCCGGCCGAGCCCGGGCCCGAGCCGCCCCCGGAAACCACCGGCCCGCCGCGTCCTTCGGCCACCGAATTCTGGCTGCTGCGTCTGGTGTTGCTGGACGCCGAGCTGGGCGCCTGGGCGCGGGGACACCTGGACCTGGCCTGGATCGAGCATCCCGTGGTGCGGCGCACGCTCGAGGTCCGGTTCGCGGCCCTGGAACGCGGAGAAAACTTCGACGTGCCCGGTCTGTTGGCCGCGTTGGCCGATCCGGTCGCCACCGCCCTGGTGACCGAAGCGGTGGCCCTCGAGGAGGCCATCCCCGAACGCTCGCGCATCCTCATGGACGCGGTGCGCCGCGCGCGCGACCGCTGGCTGGACCGGGAAATCGCCGAGTTGACCCGGCGCGTGGCCCACCCGGACACGCCGCCGGCCGAACGCGTGGCCGCCCTGCAACGGCAAATGGAATTGCGCCGCCTCAAGGCCGGTCCCCTCCAGCCTCGCTCCCAGCCGGCGGGGTGAGGCGCCACCTCCGGCGCTGCTGCCCGTACCGAGGGGCGAAGGTCGAAGGCCGAAGGTCAAAGCCGGAGGCCGCTGGGGGAGATGCCAGAAGTTGGGGGGCAGAAGCCGGAATGGCAACGGCGCGGGGGGCGGTCGGATCGGTCGGATCCGCGGGCTTCACACATGCAGCGCCCGGCCGTCCACGGCGAGGGCGGCTTCCTTGAGCGCTTCGGCCAGGGTGGGGTGGGCATGGCAGACACGGGCCAGGTCTTCACTGCTCGCGCCAAAGGCCATGGCGGCGGCCGCCTCGGCAATCAGTTCGCCGGCGCGCGGCCCCAGGATGTGCACGCCCAGCACGCGGTCCGTGCGTGCGTCGGCCAGAATTTTCACCCGGCCTTCGGTCTGCCCCAGGGACCGCGCGCGGCCGTTGGCCAGAAAGGGGTAAACGCCCTTGCGATAGGGGACCTGCTCGGCCTGAAGCTGCTCTTCGGTGCGGCCCACCGAGGCGATCTCCGGCTCGGTGTAACACACGCCGGGAATGGTCTGGTAATCCACGTGCCCGTAGCCGGTGACCAGGCGCTCGACGCAGGCCACGCCTTCCTCGCCCGCCTTGTGCGCGAGCATCGGCCCGCCGATCACGTCGCCAATGGCGTAAATGCCCGGCACGCGCGTGGCGAAGTGCTCGTCCACCGGGATGCGGCCCTTGTCGTCGAGGGTGAGGCCCACGGTCTCGAGGCCGAGGTTGTCGGTGTTGGGCACGCGGCCCACGGCCACGAGCACACGGTCGCACTCGATCGGCTCGGCCCCTTCGATCTCGACGCGGCAGGTGTCGCCCGTGACCGCCGCGCCGGTCACGCGGGTGTTCAGCCGGAACTCGAGCCCCTGTTTGGCCAGCAACTTCTGGGCATCGGCGGCAATCTCGGCGTCCATGCCCGGCAGGATGCGGGGCAGGAATTCCAACACCGTGACTTTCGCGCCCAGGCGACGCCAGACCGAGCCCAGTTCGAGGCCGATGTAGCCGGCGCCGATGACCACCAGGTGCCGCGGCACCTCGGGGTAGCTCAACGCCTCGGTGCTGGTGCCGAGGCGCTCGCCGTCCCACGCCACGCCGGGCAGGGGCGCGGGTTTGCTGCCGGTGGCGATCAGAATGTGCCGGGCGCTCAGCTCGGTGGCACCGGCGCCGTTTTCCACCACCACGCGGCCGGGGCCGGCCAGGCGCGCGTGGCCGGTGAACCGGGTGACGCGGTTTTTCTTGAACAGGGCCTCGACGCCCTTGGTGAGGGCGCCGACGACGGCGTCCTTGCGGCGGAGCATGGCCGGCAGGTCCAGCTCGACGGAGCCGAGCTTGATGCCGTGGCGGGCCAGGGCGTGGCGGGCCTCGGCGAACTTCTCGCTGGACTCGAGCAGGGCCTTGCTGGGGATGCAGCCGATGCGCAGGCAGGTGCCGCCCAGCACGGGTTCGCGTTCAACGCAGGCCACGTGCAGGCCCAGTTGGGCGCCGCGCAACGCGGCCTGGTAGCCGCCCGGCCCGGCACCGAGGACAACCAAATCGAACTGGTTCGCAGACATGCTCAGACCTCCAGCAGCATCCGGGCGGGGTTTTCGACCAGGTCCTTGACCCGGCGCAGGAAGGTCACCGCCTCGCGGCCGTCCACGATGCGGTGGTCGTAGGTCAGGGCCAGGTACATCATGGGGCGGATGACCACCTGGCCGTCGCGGGCCACGGGGCGGTCCTGAATGGCGTGCATGCCCAGCACGCCGCTCTGCGGCGGGTTGATCAGCGGGGTCGAGAGCAGGGAGCCGTACACGCCGCCGTTGGTGAGGGTGAAGGTGCCGCCGACCAGTTCATCGGGTCGGAGTTTGTTGTCCCGCGCTCGTTGGGCGAAATCGGCAATGGCCCGCTCGATCTCCGCGAAGCTCAGCCGTTCGGCGTGGCGCAGCACCGGCACCACCAGGCCGCGCCCGCCCCCGATGGCCACGCCAATGTCGAAGTAGTTCCGATAGACAATGTCGGTGCCGCGGATTTCGGCGTTGAGGGCCGGCACGTCCTTGAGCGCCTCGATGACCGCCTTCACGAAGAAGGACATGATCCCGAGCTTGATCTGGTAGCGCTTCTGAAACGCCTCCTGGTGCTGCGCCCGCAGCGCCATTACGGCGGTCATGTCCGCCTCGTTGAAGGTGGTGAGCAGGGCCATGGTGTTCTGGGCCTGGACCAGCCGCTCGGCGATTTTGCGGCGCAGCAGGCTCATCGGCACGACCTCCTCCTCGCGGCCGTCGCCCGGAGCCGGCCTCGCTGCGGCGGCGGCCGGGGTGGAAGGTGCCGCGGCCGGCGCAGGGGCGGGCGCGGATTCCGGTGCCGGAGGCGCGGCTTTGGCCTCGAGGGCGCGTTGAACGTCTTCCTTGAGCACGCGCCCGCCGGGGCCGGTGCCGGGGATTTCTTCTGCCTTCAAGCCGGCCTGCGCGGCGGCCCGCGCGGCGGCGGGCATCACACGGGGAGGGGCGGCGGGTGGGGCGGACGGTTCGGCCGTGACCCGAGCGGGTTCGGCGGGCACGGCCGGGGTGGCAGCGGGTTTTGCCGCCGGCGCAGCGGGTGCCCCGGTAGTGGCGGCGGGTGGTGCCGCGGCGGGGGCGCGGTCGGTTTCCAGGGTGCCCACCACTTCGCCCACCTTGACCTTCTCGCCCCGGGCCTTGAGTTGGCGGCCCAGGGTACCGTCGGCCGGGGCGTAGATTTCCACGGTGGCCTTGTCGGTCTCGAGCACCACGACGGCTTCGTCCTTGCGGACGGGGTCGCCGGGTTGCTTGAGCCAGTCGCCGATTTCGACTTCGGTGACCGATTCGCCGACGGACGGGACAACGAGTTCGAGGGGCATGGTCAGGCGGGGGTGAGGGCGGTTTGCTTGGTGCCGACGATGGTTTCGGTGCGCGGGCGCGGCTGGTGGTCTTCCCCGGCGAAGGCGCGTTCGAGCAACTGCTCCTGCTCGATTTCGTGGGCGGCGTGCGAGCCGGTGGCCGGGCTGGCGGAGGCGGGACGGCAAACGCCGCTGAAGGGGAGCCGGCCCAGGAAGGCCATGCTCACGGTCACGCGCAGGAAGTACCACGCGCCCATGTTCTCGGGCTCCTCCTGGACCCAGATGACATGGGTGCCGGGGGCACATTCGGCCAGGAGGCTTTCCAGCTCCGGCCACGGGAAGGGGTAAAACTGTTCGAGCCGCAGGATGGCCACGTCCTCGCGGCCCAACTGGCGGCGGCGGGCCTCCAGTTCGTAGTAAATCTTGCCGCTGCACAGCAACACCCGGTGCACCTCGCGCATGGGCACGCCGCGCGGGTCGGGCAGCACGCGGCGGAACCGGCCGGTGGCGAGGTCGCTCAGCGGCGAGACCGCCTCCGGGTGACGCAGCAGGCTCTTGGGGGTGAAGACCACCAGCGGCTTGCGCCAGCGACGGAGCACCTGGCGCCGGAGCAGGTGGAAGAACTGGGCCGGGGTGCTGGGCTGGGCGATCTGGAGGTTGTCCTCCCCGGCCAGGCTCAGGAAACGCTCGATCCGGGCGCTGGAGTGCTCGGGCCCGGCGCCCTCGAAGCCGTGGGGCAGCCACAGCACCAGCCCCGAAAGCCGCCGCCACTTGTCCTCGCCGCTGGCGATGAACTGGTCAATGATGACCTGCGCGGCGTTGGCGAAGTCCCCGAACTGCGCCTCCCACAGCACCAGACCGTCGGGCGTGTCCAGGCTGTAGCCGTACTCGAAGCCGAGCACACCGGTCTCGGACAACGGGCTGTTGTAAATCTCGACCGGTCCCTGGCCTTCGCGCAGGTGTTGGAGGGGGCAGTATTTTCGGCCGGTCTCGTAGTCGTGCAGCACGGCGTGCCGCTGGCTGAAGGTGCCGCGTTCGCAGTCCTGACCCGAGAGCCGCACGCGGTAGCCCGCCTCGGCCAGGGTGGCAAAGGCCAGGGCCTCGCCGGTCGCCCAGTCCAGCGGGCGCCGCTGCGCGGCCATTTCCCGGCGCGCTTCCAGGAAGCGCTTGAGCCTGGGGTGCACGGTGAAATCGTCCGGCACGGTGGTCAGCCGGACCAGCAGGTCGGCCAGCCGGGGCGCGGGCACGCCGGTGTCCGGCTCGTCCTCCCGCCGCTCCGGGCCGCCGTAGTAACCCTGCCAGATGCCGGAGAGGCTGCTGGGGGGCAGGGCGCAGTAACCGGTGCCCCGGGCCTCGTTGAGGTGTTGTTCGAGCCATTCCTGGCGGCGGCGGGCGATCTCATCGGCCTCCTCGCGGGTGATGCCGCCGAGCTTGAGGAGGTGTTCCAGGTAGGCCTCGCGGACCGGCGGACGTTGTTCGATGAGCCGGTACAGTTCGGGTTGGGTGAAGGAGGGTTCGTCGCCCTCGTTGTGGCCCAGGCGGCGGTAGCAGTACAGGTCCAGCACCACGTCGAGCTGGAACTGCTGGCGGAACTCGAGCGCCAGTTGGATGCACCGGGTCACGGCCTCGGGGTCCTCGCCGTTCACGTGGAAGACCGGCGCGGGCAACATGCGCGCCACGCTCGTGGCATACAGGGTCGAGCGCCCCTCCCTGGGTGGGGTGGTGAAGCCGATCTGGTTGTTGACGATGATGTGCACGGTGCCGCCGGTGCGGTAGCCGGGCAGGCGGCTGAGGTTGAGCGTCTCCTGCACCACGCCCTCGCCGATGAAGGCCGCGTCGCCATGGATGAGCAGGGCCATGATCTGGCGCCGCTCGGGGTCGCCGGCGCGGTCCTGCTTGGCGCGCACGCGGCCCTCGGCCACCGGGTTGACGAACTCGAGGTGGCTGGGGTTGAAGCAGAGCGAGAGGTGCACCCGCCGGCCGGCGGCGGTCAGGTAGTCGCTGCTGTAGCCCAGGTGGTATTTCACGTCGCCCCCGCCCAGGTACAGGTCCGGGTCCTTGTCCTCGAACTCGCGGAAGATTTCGCGCGGGCTTTTGCCGATGATGTTGGCCAGCACGTTGAGCCGGCCGCGGTGGGCCATGCCCAGGACGATCTCGCGCACGCCCAGTTCACTGGCCTTCTCGATGGCCAGGTCCAGCGTCGGGATGAGCGTCTCGCCGCCCTCGAGGGAGAAGCTTTTGGCGCCGACGAATTTCTTGCGGATGAACTGCTCGAAGACCACCGCGTCCGTGAGCCGGGTGAGGATGCGGAGCTGGGCGTCGCGGCTGAGCCGGGCGCGGAAGGCGGGGCTTTCGATGCGGTCCTGCAGCCAGTGCCGGATGCGCAGGTCGTCAATGTGCATGTACTGCACGCCGACGGCGCCGCAGTAGATTTCGCGCAGGCGGGCGAGGATTTCGTGCAGCGGCAGGCGGCGGTCCCGCGCGAGGGTCTCGACGTAGAAGCGCCGGTTCAGGTCCGCCTCGGAGAAGCCGTAGAACTGCGGGTCCAGTTGGGGCACGTACGGGGTGAAGTTGGACAACGGGTCCACCCGCGCCACGATGTGCCCGCGGGTGCGGTAGGCCCGCACCAGGCGGTCCACGCGCTGCTGGAGCAACAGCATGGTCTCGAGGTCCTCCGCCGGCGTGGCGGCGGGGGGCGGGAGCGCCGGGCCGCCGGCGGGGTTGAACAGGCTGCGGCGCGGGAAGGACGGCGCCCGGCGCAGGGGCGGGGCCCGCAGCGCACCGTTGCCCCAGCGGCGGAAGTACTCCTGCCATTCGGGCGGGACCGAGGCGGGGTCGCGTTGGTACGCGGCCAGTTGGTCCTCGACGTAGTCGAGGTTGGCCGGAGCGGGTGGTGGGACCGGATTCATACGGGCCGGCTGGCGGTCGCGAGAACTTCCGGCACCGGCGCCGGGCCGGGCGCGGAAGTCGCTATCACTGTTGGCCGAAACGGCCCGTCCGGCAAGGCCGTTCCGCCAGGACCGGCCGCCCGCGCCGCGGGCGCGCGGCGGGAGCGCCGGCATCCGGGCCGGCTTTGGGGAGGGCGCCGCCCGGGCGATTACCGCCCGATGCCTGCGTCAGCAGCGTAGCGGCCCGGTGGTGAGACCAACGGGTCAAGCGCCCTGGTGGGCCGGGGCGGGGGCGGGCGGCGCAGCCGGGGCGGGGGAGTTTTCCTGGACCGGTTCGACCACCGCCTCGCGCGCGCTGAAGTCCACGATGCGCACCCGGGCGCCCTTTTCGATCAGGTCACCCTGGGTGATGACGTCCAGGACCTCCTCGCCGAAGCGGGCCTTGCCGCCGGGGTGCAGCGCCGCCAGGGCCACGCCCTCGCGGCCCAGCAGGCGGGCGCGGTCCTGGGCGGTTTGCCGCACGCTTTCCATGCCGCTGGCGGCGTGCGAGACCAGGATGCCGTAGAGCCGGGTCTTGGGCAGGAACCGGCCCAGCACGAGCACCACCACCACCGTGCCCAGGGCGGCGTAGAGCAGGTCCTGGAGCGGTGCCTGCAATTGCGGCAGGGTGGGCAGCGTGGGCATGCCGGGGTAGTGGTCCACCATCGCCATGACCACCGTCACGAGCATGAGCACCGCGCCGATCAGCCCCAGCGCAAAGGTGCCCGGGAACAAGAACAATTCGAGGACGACCAGCACCAGGCCCAGGACGAACAGGAGCGGCCATTCCAAGCCCGACAGCCCGGCGATGTAGCTGCCCAGGAAGTACAGCGCGATGGCCGCCAGTCCCACGATCCCCGGCAGCCCGAAGCCGGGCGTCTTGAGTTCGAGGTAAATGCCGGCGGCGCCGAGGATCAGCCACAGCCAGTTCAGGGAATTGACCCAGAACGCCAGTTGCTCCGCGCCGGTGGGTTCGACGCGGGTGACCCGGGCGTCGGCGAAGCCGAGTTTTTGGAGCAGGGCCGGCAGGTCATGGACCGTTCCCGAGGACAGGAGCGGCCGGGGCGGGTCGCCGTAGGTGCGGGCCGCCTCGGTGTCGGTGAGGGTGAGGATGTCGCCTTTGCGGTTGATGACCTGGCCGTCAATGATGACCTCGCGGTTGCGGTCAATCATGGCCTCGACGACCTCGAGGTTGTAGCCGTGTTTCTCGGCCTGGCTGCGCACCAGGGCGCGGATGGCCGAGTTCATCTTGGCCTCCATCGTGGCCGGCATCTCCTGTACCCCGCCACCGGGGATCATGAGGATCGGGGCGGCGGCGCCGATGACGCTCTGCGGGACCATGTAGATTTGCTCGGTGGCCACGGCGATGAAGGCGCCCGCCGAGAAGGCGCGGTCGTTGACCAGCGTGACCTTGCGGCCCTGGAACTGGCCCAGGATGCGGATGATCTCCTCGGTCACGTCCACCCGGCCGCCGTCGGTCCGCATGTCCAGCACCAGCAGATCGGCCCGGGCTTCCATGGCCTCTTTGACCCCGCGACGCACCAGGTAGGTCAGCGGCGGCATGATGTCCTCGCGGATGGGCAGGACATAGACCTGGCGCGACGGCGCCGGGGCATTTTCCGCGGCGCCGGGTTCCGCCGGAGCAGCCACCAAGCCCGTCAACAGCAGGGAAAACCACCTACCCGGCATCGTCATGGCCAGACCTTACCGCGCCCGGCGCGAGCGGGCAAGGCACGCGCGGCGCGGCTTCAGGCCGGTCCCTGGCGCACCACCACCACCGGGCAGGGCGCGTGGCGCAGGATGCGCTCGGCGGTGCTGCCCAGCAGGATGTGCTTCAGGCCGGTGAACCCCCGGGTGCCGGCCACGATGAGGTCCACCGCCTCGCGCCGGGCCAGCTCGGCCACCTCGTTCCAGGGCACCCCGGTCAACAACCGGCCGCTGGCCCGCAATCCGGCCGCGCGCAGCGCGGCCACGGCCTTGTCGAGTTGTTGCTGGGTGCTTTGCCGGGCGTTGTCCTCGAAGGCCCGGGTGTCAATCTCGGCCAGGTTCGGGTCCACATACGGCCGCTCGGCCACGTGGGCCAGGATCAACTCGGCCTCGAAACGCCCGGCCACGGCCTGGGCGTAGGCCAGGGCCTCGCGAGAGGGTTCGGAAAAATCCGTGGGCATGAGCACGCGCCGCAGCATGAAACCCGGCTCGACCCCGGCGGCCGCGGCCGCGGACTCGGGAGCCGGAGCGCGCGGCCGCACCACCCAGACCGGGCAGGGCGCGTGGCGCACCACCCGCTCGGCGGTACTGCCCAGGAGCACGTGTTTGAGCCCGGTGAACCCGTGCGTGGTCACCACCACCAGGTCGGCCGCCGCCGCGCGCGCCGCCTCGGCAATTTCCAGAAACGGCCGGCCCACCCGCAGCCGGGCCTCGGCGGTGAGGCCCCGGGTTTTGAGGTCGTGGACCAGTTCCTCCAGCCGCCGCTGGGCGCCCTGGTGCAGGCCGGCCTCGACCTCGCCGGACAGGACGGGGGCGTAGCCCAGGTCGGTGGGGTAGGCGATGGGCTCGGCCACGTGCAAGAGCTGCAGCGTGGCGCCGCCCAGCCGCGCCAGGGCCTCGGCGGTGGGCAGGGCCTGGAAGCTGTGCGCCGAGAGGTCCAGCGGGAGCAAAATCCGCCGCGGGGGGAATTGGGCCCGGGCCGGCTCGGGCGGGGGCGCGGCGGCAGGCGCGGGGTTCGGATTCGCGTTCATGGTTGGCTCGGTGGTTTCCGGGGCAACCATACCGACGAAGCGCGGTTTCTCAACCCCCCATCGCCGCGCAATCGGCGACCGGTTTCGGGCATGGCACCTGCTAAAACATGCCCCCCGTACGGGGACGCCATGAAAACCGGTGTCGCCCCGAAACTCCGTGATGACGCCATCGCCTGCTTCGCCACACTCCGCCGCGCCCGGTCGGGGGCTGCACCGCTACTCGGCCCGGCGCATGACCAAGCCGGTCACCTTCATCCTTTCCGCTCCCGCCGCCCGCCAGGTCAGTCTGGTGGGCGATTTCAACCACTGGCAGCCGGATGCCCACCCCATGCAACGGCAGCCGGACGGCGCCTGGATTCTTCAGGTGCCCCTGCACCACGGCCATCACCTGTATCGCTTTCTGGTGGACGGCCGGCCGGTGCTGGACCCGCGCGCTCAGGGCGTGGCCCGCGATGCCCGGAACGAACCGGCTTCCGTGCGGGCGGTCAGTTGAACCGGCCGCCGCCGGCCGCGCTCAACCCGGCGCGGTCTCCCCGTTTTTGCCGGACCGCTGCGCGCGGAAGAATTCGAGCAACAGCCGCCGGCAATCCTCCAGGCGCACGCCGGCGGTGACCTGGCAGCGGTGGTTGGCCGCGGACCACTGGAGGAGATTGAGCGCGCCCCCGGCCGCGCCCACCTTGGGGTCCGGCGCGCCGAAGACCACGCGGCCCACGCGGGCCTGGACGATGGCCCCGGCGCACATCGGGCAGGGCTCCTTGGTCACGTAGAGGGTGCAGGCGTTCAGGCGCCAGTCGCCCAGCGCGGCCTGGGCCTGGGTCAGCGCCAGCATTTCGGCATGGGCCGTGGCGTCCTTGAGCAGCTCGACCTGGTTGTGCGCCCGGGCGATGACCCGGCCGGCGTGGGTGATGACCGCGCCGACCGGCACCTCGGCCGCGGCCGCCGCCCGCCGGGCCTCGCGCAACGCCTCGGCCATGAAGTGCGCGTCGCTGTGCAGGTCAATCACCGGCTCCCCGGCCGGGCGGACTGCCGCAGCCGCGGGCGGGACCGGGGTTTCGTCGGGAGGGGTTCCGGCGGCGGCCGGCGCGATGGCCGGCGCGACCGGCGGCCCGGAGATCAAGTCCGCTGCGGCGGGGCGGCGCTTGCGGGTTTCCTCCACCTGCCACTCGTGGCGGCCGTCCGGATGCACGCGGCAGTGCGCGGCGAAGAAGCCGCCGCGGTGCCGCCAGAACAGCGGCCAGATCATCTCGCGGTCGGTCTCCGGCTGGGCCAGCACCTCGAGGGCGGGCCGGGGGAAAAAGGCGAAACGGCCTTCCGGACCGGGCGGGGGCAGGTGGTCGAGGCGGGGTTTGACCTCGAAGAGGAACATCAACCAGTGGGCCTGGCCTGCGTAGCCGTGTTCGCTGACCAGGCCGGCCAGGTGGAGGTCGCGCGGGGTCAGTTCCAGGCCCATTTCCTCCCGCGCCTCGCGGCAGGCGCAGGCGTAGGGCGACTCGCCCTCGGCGGTGTGGAGCTTGCCGCCCGGCGGGCTCCAGAGACCGCGGTTGGGCTCGTGGGCGCGCTCGAGCAGGAGCACCTCGTCGCGCGGGCTGAAGGCGTAGAGCAGGGTGGAAATGCGGTGCGGCAGGCCCATGCGGGTCAGAGGCCGGCGCGGGCGGTGGCGCGCGCCCAGGCGTCCGCTTCAAGGAGTTGTTCGAGGGTGGGATGCTCGACCACGGCGTGGCGATCCATCACGCGGGCCACGGTTTCGGTGATGTCCGGGAAGCTGAGGCGGCCCTGACAGAAGGCCTCGACCGCCACCTCGTTGGCGGCGTTGAGCACGGCCGGCAGGGTGCCGCTCACCACGCCGGCCCGACGGGCCAGGCGCAGGGCAGGGAAGCGGTCCTCGTCCGGCGCCTCGAAGGTCAGTTGGCCGATGCGGGTGAAGTCGGTTTGCACCCGTTCGCTGGGCACGCGCTCGGGGTAGGTCAGCGCGCACTGGATGGGCAGGCACATGTCCGGGGTGGAAAGCTGCGCCAGCAGTGAACCGTCCACGAATTCGACCATCGAGTGCACCACGCTCTGGGGGTGCACCAGCACGCCCACCCGCGGCATGTCCACGTCGAAGAGCCAGCGCGCCTCGATCATCTCCAGGCCCTTGTTGAAGAGCGTGGCCGAGTCAATGGTGATCTTGCGGCCCATCACCCAGGACGGATGGGCCAGGGCGCGTTCGACGGTGATGGCCGCGAACTCCTCCCGCGGCGTTTGGCGGAACGGCCCGCCTGAAGCGGTCAACCACAGCCGGCGCACCGAGCTCGCCGGGCGGCCGTCCAGGCACTGGAAAATGGCCGAGTGCTCGCTGTCCACCGGCAACACCCGCACGCCGTGGCGGCGGGCCTCGGCCATGACGATTTCCCCGGCCAGGACCAGGATTTCCTTCGAGGCCACGGCGATGTCCTTGCCGGCGCGGATGGCGGCCAGGGCGGGGGCCAGGCCGGCCGTGCCCACGATGGCGATGAGCACAAGGTCCGCCCCCGGCCAGGTGGCCAGGCGCACCAGGCCCTCCGGGCCGGCGAAGACCTGCGTGGGCCCCTCCACGGCCCGGGCCAGCTCGGCGGCGGCGGCCGGGTCGCTCAGGCAGACCGCCTCGGGTTGGAAGCGGCGGACCTGCTGCAGCAGCCCGCGGGCGTTGCGGCCCGCGGCCAGGCCCACCAGGCGCAGGCGGTCGGGCAGGTCGGCGACCACCTTGAGGGTGCTGGTGCCGATCGAGCCGGTGCTGCCGAGCAGGACGACGTTTTTCATGCGGTCAAAGGCGGCGGGTGCGGCGGACGACCGGTTCCCGGCGGGGCGTTTCAGGCCGGCCGCGTCAGCACGTGCCGCAAATATAGGTACATCAGCGGGGCGTTGAACAGAATGCTGTCCAGCAGGTCCAGGATGCCCCCGATGCCGGGGAAAAGCCGGCCCGAGTCCTTGACGCCCGCCTCGCGTTTGAAGAGCGACTCGACCAGGTCGCCGATCACCGCGCCCACCGCCAGGATCAGGCCCAGTCCCACCGCGTGCCCCGGGTGCATCCCCGCCAGGCGCGGGCCGGCCAGGTGCGCCACCAGCACGCTGGCCCCCACCGAGAACCCCACCGCCCCGGCGAACCCCTCCCAGGTTTTGCCCGGGCTGATGTGCGGCACCATTTTGTGCCGCCCGATGAGCGAGCCCACCACGTACGCGCCGGTGTCGCTGAACTTGGTCACCACCAGGAAATAGACCAGGTACCAACGGCCCTCGATGCCCGGGAAGAAGTTGATTTTTTGGATGAAGTTCAGCAACCAGGGCACGTACATCAGGCCGAACAGCGTGGTCGAAATGGCCGGCAGGCCGGCGGACCGGTGCCGGGAGACAAACCGCCACAGGCACAGGCCCAGCACGAACACCACCAGGAGGCCGGTCTCGAAATCGTTGGCCTTGGCCGGCAGGCGCGGCGCCCCGGTCAGGCCCGAGAGGTACACAAACGTGCTGCCGATCAACAGCCAGCCGGCCAGCAGTCCCCAGCCGCGAAAACACTCCAGCCCCCGCTGCCGGACCAGGCCGTAAAATTCCCACAACCCCAGCCCGGCCAGCACCAGCAGGATGCCGGCAAAACAGGTGCCCGCCACCACCGGATGCGGCGCAAAAAGCGCCCCTGCCGTGACCGACCACAGCAACAGGGAGCTGGCCAGGCGGCGGCGAAACACGGTGGCACGGCTGGGCGCGGCGGGCGGGGTCGGTGCGGTGTCGGCCATGTGGTTCGGGGATTTAGCCGCACGGGCGGGGAAAGTCGAGCCGGGGCTGCGTCGGGGCGGTCGCCGCGGCGGATGATGGGGGAAGGGCCGGGCCGATTCGCGAGGAATGGGCAGCGTGCCGCGCGGGCGGCCTCGGCTTGCCGCCGCGGGCCCGGGGCGGCGGCGGGACGGGGTTTTACGGCCGGGCGGAGATTTCGAGCATCCGCTCGATGGGCCGGCGGGCGCGCTCCAGGAGGTCCGGCGGCAACTCGATGCGGGGGTGGAGCCGCACCATGCAGTCGCGCAGTTTTTCCAGCGTGTTGAGCTTCATGTAGCGGCACTCGCTGCACCGGCAGTTGTCCGCGGGCATCCGCATCACGTCATAGACCGGGGTGCAGATGAATTCCTTGCCCGGGCACTCCTTTTGCATCCGGTGGATGATGCCCGACTCGGTCACCACCACAAAGCGCCGCGCGGGGCTGCGCTGGCAGTAGGCCACCATCTGCTCGGTCGAGCAGACCGCGTCGGCCAGTTCGCGGACCTCCCGGAGGCTTTCCGGGTGCACCACCACCGGGGCGTCGGGGTAGCGCTGGCGCAGCCGCAGGATGGCGTCGCGGCGGAACTCGACGTGCGCGTAGCAGTTGCCCCGCCACAGGGTCATGGGCCGGCCGGTGCGTTCCATGACCCACTGGCCGAGGTTCTCGTCCGGCACGAAGAGCAGGTCGCGCTCCGCCGGGGCGGCGCGGACGATTTTCTCGGCGTTGCCGCTGGTGCAGATCACGTCGCTGAGCGCTTTGACCGCGGCCGAGCAGTTGATGTAGGCGATGGTGTAGAAATTGGGGTTGGTGGCCTGGAGGGCGGCAAGCTGGTCGGCCGGGCAACTGGCCTCGAGCGAACAACCGGCGTCCCGGTCCGGGAGCACGACGAGCTTGTCCGGGTTCAGGATCTTGGCCGTTTCGGCCATGAAATGGACGCCGCAGAACACGATCACGTCGGCCCGGGTCCGGGCGGCCTGCTGGGCCAGGCCGAGCGAGTCGCCCACGTAGTCGGCCACGTCCTGGATTTCGGGCACCTGGTAGTTGTGGGCGAGGATGACCGCGTTGAGACGCCGGCGCAGTTCGAGGATTTCGAGCGTCAGTTCTTCCCGGCGCGCCGCGGGCAGTGTCGGTCGCGCGGCGGAAGGAGCGGGGGCGTTGCCGGGCGCCCTGTCGAGCACATCAATCACGCGGAGAACGTAGGCAGCCGGGGCCCGGGACGCAACCATGGCGCGGCGCGCGCGCCGGGGGCGAAGGTCCGCGCGGGTCGGTCCCCGAAGCCCGTCGCTGTCGCGCGGCTCAGGGGCGGCGCTCGCGGATGGCGGCCAGGAGGTCGGCGATGGCCTCGGCCCGGGGCCGGGCGCCGAGGTGGCCCCGGCCGTGCACGCGCACGCTCACCTGGCCGGCGGCCAGGTCGCGCGGGCCGACGACCAACATCGTGTGGACCTTGGCGCGTTCGGCCTCCTGGATTTTGCCGTTGAGCTTGTTGGCCGAGAAATCGCCGGTGGCCCGGACGAAGTGGGCGCGCAGTTCGGTCACGAGCTGCCGGCCGTAACGCACCAAAGGTTCGTCGTCGCCGAGGGTGAGCACGCGCACCTGTTCGGGCGCCAGCCAGAGCGGGAAGTTGCCGGCGTAGTGCTCGATGAGGAAGCCGATGAACCGTTCGTGCGTGCCCAGCGGGGCGCGGTGGATGCACAGGGGCGTTTTCTCGGTGTTGTCGCGGTCGCGATAGACCAGGCCGAAGCGCGCCGGCACGGCGAAGTCCACCTGGTTGGTCGCCAGGGTGAATTCGCGTCCGATGACGCTCCAGACCTGCACGTCAATCTTCGGGCCGTAGAACGCCGCCTCGTTGGGCACCTCGATGTAATTGAGGCCCGAGTCCTGCAGGACGCGGCGCACCATGGCCTCGGTTTTCTTCCACAGCTCCGGTTCGTTGACGTACTTCCTGCCCAGGCCCGCGGGGGCGTGGGTGCTGAAGCGCATGACGTACCGTTCGATGCCGAAGATTTTGAAGTACTTCAGGTACATCTGGTTCACCGCGTTGAACTCCTCGGCGAACTGCTCCTCGGTGCAGTAGATGTGGGCGTCGTTCATGTTGAGCGAGCGCACGCGCATCAGGCCGAACAGTTCGCCCGACTGCTCGTAACGATAGCAGGTGCCGTATTCGGCCAGGCGCAGGGGCAGGTCGCGGTAGCTGCGCGGCTGGGCGGCGAAGATGCGGTGGTGGTGCGGGCAGTTCATCGCCTTGAGGTAGTAGCGGTCGGGCCCCGCGCCCGGGGTGCCCGCCGCGGCCGACGTGGGCTCGCGCAGCTCCATCGGCGGGAACATGCTCTCGGCGTAGTAGGGCAGGTGACCGCTGGTCCGGTACATTTTCTCGCGGGCCAGATGAGGGGTCTTCACGCGGACGTAGCCGGCCAGGAATTCGGTTTCCCGGGCGAGTTTCTCGAGTTCCTCGCACAGCACGGCGCCCGCGGGCAACCACAGCGGCAGGCCCGGGCCGACGTACTCGGAGTCAATCACGTACAGCCCCAGCTCGGCGCCCAGCTTGCGGTGGTCGCGCTTCTTCGCCTCTTCGAGCATGGCGAAGTACTCGTCGAGCTCCTGTCGGGTCGGGAACGCGGTGCCGTAGATGCGCTGGAGTTGCGGGCCGGTTTCATCGCCCTGGTAGTAGGCCGCGGCCACGCTGGTGAGCTTGAACGCGCCGATGTGGCCGGTGCGCGGCACGTGCGGCCCGGCGCACAGGTCCACGAAATCCCCGTTGCGGTAGTAGGTGATCGGCTCGCCCTCCGGGATTTGCCCCAGGAGGTCGAGCTTGAACTTGCTGGGGTGGCCGGGCCGCTCGCTCAGGGCGCCCAGCCGGCCGCTTTGCGCGTCGCGCCGGGCCTGCTCGCGGGTGACCTCGATCCGTTCAAAGGGGTGATCGGCCCGGATTTCCTTGCGCATCTCCTCCTCGATTTTCGGGAAATCCTCCGGCGCGATCCGGTGCGAGCATTCCAGGTCGTAGTAAAACCCGTTGTCCACCGGCGGGCCGTAGGCGAACTGGGCATCCGGCCACAGGCGCAGAATGGCCGTGGCCATCACGTGGGCGCAGGAGTGGCGCAGCCGCTCCAGTTCGGACATCCGCGCCCGCTCGTCGAGGGTTTTGCGTTCCGTTTTGGGCGATGGTTCCGTCGCTGCCATAAAAAGGGTGCGGGTTCGTTGTCCCCGGTGGCCGGGGCGGCGGGCCGGGGCCGGACGACCCGGTCGGGCGCGGCCGCGGCGGCAAACAAAAACGCCCCGGACCGCGACAGTCAGAGGCGTGGGCGTCCCCAGCGGCCGGCCGGGACGCTACCGCGTCGTCGTGGTGTTGAACCCCGCGTTTTCCACGTCCGCAGGCTAGGGCGGGGCCGGTCTCTTGGCAACGGGTTTCCGCGCGGCGGGACCGACCGCGCCGCGCCGCGGCTCAGCCCCGCAGGTATTCCCTGGGGAATTTCCACGGGGCGCGGTACCGCGGCACGGCCAGCTCGGCGGCCTCCCGGTCGCCCACGATCCATTCGCGCGCCGGATCGAAGCGGATCGAGCGGCCCAGCTTCAGGGCGAGCAGGCTCAGCACGATGGGCACGTCCACGCGCACGTGGTAGAAGACGCTGCAACTGGGTTGCTGCCGGGACTTGATGCAGTCCAGCCACTCGCGCTCGTGCCCCGGGGAGGGCGGCAACGAGGGCGGCGGCGCGGCTTTGCCGTCGAGCCGGTGGCCCTCGGCCAGCACCCGGAACATGCCGTAGTTGGCGTAAAGGGTGCCGTTCTCGCCCTGGAAGTAGATGCCCAGGCGGCGCTCGGGCGACTGGGCCTTCATCTGGAAGTCGTAGCTGTTGGTGAGGGTGGACATCCAGGTCAGCGTGCAGCCGGGGTACTGCCAGAGCACCTCGTGGTGATCGTAGGCGTCGCCGTCATCACGCAGGATGTACCGTCCCCCGGCGGAACTGGTCAGGGTGGGATAGCCCAGGTCCAGGGCCCAGACCGGCAGGTCAATGATGTGCGGCGCCATGCCGGGGGTCCAGCCGCCCGAGTAGGCCAGCCAGGAGCTGTGGTTGTAGGAGTCGGCGGCCAGAATGGGATTGAAGTCGCACCGCGGTGCCGGCCCGCACCACAGGTCCCAGTCCAGCCCCTCCGGCACGGGCGTGGGGCCGGCGCGTCCGACGCCGTCGGGCGACTGGTTCATCACGTTGAAGGTGCGGACCACGCCGATGCGGCCCAGGAGCCCGGCGCGGATGTACTCGACCACGCGCCGGTAGTTGTCGCTGGCATGAATCTGGGTGCCGATCTGGCTGATGACGCCGTGGCGCCGGACCGCGTTGCGCACGGCCAGGCTTTCGCCCAGGTGCAGGGTCATCGGTTTTTGCAGGTAAATGTCCTTGCCGGCCTCGCAGGCGGCGATGGCCTGAAGGGCGTGCCAGTGCGGCGGCGTGGCGATGATGACCGCGTCCACGTCCGGCCGGGCCAGCAGCTCGCGGAAGTCGTGATAGGGCCGGCAGGTGTCCTTGAACTGCGCCACGACACTGTCGCGGCGCCGGGCCCAGACGTCGCAGGCGGCGGTCACCACCACGTCCGGATATTGGGCGCAGTTGTTCAGGTTGGCCCGCCCCATGCCGCCGCAACCGATGAGCCCGAGGTGGATTTTGCTGTTCGGTCCGGGGGGCAGGCGCGGCACGGAGCGGGGCGCCGGCCGGGCGGGGGCGGCCGTGGCGGCCAGCGCGGTCACGGCGGTGGTGCGTTGGAGGAAATCCCGGCGCGTGAGCCGGGTCCGGGGCCGGGCGGTGGACGGCGGATTCATGCGGCCAGTGGAAACCGAACCGCCCGCCCGGGCAAGCCCGGCCCGAGGCGGGACGCGGCGAAACGGCGCAAGGAGCCCGCCCGGCTCAGCGCGTCTGGGCGAAGAGCATGAGCACGCGCGGCCCCTTGTCGGTCTGGAGCTGGTATTGCTCCTCCTCCAAACCGCGGGGCACGGCCAGGCCGTCGCAGGTTTTGTCGTAGGTGGGCTGGCCGTCCACCAACAGCATGTAGTGGTGGGTCCGGTTGCCGGGGATGTGGTGGATGGTCACATGCCAGGCGTCCAGCCGGCCGTCGCGGACCAGCGGCACGGGTTTCCAGTGGGTGAACGAGCCGACCACCTCGACCCGCTCGGGTTCCCGGGTTTGGCCGTCGGGCAGACGGTAACGAAAGACCTTGCTGTAGGTCTGGCCCCGGTTCTGGTTGTCCGGCGCGGGCGGGCGCGGCCCGGCCGGCGGCTCGGGCACCATCGGTCCGCCCGCGCGCGCGGGCGGTTTGTGCGGGTCCAACAAACTGCGCAGATATCCAATCATGTCGGCTCGAAGTTTCGTCCCCCCGTCCGCGGCCCACCCGGTGGCGGCCGCCCGGCGGGGGAGGGCAGAGGGTAGCGGCCGGCCCGGAGACTGCAACCGGTGAGCGCGGTCGGGCGCAACTTTTTTCCCGTTCGGGTGGGGAAACGGGCGGCGCGGGGGCCGGTCCCATTTGGCAGGGCGTTTCGGGCGGGTATAGTGCCGCCCATGTTGAGCCTGGAGCATCTGGCGGAACTGGCCGCCACGCACGGCGAGGCCCTGGGCGCACGCGTCCGGGAATTCGCGCTGCGCGGTCGCCACTTCGCCTTCAACACCCGGCCGGCCATTCTGGGCGTGATCAACCTGTCCGCCGACTCCTGGTACCGCGAAAGCGTGTGCCTCACCGCCGAACGCGCCGTCCGCCGGGGCCGCGTGCTGACCGCCCAGGGGGCCGATCTGGTGGACGTGGGCGCCGAGTCCACCCTGGCCCATGCGGCGCGGGTGGATGAGACCGGCCAGAACAGCCGTCTGCTGCCCGTGGTGCGCGAACTGGCCGCCGCCGGGGTGCTGGTGTCCGTGGAGACCTACCAGCCGGCGGTCGCCCGGGCCTGCCTGGAAGCCGGCGCCGCGGTGTTGAACCTGACCGGCGTGGCCGGGGCCGAAGAGATGTTCCGCCTGGTGGCCGACCACGACGCGGCGGTCATCCTGTGTTATGTCCAGGGCGAACACGTGCGGGCGGTGGGCGATTTTGATTTCGGCGCCGACCCGGTGCGCCGGATGGAGGAGTACTTTGCCCGGCAGATCGAGACCGCCACGCGGTGCGGTGTGGAGAAAATCCTCGTGGACCCCGGGCTGGGTTTTTACTACCGGAACCTCCAGGACAGCGCCGTGCGGGTGCGGCACCAGATGCGCGTGTTTTTGAACACCTTTCGGCTGCGCCGGCTGGGGTTCCCGGTCTGTCACGCGCTGCCGCACGCCTTCGAGTACTTCGGCGAGGAGGTGCGCTGCGCCGAGCCGTTCTTCGCCGTGCTGGCGGCGCTGGGCCGCACCGACCTGTTTCGCACGCACGAAGTGCCGCGCCTCCGGGCCGTGCTGGACACCCTGGCGGTGTATTGAAGCGGAAGCACCCGCCGGATGCCGGCCGGCCCGGGCCCATCCGGCCGGGCGCCGGTCGCAGAGGGGCAGCCTCTCGCCCGCGGCCGCTTCAGGCCCGTTGGGGGAACACGTGGTAGAGCAGCCAGTAGATGAGCACGCCGGTCACGCTCACGTACATCCACAGCGGCCAGGTCCAACGCGCAACCCGCCGGTGCTGCTCGAAGCGCCCGCGCAATGCCCGCCCCAATGTCAGCAGGACCAGCGGGACGATGGCGATGGCGCCCACCAGGTGCGTGAACAAGAGGCCCAGGTAAAACGGCCGGAACCACGCCGGCTCGGTGAAGCGCGTGTGACCCACCTGCGCATGGTAAATCAGGTACGAGGTCAGAAAGGCCAGCGAGGTGACGCAGGCGGCCAACATGCAGTTGCGGTGCGCCACGCGCTGCTGGCGGCGGATGCAAATGTAGCCCGCCAGCAACAGCAGCGTGCTGGTGGCGTTCAGGGCCGCGTTCAGGGTCGGCAGGTCGGTCAGGTTCATGGGGGCGTTGGGCCGGCGGGCCGGGTCGGGGCGATGGGGTTGATTCCGGTGGGCCCGGTCAACCCGGCGCGCGGAGGCTGCATGGTGCCCGCCAACCCGGAGATTTCACACATCAGACGTGGCGCAGGCTTCCCAGCCTGCTGTATTGCCGATTTCCAAGTCGGCGGATGTCGGACAGGCGGAGTACGCTGCGGGTTTGGAAACCCGCGACACAGCAGGCTGGAAGCCTGCGCTACCCGGGCTTTCGTCGGTTCGGTCGAAACGCGCGTGAAACATCCGGGCTAAGGTGGTTCGGCCGCCAGCTTCGGCAAGTCTGCCAGCACGGCTTCCAGCGCGGCCGGGTCTTCGCCGTCGTAACTGGCACGCACCCGTCCCCGGGCGTCCACCAACACCACCCGCGTGCTGTGGATGAACAGGTCCTCGGGCCGCGCGCGGGCCGGGTCCGGATTTTCCCCCACGGCCAGGAGCAGTTGGCGCGTGGCCAAGGTGTAGAGTTCCACCTGCGGGCCGGTCAGGAAGTGCCACCGCCGGGTATCCGCGCCAAACGCCGCGGCGTAGCGGCGCAGCACTTCCGGGGTGTCGAAAGCCGGGTCGGCGGTGAGCGTGACGAGGAACAGGTGGGCCGCGTCCGGCAGGCGTTTTTGGAGCGCGGCCAGATTGCGCGTCATCCGCACGCACGGGCCGGGGCAGCGGGTGAAGATGACGCACGCCAGCCAGGGACGCCCCAGGAGCACCTCGGCCGTGACGACCGCCCCGGCCTGGTTGGTGAGCGTAAAGCCGGTCACCCGACTCAACACCGGCAGCGGGGGACCGGCCGGGCGGGGGACCGGTGCGAGCCGGGAGTAGGCGAAGGCGCCGAGCACCAGTCCCACGGCCAGCCCCAGACCGCTCCAGACCAGCCACTCGAGTTTTGGCGGCGGTTGGTTCATCAGAGCCCGCAGCATGCCCGAGGGCGGGCGGAGTGACAATGTCCGCGGGTTACCCCTCGCGCGCGCACCGGCCCGGGGGTCAACCAAACCGCCGCCGCAACCGCCAGGCGTCGTAGGCCAGGCGTTGGGCGGAGGTCATGCGCGCGAAGTCGGGCGAGCCGTCCGCCCGCACCGGCCAGGCGGGGGCGGGGGAATCCGAGGCCCGCGGCCCGGGATGGGCGGCCGGCGGAGAATCCGTCACCGGAGGGGCGCCGTCAGGGGCCGGATTTCGGACTTCGGACTTCGGACTTCGGATTTTATCCCCCGGCGGCCGGTCTTCGGCCTTCGACTGTGGTCCTGCCGCGGTGGCCAGGGGATTCTGGCCAACCTCCACCATCGTGCGGGCGCGGCCGCCGCCGTAGCTCATGACCGGGTCGGTCAGTTCGAGGTCCTTTTCCAGCGGGCGGTGGGGCTTGATGCCCCTGGCCTGGAGGACGCCGTGGTAGGCGCGCACGGCTTCTTCGGGGGTGAGGCGGCCGTCAGTGATGAGCCGGAGCATTTCGATGAAGGCCAGTTGGTGCTCGGCGTGGTTGATCTTGCGGCCGAACAGGGCCACGCGCGCGCCGTATTTCTGGGCGTCGTGGATGAGCTTGAAGGCGTCGTAGGTGGTGCCGGCGCTGCCGCCCAGGATGCCCACGACCATGTGGGGGTCGTACTGGCAAAGCTCCTCGAGGGCGCGCGGACCGTGATAGACGATTTTGAGAAACAGCGGCCGGCCGGCCTCGGGCACGCCGGCCAGTGTGCGCAGGATGTTGTCGTTGATGAATTCGCCCAGTTTCTCGGGCGGGATGCCGCTGTCCACGTTCGGGTCGAACACCTCGAGGAAGTGCCGGAACTTCTTGCGCTCGGCCTCCTCGCGGAAGGCCTTGTAGGCCTCGAGGGTGCGGCGGTCCTGCTCGACCTCGTTGACCCAGGTGACGCTGTACAGGCCGAGGTTCGCGCCGGGGAACTCCCCGGTGGTGCGGTCGCATTCGATGCGGCCGCACTGGATGTGGTCAATGCTGGCGCTGCGAAACGGCCGGGCCGGTTCGCGGGTGTAGCTGCCGTGGCGGGCGGCCCAGACGTCGGTGGAGTCGTTGGCGCGGGCGGCGGGGGTGACGGGCGAGTTGCGGAACAGCCCTTCCTTGATGGTCAGCAGGTCATTCACGTAGGCGGACATGAGCATGATGTCCACCAGGCCCTGGTGTACGACCTCGCGGATGATGTCGAGGAACTCGGGCAGGTTGCGGTAGCCGAACTCCTCGCGGGTCCAGACCTCGGGCGAGAACTGGGCGGGCCGGGCGCCGCGCGCGGAGAGGTAGGTGCGCGGCCCCGGCGCGCGCACGCCGAAGGCCATGTCCGCGTCCTTGGCGTCGGCCAGGATGAAGGTGCGCGTGCGCGGATGGGCGCGAATTTCGGCAAGCTTGGCGTCGAGGGATTTCATGCGGCCAACCACCAAGGCACAAAGGTCACCAAGACGGAGGTCAGGGGGCGGCCCGTTTGCGACCGTCCTTGAGCGCCGGGACGTTGAAGTTGATTAGCCGGACGTGGTGGGTGGCAGGTTGACAGCCCGGCCAGCGAGCGGAGAATAATCCAATGCCGACGGTGATGCGGATCGGGCCTTACCGGTTCCATTTTTACAGCCGGGAGGAGAACGAGCCGCCTCACATCCATGTGGCACGTGATGACCACGGGGCCAAGTACTGGTTGGAGCCGGTCCGCCTGGCGGCGAACTTCGGTTCTCGCCCGGCGGAGTTGCGTGACATTCAGCGGCTGGTGGAGGAGCCTCGCGAGGCCTTGATCGCCGCCGATATTCGTTTCCATGGACATGGAATCTAACGCCGCTTCCTCGGTTTCTGCCGTGCGTTGCTGGGTGGAAGGCCGACGCGTGTGGCTCGAGCTGGCCGACCAACGCTGGATCAGCTTCCCTGCCGCCAAATTCCCCCGTCTGGCCCGGGCCAGCGAGGAGGCGCTGGCCCGGGGGCGCCTCCGCGTGGGCGGTCGGGCCTTGCGGTGGGAGGAACTCGATGAGGACATCTGGGTGCAGGACGTGGTGGAAGGGCGTTTTCCCCGGCCGCGGGCCGAGGTGCTTCCGGCGTAGGTGGGCTCCGGCCGCATGACGCCTCACTTCAACTGGGCCAAGATCTGGTCGGTCACGGCCTGCACCACCGCCTCGGCTCCGGGGTCGAAGTCCGCGCCGGGCTCGGTCCGGGCGGGGATCTGGCAGGTGACGCCGGGGCGCCACTCGTCGTTGTCGCACAGCTCGCATTCCTTGAGGCCGTAGCGGGGGTCCACGTAGCCGAGGCTTTGCTTGATCTTGAGCAGGTCCTGGAGCTGTTGCGGGGAAAAGGTCTGCGGCTTCACCCCGAGCTGGGTCGTCACCAGCAGGGTGCGGCAGTAGGCCTCGATGATCTCCATGCGCCAGTAGGCTTCTTCGAGGTTGTTGTGGCTCCAGGTCACCACGCCGTGATTGGCCATGAGGATGGTGTTGTGCTGGTCCACCAGGTCGGCCACCAGTTTGCCCATCTCCGGCGTGCCGGGCGTGCGGTACGGCGCCACCGCCACGGCGCAAAAGACCTCGTACTCGGGCAACATGCAGGTGGGCGGGGCCATGCCGGCCACCGCGAAGCCGGTGGCGTAGGGCGGGTGCGCGTGACACGTGGCCACGGCCTTGGGCTGACGCTGCATGATCTGGAGGTGCATGAGGATTTCGCTGGTGCGCTTGCGCGTGCCCAGGAGCTGGTTGCCCTCGAAGTCCACCAGGCACATGTCCTCCGGTTTGAGGGCGCCCTTGCTGACCAGGGTGGGGGTGCAAAGGGCGATGTCCTCGCCCACGCGGATGGCCATGTTGCCGCCGTTGCCGTCCACGTAGGCGCGCAGCCACAGGCGCCGGCCCATTTCGCAGATCTGCTGCTTGAGCTCGAGGGCCTGCGGCGAGTGGAAAAAGGCCTCCAGCTCGGCGCGCGGGGATTTGGAACTGAGCGGGCGGGCGGGGGCTGGCGGCGGGCCACTGCGGGCGGGCGACGCCGCGGCACCCGGGCGCGCCCCGCCGCGGCCGGATTCGAGCACGTCGCGGATCAAATCGCGGGCCGAAGGGGTCAGCAGCGCGTCGGCCGGGATCGAGTGCAGGTCCACGCCCCGGCGGAGCAGGTCTTCAACGTCGCGGGCACTGATGACTTTTTTCATGGGCGAAGGTCAGGAAGGTTGGGGCATGAAGAGGACCGAACCGCGGGCGATTTTACCCGAGGGAAACGCCGGACAAGTCCGATGAAGGTTGCGGCGGGCAGATGCGCCCGGGCGAGCAGGATTGCAAAAACAGCAGCGAAGCCTCCGACGGTGGGTCAAGGCTTTGGCGTTGCCGGCTGCAGCAACTCGACGCGCACGACGTGCAGGGGCGAGCCGTGGACGACCGTTTCGGGCAAGCCCGTGGCGGGATCGGGAGAGACGGCAATCTCGATCGTTTGCCGCGTGATCATCAAAAAGTCCCGGTGCGGGATGTCGAAGCTCCGGCCGTCGGTGAAGACGATCCGAAACGGCACGAACGGCTCCTGATCGCGGAATGCCTTCAAATCTTCCGGGCGCATAACTGGTAATCAGCCTAAGCGAGCGGGTCTGGCCGGGCAAGCGGACAGCGGAGACCGTGGCCGCCGCGCCGGGGGCCGCATTGCGCATCACCGCCGGGCTTGGGGTGCCGGACGATACGTTGTGGAGTGGCCACGGCGCATTCATATCATATGCTGGGAAACGGGCGGTAAAACACCGCGTCAATGAGCGCGGTGTTGATGGCATCCACGGGGGTGGGTTGATCGAAAGGCTGTGCGGCCTCGCGGCCCTCGACGTAGCCGATTACGTCGCCCACGCCGCCGCCCAGGTTGTCATAGACCACCAGGCTGGGGTCCTTGCCCAGGGTGATGGGCCGCTCGCCGGCGCGCGGGAAATGATCGCGCGTGAACGGGCTGACCAGCAACCAACGCCCGCCCGCAAACGCCGGGAGGGTGCGGTTCAAGGTGACGCGGCCGATGACGGTGCCCAGTTTCATGGCTGACGTGCCGCGGCCGGAGTCGTCGCCGGCGCGGGGAGGGGGCGGCTGCCCACCGCGTCTTCGAGCGCGTTGGTGCCGGGGGTCACTTCGTCCACGATGCCGATGATCATCCAGCGGGCGGGGCTTTTGTCATCGCCCACGGCCCGGCGCGCGGCCAGGCCGTCGCTGGACAGGATGACCCGCTGGTGCAGGCCGGCGCCGAGCGCATCGAGGGCGACCAGCGGGGCGGCTTCCGGCTGGCCCTCGCGGCCGATGGGCTGGCAGAGGATCAGGCGCCAGCCCGCGAAGCTGGGGTGTTTGCGGGTGGCGGTGACGTGGCCTTCAACGCGGGCGAGGAGCATGGGGGCGCGGAAGTCAGGAGTCAGGAGTCAGGAGTCAGAATGGCGCGCGTGTAGCCGTTCAGGAGGCGGGCCACTTCACGGTAATGCCCCGCCAGTTCTTCCGGAGCCAGGTAGCCCAGATCGCCGGCGAGGATGAGGTAGTAGTGCACTTCTTCGAGGGAGCCCTGCGCGATGTTCAGATATCGGACCTTGTCGAGCCGGCCCCGCTTGGAAAAGCCCTCGGTAATGTTGGCCGCCACGGAAACGGCTGCCCTCCGAAGCTGGGCGGTCAGACCGAATTTCTCTTCACTCGGGAAACGGCGGGTCAGCCGATAAATTGCCAGCACCATCTCGTGGGCCTTTTGCCAAACCACCAGGTCTCGGAAACTTTTTGCCGGCCCGGCCATGCTGACTCCTGGCTTCCGACTCCTGACTCCTCAAAAAATCCGGAGATTGTCCACCATCACGCAGCGGCGGACGCGGGTGAAGGTGCGGGGGTTGCAGATGCCCTCGCCGGTGGTGGTGGCGATCGAGAAGTTGGCGTAGCCCTCCCCCCCCACCCCCAGGCCGGCCATGCACGAGCCGTTTTTCACGAAGAGCGTGGTCTCCAACGCCCGCGCCATGGCGGTCATGTGCGCCACGTTGTGCGAGTGGATCATCGCCGAGTGCCGGTAGCCGTGCTCGGCCCGCCTGGCCAGGGCGATGCCCTCCTCGACGGATTGGACCCGCACGATCGGCAGGAAGGGCATCATCTGCTCCTCCACGACGAACAGGTGGTCGGCCGGCGTCTCGGCAAAGAGCAGTTGCGTCCCGGCCGGGAGGTTGGCGCCGGCCGCAGCGGCCAGCACCGCCGGGTCCTTGCCGATGAGGTCGCGGTTGACCACCGGATGCGGGCAGCCCGCGCCCTGGCCCGGGGGAAAGACAAAGGCGGCCCTGGTGAGGCGCTCGACCTGGGCATCGTTGAGCCGCACCGCACCGTGTTTTTCCAGCGCGGCCAGAAAAGGCTGGAATACGCGGTCGAGCACGAACACCTCCTTCTCGCCGATGCACAGGAGGTTGTTGTCGTACGAGGCGCCATAGACCACGTTGCGCGCGGCGCGGTCCAGGTCGGCGGTGTCGTCCACCAGCACGGGCGGGTTGCCGGGGCCGGCGCAGATGGCGCGTTTGCCGGTCTGCATGGCGGCCCTGACCACGCCCGGACCGCCGGTCACGCAGAGCAGGCGGACGTGTTCGTTTTTGGCGATGGCCTGGAAGGAGTCAAGGGTGGGCTGCTCGATGATGCAGGCGAGGTTTTCAATGCCCAACTCGGCGTGGATGGCCTCGTTGAAGGCGCGGATGGCCGTGACCGCGCACCGCACCGCCGCGGGATGGGCGTTGAAGACCACGGCGTTGCCCGCCGCAGCCATGCTGATGATGTTGCACGCGGCGGTGGGGATCGAGTGGGTGCTGGGCGTGACCGCGCCGATCACGCCCACCGGCGCGTATTCCTCGAGCGTGATGCCGTGGTCGCCGCTCAGGCCGTCCGGGTGCAGAAACTCGACGCCGGGGATGCCGCGCTGGGCCTGGAGTTTTTCGATCTTGTGATCGAGCCGCCCGATCTTGGTCTCCTCCAGCTCCAGGCGCGCCCAGGGCACGGCATTGAAGTCGCAGAGGCGTTTGACGATCTCGACCACCTTCACGCGCCCGGCCACGCCTTTTTCGGACAACTGCAGGTACGCCTCGTGTGCGGCCGCGCAGGCTTCGTGGGCGTCCTGAAAGACGCCGAATGTCCCGCGCCGGGCCGGGGAGGGGGCCCGGCCGCCGGCCGGACAGCCGCACGCGGTCGCCGCCGCGGGGGCCGGGGAGAGCGCGGGGGCTGCCGGTGCCGGGGTAGCGGGCGGTGCGGCGCCGCCCAAGCGGCTCAGCACTTCGCTGACGATGTCGCGGATCAGGGCTTCGTTGACGGTGCTCATGGGATCGAATTCAGGGAAGGACTTGCAGACCGGCCGCCGAGGCCAGGGTTCGCTGTCGTTTGTCGAAACTTAAAAAACGCGGCCGCCCCAACACCCGGGCGGAAGCCACATGCAACAAGTCGAGCATGCGCACGCCGGTGATCGCCGTGTAACGGTCACCGAGCACTTCCGCTTCGGCGAACACGGCTCCCTCGTCCGCTTCGATTCGCTCCAGCAATCCGGCTTCGAGGTCCCGGGAAAAAGCCGCCCACACGGCCGCGCGCTCTGACTCGGCCAACCGATGCCGGAATACTCCCAGATGGAGCGCGTTGCGAAACTCGAGGGCCACCAAGCGGGTTACCGGCAACGGATCGTGAAGCTGTGCCATGACGGCAGAAGCCACTGCTGAGGTGCTCTCCGGCAGGTGGAGCGACAGCAAAAAGCCCGTGTCGGCGTAGCAGCTCATCGTTCCCCACGATTCAGCAGGCGCAGTTCTTCCGATTCCTCCGGGGTCAGCCGCTTGTCCCCAAAAATCTGGCGGACCCGGGCGGCGTAATCCGGATGCTGCACCCGGCGGCGGGGCGGCGTGATAAGGGCCACCGGCTGGTTGCCCTCGAGCACCTCGACTTCCTCGCCGGCTTTGACCCAGTTCAGGATCGTGTTCAAGCTACGACCCAGTTCGTTCACCGTGGCGGTCTTCATGGCTCATCAGGGTCGGCTACCCTGCCCCAGGGGTCAACCGGGCGGCTCACTCAGGCGCTTTGGCGCTGTAAATCAGTTTCCCGAGCACATCCACCGTGTCCACGATGCCCACGATGACCGCGTCCACGGGGGCGTCCTTGAGCCCGGGGGCCAGGCGGGCGCTGCTGCCCTGGCAGAACATGACCATTTCGCCCACACCGGCGCCCACGCTGTCCACGGCCACGATGGTGTTCACGCCGGGGCGGAAGCGGGTGGGGTCTTTTTCGTCCACCAGCATGGGCCGGAGCAGGAGCAGCTTGCGGCCGCTCATGGCGGCGTCCTTCTTGGTGGCGACCACCGCGCCTTCGACCTTGGCGAGGAACATGGCGGAGAAGTCAGAAGTCAGAAGTCAGAAGTCAGAAGTCAGGAGCCAAGAGCCAGGAGCCAGAGCACTGTTCCAGGCCCCCTGGCTGCTCCCGGCCCCCGGTTACTTCTTCTTCGGCAACACGGCGTCCACGTCCGGATGCGGGCGCGGGATGACGTGGACGCTGACCAGTTCGCCCTGGATGGCCTTGACGGCCTGGGCGCCGGCGTCCACGGCGGCCTTGACCGCCGCCACGTCGCCCACGACCACGGCCGTGACCAGGGCGTTGCCCACCTGGGTCATCGGGCCGGCCAGTTCGACGTTGGCGGCTTTGAGCATGGCGTCGGTGCCCTCGACGAGGGCCACCAGTCCGCGGGTTTCGAGGAGTCCAATGGCTTGCGGCATAGTTTGTACGGGGTTTGGGGTAAAAAGGGTGAAAGGGGAAAGGGGTCAACGGGCGCCGGCTTCGAGGAAGCGTTTCACTTCGCGGGCCACAACCAGTTCTTCGTTGGTGGGAATCACCCACACCTGCACCGGCCGGTCGGGCGGGCTGATCCGGGTTTCCTGACCGCGCGCGGCGGCGTTTTGGGCGGGGTCCAGCATGATGCCGAACGCCTCGAGGCCGGCGCAGACGGCGGCGCGGATTTCGGGGCGGTTTTCGCCAATGCCGGCGGTGAAGACCAGGGCGTCCAGGCCGCCCAGTTCGATCAGGTAGGCGCCCAGCCAGCGACGGATTTCGTGGACGAAAAAGTCCAGGGCCGCGTGGGCGCGGGCGTGGCCCTGCTCGGCGGCGGCCTGGATGTCGCGAATGTCGTTCGAGACCCCGCTGATGCCCTTGAGCCCGGCCTCGCGGCAGAGCTGGCGTTCGACTTCGTCCAGGCTCAGGCCCAGGGTGCGCATGACCCAGGGCACCGCCATGGCGTCGAGGTCGCCCACGCGGTTGTTGTGGGGCAGGCCGGATTGCGGGCTCAGGCCGAGGCTGTTGCCAATGGCCACGCCGTTGCGCAGACCGGTCAGGCTGGAGCTGCCGCCCAGGTGGCAGGAGATGACGCGCAGGGCGGGTTCGCGCACCGGCGTGGCGCCGCCGTTCACATACAGATCGCGCGCGCGCGCGGCGACGTCGGGCCGGCCCAGGAGTTCGGCGGAGCGTTCCGCGATGAATTTGTGGCTGGCCCCGTGGTAGCCCCAGCGGCGCACACCGGCTTCATGCCAGGCGGCCGGGACGCCGTACCGCGTGGCGGCGTCGGGCAACCACTGGTAGAAGGCGGTTTCGAACAAGCCCACCAGCGGCACGCCGGGCAGGCGTTGGGCAAAAAGCCGGATGCCGGAGACGTAGGGCGGGTTGTGGGCGGGCGCGATGGGATTGCAGGCTTCCATGGCCTGCAAGACCGATTCGTCCAGGCGCACGCAGCCGGTGACGCCGCGGGCGAGGACGGTTTTGAATCCCACCGCCGCCAGGTCGCCGGGGCCGGTGATGTGGCCGGCGTCCCGCAGCCCGGCCAGGCACTGCTCGATGGCTTGGGCGTGGTCGCTCACGCGCTCCAGACCGCCTTTGTGGAGCAGGCGCTCCCCGCCGCCGCTGAAGTCGAACAGCCGCCACTTCAGCGACGTGCTGCCGAGATTGGCGACGAGGATTTTCACGGCTCGAGGGCGGGGTTGGTCAGCGCGGACGCGGAGTTACCAGCGCGGCACCGGGGTGCGGCGGTCGGGAGCGGTCACTGAAGCCATTTGCCCAGGCTGGCGAGGCCTTCGTGCGGTCGGGGGATGACCTGGACGCTGACGACCTGGCCGACCTGTGCGGCGGCGGCGGCGCCGGCGTCAGTGGCGGCCTTGACCGCAGCCACGTCGCCGCGGAAGAAGGAGGTGACGTAGCCACTGCCGATTTTCTCCCAGCCGACCAGGGTGACGTTGGCGGCCTTGAGGGCGGCGTCGCTGGCTTCGAGCAGGGCGCAGAGGCCCTTGGTTTCAATCATGCCGAGTGCTTGGGTGGCCATAAAACGGGTCTCCGGTTTGGGGTTTCGCGTATCGGGGGGCGGTCACTTCGCGGGTTTGACCGGCGCGGCCTCGCCCAGGAAGGATTTGAGCAGGTCTTCGTGCGGCCGGGCGATGATGTGGGCGCTGATAAGTTCGCCCACCTTGCCGGCGGCCTTGGCGCCGGCGTCCACGGCGGCTTTGACGCTGCCGACGTCGCCGCGGCAGAGGACGGTGATCATGCCGCCGCCGATGGGGATGGTTTTGAGGAGGCTGACGTTGGCGGCTTTGACCATCGCGTCGCTGGCTTCCACCGAGCCGACGTAGCCTTTGGTTTCGATCATGCCGAGTGCTTCGCTCATAGGGATGCAGGATTTGGGTTTACCACGAAGGGACACCAAGGAACACGGATCAAAGAACCAGCCGCTCCCACTCCAGTTTGGCGTGCTTGAAGTTCAGAAGCACGCCGACCCGTTTGCGGGTGATCCGGAGGTAGTTCAGGAGCTGCCCGCGTTCGTGATCCGAAATTTGTTCAATCACCTTTGCCTCCACGACGATTGCATCATAGGCAATCAAATCCGGGACGAACTCGCTCGCATGCACCCCTTTGTAAACCACCTCGAACCTGGGTGGTTGCCGATGGGGAATGCCACGCAGGTTGAACTCAACTACCAGGGCGTTCGCATACGTCTTTTCCACCAAGCCGTGCCCCAGACTGTTCAGGACCTCCATTGCGGCCCCCACCACGGCGTACACCTCGTCTTTCAAAATCAGGTTGTCGTCGGTGATTTTCATTTGTGTTGCTTTGTGTTTCTTGGTGGTTACTTCACCAGTTCGCACGGGGTATGGGGTTGGAGGTTGCAGGCGTTGCCCTCGTCGGTGTCAATGTGGACCTCGAGCTTGAAGGCGGGGTCCACGCGGCAGAGCAGCTTGTCGAAAATCACGCCGCAGGGCCCGCCCACTTTGAGCCGCATCTCGTCGCCCTGTTTGACCCCGTAAAAGGCCGCGTCGTCCGGGTGCATGTGGACATGCCGCAACGCCCGGATCACCCCCTGCTTCATCTCGAAGAAGCCGGCCGGCCCCATCAACATGCAGCCGGGCGTGCCCTTGATGTCGCCCGAGAGCCGCAACGGAATCTCGAAGCCCAGGGCGATGGCGTCGGTGTAGGCCAGCTCGACCTGGTTCAACGTCCGGCACGGCCCCAAAATGCGCAGGTTGGAGATGACCCGGCTGCGCGGGCCGATGAGCGTGACCGTCTCCTTGGCGGCGAATTGGCCTTCCTGGTAAAGCCATTTGAAAACCTGGAGTTTGTGCCCCTTGCCGAAGAGGGCCTCGACGGCCTCCTGGGTGAGGTGGCAGTGCCGGGCGCTGACGTTGACCACCAAGGGGTTGGGCGCGGTGGCCGGGCGGGGCAACGGCTTGCCCAACCGTTGGTAAACCACCTGGCGAACCAAGTGTTCGACTACCGCTCGGGGCAGAGATTGCGGCACTGCTGGCATGTTCCGGGTGAGAATTGCAGCAAATACGGGCTGGATGTCAACAAATTTCTTGCAACTTCTTTCAGAATCTACCACGAATTTGCCAAGATGACGCCTGAAGAGCGCCAGCAACGGCTCGAGGAATACCTGCAAAAGGTGGAGTTTGCCTCCCTCGAAGAACTGGCCCAAGCCGTGGAGGCCTCCGTGTCCACCGTCCGCCGGGACGTCACCCTGCTGGAAGCGCGGGGCACGGTCCGGCGCACGCACGGCGGGGCGCGCATCGTGAACCCGCGCAGCGACGAGTTTGTCTTCAACGCCCGCGACACGCATCAACTGGCCGAGAAGGAGGCGATCGGTCGCGTCTGCGCCGAGTTAATCCAGCCGCGGCAGAGCGTGATCGTGGATGCCGGCACCACGTGTTATCATGTGGCGCGGTTTTTGGAGCCCAAGAAGCCCCAGGTGATCACCAATTCGCTCCCCGTGGCCAACCTGTTCGCCGCCTCGAGCCAGGTGGAGGTCGTCATGTCCGGCGGGGTCATTTACCCGCGGTTGGGCGTGCTGGTCGGGCCTTTGGCCGTCGAGTCTTTCTCGAAGATGCACGCGGACGTGGCGGTGATGAGTGCGGGTGGCATCACGGCCGAGGGCCTGACCAATTCGCACGGCCTGCTGATCGAAATCCAGCGGGCGATGATGCGTGCGGCCCAGCGGGTGATCTTCTGTCTGGACCACACCAAGTTGGGGCGGCGCTCCATCAGCCTGTTGAGCGGCCTGGAGGGCATCCACACGCTGGTCACCGACTGGCAGGCGCCGGCCGAATGGGTGGAGACCTTTCGCGCGCGCGGTCTGGAAGTGCAGGTGGCGCCCGCCCCCAACGGCGAAAAACCGGCCTGAAATCCGTGTCTGAGCGGAGTGCCCGGCGGGTCAACCCCGGAAAAGATTTTGCTTTTGCCGCGGGGCTTGCCCACCGTTGGCGCCATGACCAGACCGCTGGCCCTGATCTTCTACGAAGGCTTGTTGGCCGGCAACCAGTTGATCAACCGGCTGGACGCGCTCGAGTACCGGACCCAATCGGTGAGCGACCTGGGCCAACTGCACGAGCTGGCCGCCCGGGAAAGGCCGCTGGTGGTGTTGCTCGAACTGGGCGCACTGGCCGACCGCGTTTGCGCCGCTATCCGCAGTTTGCGCGCGGACCCGCTGACCGATCACATCCCGGTTGTGGCCTTTGTGGCGTCGCCGGACCCTGAAGCCGCGGCCCGGATGACCGCCCAGGCGCAAAACGCCGGGGCCCGGGTGGTGGTGGGGGAAGCCGCCCTGCTGGCCCACCTGCCTGCAATCCTCGAGCAGGCCCTCCAGGTGGAGTAGGCGGCAAACTCAGCGGCCTTGCCGCCCTTCACGGTGGGGCGGGCGTCCGATATCCGGCAAAGGCCGGCTGGCTTGGAACCGTGCGGGCCGTGTGACCGTATTTCGCGCCGCGAAAGCCGGGGCGCAGCAAAGTCGTTTTCCAAACCACGCGCCTTCGCTAAACTGCCGTCCATGACAAAGCGCAACCCACGTTTGCCAAAAATGTTGGTCCGCCCGGCGGCCGGGCCGGTCAGTGCCTTCCTGGAACATCACTTCCGGCACTTCAACGCCGCCACGCTGCTCGACGCCGCCCGTGCCTATCGCCAGCAACTGGAGCAGGGCAATCAGATGATGATCACCCTGGCCGGCGCCATGAGCACCGCCGAGCTGGGGTTGTCCCTGGCCGAAATGATCCGCCAGGACAAGGTCCACCTGATCTGCTGCACCGGGGCGAATCTCGAGGAGGACGTGTTCAACCTCGTGGCCCACGACTACTACGTGCGCGTGCCGCATTACCGCGAGCTCACCGCCCGCGACGAGGAAGCCCTGCTCCAGCGGCACCTCAACCGCGTCACCGACACGTGCATCCCCGAGGGCGAGGCCATGCGGCGCATGGAAAAGGCCATGCTCGAGGTGTGGACCGAAGCTGACCGCCGGGGCGAGCGCTACTTCCCCCACGAGTTCTTTTACCGGGTCCTGCGCGGCGGCAAATACGCGAAGTACTACCAGATTGACCCGAAAGATTCCTGGGTCCTGGCCGCGTGCGAAAAGAACCTGCCGCTGGTGGTGCCCGGTTGGGAAGACTCCACCCTGGGCAACATGTACGCCGCCGCCTGCCTGCGCGGCGACATCCGCAACGTCCACACCGTGCGCACGGGCATCGAGTACATGACCTGGCTGGCCGAGCATTACCGCGCCGTTACCCAGGATCGGGGCCTGGGCATGTTTCAGATTGGCGGCGGCATCGCCGGGGATTTCCCCATCTGCGTGGTCCCGATGCTCGAGCAGGACCTGGGCGTCAAGACGCGGCTCTGGTCCTACTTCTGCCAGATCAGCGACTCGACCACCAGCTACGGCTCCTATTCCGGCGCCGTGCCCAACGAGAAAATCACCTGGGGCAAGCTCGGTCGGGATACCCCGAGATTCATCATCGAATCCGACGCCACCATCGTGGCGCCGCTGATTTTTGCCTATGTCCTGGGCTGGTGAACGGTCCGGTGGGCCGGCCGGTAAACAAACCGGAGATGGCTCCAGCCCCCGAATTCTCGGACCGGCGCGGTGGACCGGCCGAAGGCTGCGAATGCCTCCCGGACCTTTCCCGGCGGGCACGCGTCTGGACCCCGGTTTGGCCACCCGGCTCCCCAGAAAGTGCCTCACCGTTTTGCCGCGGCCCGGTCCCCGGGCATTCACCCTCGTCGAGTTGCTGGTGGTCATGGCCATCCTCGGCGTCCTGGCGGGTATGCTTCTGCCCGCCCTGGCCCGGGCCAAAAGCCGGGCGCACGACATCCGTTGCCGCAGCAACCTGCGTCAACTGGCCCTCGGGATGCACCTGTACACCGAGACCCACGGCTACCTGCCGCCGCACCAGGTGCGCCTGCCGGACGGCGCGCGCCTGCGGTGGTTCAACCTCTTCGCCCGGGAGGTCACTTCCGGCTACGAGGTGATGCGCGACCCGGCGGTGCCCCATTGGACCGCCAGCCGCAATGCGCCCTACGGCTACAACTACAAATTCCTGGGCAGCGCCCGGGTGAAGTTTTCCGGCGAATACGAACGCTTTCCCGTGCCGCTGAGCGCGCTGCCGGCGGCCTCGCAAGCCCTGGCCTTCGGCTGCGCCAACGGCACCGGCACGCGCGAACCTTACGAGCCCATGAGGCCCGACCAGGCCCGCAGTGCGTTACCTGCCGAGGAAAGCGTCCAACGCATAGGCAACCACGGCTACGTGATTGACCCGCCCCACCTCCCCACCTACAGCCATGACCAGGAAGAACGCTGGGCGTATTCCGAATACGCCTCTTTCCTGAGTGACCGGCATCGGGGGCGCGGCAACGGGGCCTTCCTTGACGGGCACGTGGAATCCCTCAGGCCGGAGACCGCCTACCGCAACAACCGGTTGTGGAACGGCTTTAACGACCCCACCGCCGTCGCGGTGTTGCCGGATTTTCCTGTGAACTGGCCCGCCGCCTGGCCACGTGATCCACCCTGACCGGCCCGTCGTTTGCGTCGGCCCCCCCAACCCCGCGCCCGCCTCGGCCGCGCAAATCGGTTTGCTTTCGCGCGGCCGGTGGCGATCATTCGGGCATGGCGACGGCCCTGCTCAAGCGCCCCCGCTCTCCCCAGCCGCCGCGGCTCTGGACCTACGCCGAGTTGCGGGCGGAGTGGCCGGAGACCAACCAGCCCACCGAGCTTTGGAACGGAGAACTCGTCATGGCTCCTTCCCCCAGTCCGTCCCATCAGGACCTGATTTTCAACCTGGGCATGGCCTTCCACGCCTTCGTCAGCCGGCACGAGCTGGGCAAGGTGTACCTCAGCCCGCTGGACGTGGTGCTGTCCGAGCGGCGGGTGGTGCAGCCGGACCTGGTGTTCATCCGCCGCGAGAATCTGGGGATCGTCCGCGACTGCATCCGCGGGGTGCCGGACCTTACATTGGAGGTGGTTTCCGAGTCGTCCTGGCACCGGGACCGCATCGAGAAAAAGGCGCTCTACGAGCAGTACGGGCTGAAGGAATACTGGCTGGTGGACCCGGACAGCCAGACCATTGAAGTCTTCGCCCTGATCAAGAACGCCTTCCGCCTGCATTCAAAGGCCGCCGCCGGCCAGACTGCCCACTCGAAGCTGCTGCCCGGCTTTTCCGTCTCGCTCGCCCAGCTCGGCCGCTGAAGCTCCTGGTTTCCCTCGCCGCTTCGCATCCATGCACCGCGCCCGATCCGATGCCCTTTTCGCCGAGGCCCTGAAGTACATCCCCGGCGGGGTCAACTCGCCCGTGCGCGCCTTCCGCGCCGTGGGCGGCCAGCCGTTCTTCGTGGCCCGCGCGGCCGGTGCCCGCATCTGGACGGTGGACGGCGAGGAGCTGCTGGACTACGTGGGCACGTGGGGGCCGGCCATCCTCGGCCACGCGCATCCCGACACGATCGCCGCGGTGAAAGCGGCCGCCGAGCGCGGCACCAGTTTCGGCATCCCCAACCCGCTCGAAGTCGAGTTGGCCCGGCGCATCTGCACCCAGGTGCCCGGCGTGCAAAAGGTCCGGATGTGCAACTCCGGCACCGAGGCCTGCATGGCGGCCATCCGCTTGGCCCGCGGGTTCACTCGCCGCGACAAGATTCTCAAGTTCGACGGCTGTTACCACGGGCACGGCGATTCGCTGCTGGTCAAGGCCGGCTCGGGCGCGCTCACCTTCGGGCACCCGGACAGCGCCGGGGTGCCGGCGGATTTTGCCCGGCACACGCTGGTGCTGCCGTTCAACGACCCCGACGCGCTGCAGGCGGCCTTCGCCGCTCACGGGCGCGAACTGGCCGCGGTGATCCTGGAACTGGTGCCCGCCAACGCCGGCCTGTACCTGCCGCGGCCGGGCTTCCTCGAACGGCTCCGGCAATTGTGCACCGAGCACGGAACGCTCTTCATCGCCGATGAGGTGATGACCGGCTTCCGCCTCGGGCCGGCGGGGGCGCAGGGGCTCTTCGGCATCAGCCCCGACCTCACGACTTTCGGCAAAATCATCGGCGGCGGCCTGCCGGTGGGCGCCCTGGGCGGGCGGGGGGACATCATGGACCACCTGGCGCCGGTCGGCCCCGTGTACCAGGCCGGCACGCTCAGCGGCAACCCGCTGGCGATGGCCGCCGGCCTGGCCACGCTCGAGGCCCTGGAACGCGGAGACGCGTACGCCCGCCTGGAGACGCTCGGCCAGCAACTCGAACGCGGCATGAAAGAGGCCGCCCGCGCCGCCGGCGTGGCGGTCCGGTTCCAACGCCTGGGCTCGATGTTCTGCGCCTACTTCACCGACCAGCCGGTCTGGAACCTCGCCGACGCCCTGCGGGCCGACCGCCAGCGATTCGCCCGCTTCTTCCACGGCATGTTGGAGCGCGGCATTTATCTGGCACCCTCCCAGTTCGAGGCGGGTTTCCTCTCCACCGCCCACACGCCCGAGGACATCGAGCGTACCGTGCGCGCGGCGGCCGAAGTTTTCAAAACCCTCTGACCCCATGCGCATCCTGGCCTTGGATCCCGGCACCGTGCGGATCGGCGTCGCCCTGAGCGATGAACTGAAGATGCTCGCCACCCCCCTGCAGGCCCTGCCCGCCGAGCCGTTTGCCGACGTGGTGGAGCGACTGCGCCGCTTGATCCGCGAAAAGGAGGTCGAGCTGATCCTCGTGGGCCTGCCGCGGAACATGGACGGCAGCTACGGCCCCGCCGCGCTCAAGGTACAGGAATTCGTGGCCGCCCTGCGCTCGGCGCTGACCGTGCCCATTCAGACCTGGGACGAGCGGCTGACCTCCGTTCAGGCCCACCGTTACCTGGACCAGTCCGGCGTGCGGGCGCGCCACCGCCGCGAGAAGGTGGACCCCATGGCCGCGGCCATCCTGCTCCAATCCTACCTCGATGCCCGCCCCGGCGCCTGACCCGCGCGCGGCCGCGGCGCCGGCGCGGAAATTCAAGCTGGTCATCGCTTACGACGGCACGGCCTACGCCGGCTGGCAGGTCCAGAAAATCGGCACCGGCGTGCAGGAAAAAATCGAGGCCGCCCTGGCGCAGCTCTATCCCAGCCGGCCCCGCCTGCACAGCTCCAGCCGCACCGACACCGGCGTGCACGCGCTGGGCCTGGTGGCCCATTTCGAGGTGCCCCGCGCCGAGGACCGCGTCCCCCCGCGCAAGCTGGTGTTGGCGCTCAACGCCTGGTTGCCCGAGGACATCCGCGTGCTCGCGGTCCGCCGCGCCCGGCCGGACTTTCACGCGCGCTTCGACGCCACCGGCAAGGAATACCGCTACTTCGTCTGGAACCATCCGGCCATGAACCCGCTGCTGCGCCACACCGCCTGGCACGTCCCGCGCAAGCTGGACCTGGCCGCCATGCGCGAGGCCGCCCGGCGGCTCTGCGGCCGGCACGATTTCCGCGCCTTCACTGCCAATCCCGGCTACCCCCGCGCCTCGACCGTGCGCACGTTGCGGCGGTGCGCGATTCACCGACGCGGCCCGTTGCTGACCTTTGTGCTCGAAGGCGACGGCTTCCTGTACAAGATGTGCCGCGGCCTGGTGGGCACGCTGGTGCAGGTGGGCCTGGGCAAATTCACGCCCGCCGCGGTGAGCGCGCTGCTGGCCGGGCGCGACCGCGCCCGGGCCGGCATGACCGCCCCCGCCCGCGGGCTGGTGTTGTGGAAGGTACGGTACGACAAACGGCATAAACGAACAACGGCGGCCGGCGAAGGGCCGACGCAAGCATGATCGCACGAGTTCAAGCCCTGAACTACCGCTGCCTGCGTTATCTGGATGTGGAACTCGACCGTTTCCACGTCTTGGTGGGACCGAACGGCAGCGGCAAGACCACCTTTCTGGACGTGATCGCCTTTTTGGGGGATCTCCTCCGGGTCGGGCCGGAAAGGGCGGTTCGTGACCACCGCGCCCAGACCCTGGGTGAATTGGTCTGGAAGCGGCAGGGGAGCGAATTCGAGCTGGCTGTGGACCTGCGGGTGCCAGAACGCGTGTGTCCCAAGGATACCCAGAACGGGAAAAATTACAGCCGTTGCCGCTACGAGGTGAAGGTGGGCGTACGTCCGGATGAAGGCATTCGGCTATTGGGGGAAAACTTTTTCCTTCTCCCCGAGCCCAGTCCGAAAAAATCACAGCAGTCCTTGCAGCAACCGTCGTTGCCATCATTCCCTGTGGAGCCCGAACCTCCCGCTACCTTGGTGCGAGGATCGGGCGCATGGATTCCGTCTGGCTGGCGCAAAGTGGTCGCGATGGGGGAATCCGGTCGGGGGTACTTCCGGTCGGAGACCTCGGAATGGAACTTTCCCCAACGGCCAGGGGCACAACGCGCAGCCCTGACGTTGGTACCAGAAGAGGAGCGGTTCCCGGTCTCGAATTGGGCTCGGCGGGAGTTGAGCGAAGGCGTCCAGGTGCTGGCGTTGAACAGCCAGGCCATGCGTGCACCGTGCCGTCCCGACGCGCCGCTGGCTTTTCGGCCGGACGGTTCGAACCTGCCGCTGGTCATGCGGCATCTTCAGCAGGCACAGCCGGAGCGTTTCCAACGCTGGTTGGCCCACGTCCAGACGGTCCTGCCGCACTTGCAAAGCCTCGAGGTGCGGGAGCGGGAGGTGGACCGCTTCCCTTACCTGGTGGCGCAGTTTGCCCCGGGCATCGAGGTTCCCTCCTGGCTGTTATCGGACGGAACGCTGCGTTTGCTGGCGCTGACCCTGCTGGCTTACGTGCCCACCCCGGGGCAGGTGTACCTGATTGAAGAGCCAGAGAACGGGATTCACCCCAGGGCGTTGGAGGCCGTGTACCAGTCCTTGTCGTCGGTCTATGAAGGCCAGGTGCTTTGCGCCACCCATTCGCCGCTGTTCCTGAGCCTCGCCCGGCTTTCTGACCTGCTGTGCTTCGCCCAGGCGGAGAGCGGCGCCACGGCTATCGTCAAAGGCACAGACCATCCAGCGCTGAAAGATTGGAAGGGGCAGGTGAGTCTGGACACCTTGTACGCGGCAGGAGTGCTCGGATGAAAGACCTGGTGGTCTTGGTGGCAGACGGGCAGATGAAGGCGGCGTTGGAGCCCTTGTTGGCACGTCACGATGCGCTGGGTATCCGCCCCCTCAAGGTGGATTGCTTTAAGCATCCACGGCACGATCCCGGGGTGCTCCACGAGGCCGGGAAGTTTCTGTCCCTTTACCTCAAGCAATACAGCCAGGCTTTGGTGCTTTTTGACCGGGAGGGCTGCGGACAGGAAAACAAGACCGCCGCCGAACTCGAACAACAAGTGCAGGAACAACTCGACCGTTCGGGCTGGGAAAACCGCTCCGCCGTGATCGTTCTGGATCCGGAGCTGGAGGTCTGGGTTTGGTCAGATTCCCCGCACGTGGCGGAAGTGCTGGGCTTGCCCCAGACGAAACTCCAAAGCTTGGTGGCCAGGAGCACCCCGCCGGGTCTTAAGAAACCCAAGAACCCTAAGCAGGTTATGGATGAGGCACTGCAACTGTCAGGCATTCCGCGGTCCTCGTCCTTGTATGCGGCATTGGCAAAGCAGGTTAGCCTCGCCGATTGTACTGACCGTGCCTTCCTGCGACTCAAGCAGGCGTTGCGGAAGTGGTTCCCCCAATGATGCCCTCTATTTTTGCCGCTGCCGACGCGCCGGCCGAGCGGCAATATTGACCACCCCCCAGCCATGCACGTGGTGCTGGTCGAACCGGAGATCGCCCCCAACACGGGCAACATCGCCCGCCTGTGCGCCGCCACGCACGCCGTGCTGCATCTCATCGAGCCGCTGGGCTTCCGGCTCGACGACGCCCAACTGCGCCGCGCCGGCCTGGATTACTGGCGGCTGGTGCGGTGGCATCGCTGGCCGCACTGGACGACCTTCGTCCAGAACCTGCCGGCGGGCGCCCGGCTCTGGCTGGTCGAGCAGGGCGGGCCGCGGCGTTACACCGAGGCGCGGTTTGCGCCGGGCGATTATCTGGTCTTCGGCCGCGAGACCGCCGGGTTGCCGTCGGCGCTGCTGGAACAGCATCGGGAGCACTGGCTGCGGGTGCCGATGTTCAATCCCGCGGCGCGGTCGCTGAATCTGGCCAACTGCGTGGCGCTGGTGCTTTACGAGGCGCTGCGGCAGCAGGGCTTCCCCGGCGAGGTCTGAGGCGGCCGCGGTCAACGCCCGTCACGCAGGGCGGCGGTCAGTTCGGCGGGATCCTGAATCGGCGCGCGGCAGGTGGTGCCCACGCAAAGGTAGGCCGTGGCCCGGCCGTCCTTCGCCGGCAGCGTGCAGGCGAACGGCTCGGCGGGCGGCTGGTTGCCCAGCACGACCATGTTCGGCGCGTAAACCCGGTGCGCCGCCGCCAGCAGTTCGGCGCGGCCGGGGGTGGACGGTTCGCCGGCGATGACCACGCGCCGGCGTTCGCCCAGCCGGAAGTCCAGCGCGGCAAGCATGGCCGGCAGGGCCTCGGGCAGCCGGCGCAGGCGGTCGGCAAAGAGGCGCAAGGTGCCCTCGGCCAGTTCGCGCAGGTCTGCGCGGTCGGTCATTTCGGCCAGGCGCAACAGACCCAGGGCGGCGGCGGAGTTGCCCGCGGGCTCGGCGCCGTCGTAGGCGTCTTTCACCCCCAAAATGAGATCCTTGGCCTGGGGCGGCGCCTGCCAGAAACCGCCGTGCTCCGGGTCGTGGAAGCGGTCGCGGAGGGCCTCGGCCAGTTGCCGGGCGAAGGCGAGGTGTTGCGGGTCCAGGGTGGCCTCGTAGAGGTCCAGCACGCCGCCCAGCAGGAAGGCGTGGTCTTCGAGCAATTGCGTGTTGTCGCGCTCGCCCTCGCGCCAGCGGTGAAACAGCCGCCTGCTGGCCGGGTCCCAGAGGCGGCTTTTGAGGAAAGCCAGCGCGCGTTCCGCCGTGGCCACGTAGGTCGGTTCGCACAACGCCGCGCCGGCGCGGGCAAAGGCGCCGAGCATCAGGCCGTTCCAGGAGGTCAGCACCTTGTCGTCGCGCAACGGGCGCACGCGGCGGGCGCGGGCGGCGAACATTTTGGCCCGGGCGGCTTCGAGGAGCTTTTCCTCGGCGGGCGTCAGCCGCGGGTCGGCCACGTGCAGCACGTTCTGTCCCGGCAAGGGGTGGGGGTCGCTGTGGTCCACGAAATTGCCCTTGGCGGTGACGCCAAAGTAACGGGCGGCCACGGCAAACTGGTCCGGCGGCAACAGCGCCTGTAGTTCGGCCCGCGTCCAGCAGTAAAATTTGCCCTCCTTGCCCTCGCTGTCGGCGTCCTCGGCCGAGCAGAAGCCCCCCTCGGGCAGGGTCATGTCGCGCCGGACGTACTCCAGGATGGCGCGCACGACCTCGGCATAACGCGGCGCGCCGCTGACCAAGAAGGCGTCCAGGTAGAGCTGGGCGAGCTGGGCGTTGTCGTAAAGCATCTTCTCGAAGTGCGGCACCAGCCAGGCGGCGTCCACGGCGTACCGGGCAAAGCCCCCGCCCAGTTGGTCATGGATGCCGCCGGCGGCCATGCGGTCGCAGGTGTGCAGGACCATGCGGCGCGCTTCGTCATCGCCGGTCGCCTGGGCGCGGCGGAGCAGAAAGGCCGGCTGGCTGGGTCGGGGAAACTTGGGCGCGCCGCCGAAGCCGCCGTGTTCGGGGTCGTACTGTGCCTTGAAGCGCGCGGCGGCGTGGTTGAGGGTCTCGGCGCCGGGCAGGTCCGCCCCGGCCGGCTCGAAGTGCAGCGACCGGCCGAGTTGTTGGAGGAGAACATCGGCCGATTCGCGCAGGTCGGCCCGGCGGGTTTGCCAGAGCCGGTGGAGTTGCTCGAGCACGTCTAGGAAGCCGGCGCGGCCCTGGCGGCCGCGGGGCGGGAAGTAGGTGCCGCCGAAAAACGGCTTGCGGTCCGGAGTCAGGAAGACGCTCAACGGCCAGCCGCCGTTGCCGGTGGTGGCCTGGACGAAGGTCATGTAAATCTGGTCCACGTCCGGGCGTTCCTCGCGGTCCACCTTGATGCTGACGAAGTGGGCATTGAGGAACCGCGCCACTTCGGGGTCCTCGAACGACTCGCGTTCCATGACGTGGCACCAGTGGCAGGTGGCGTAGCCGATGCTCAGGAAGATGGGTTTGTCCTCGGCGCGGGCCCGGGCGAAGGCCTCCTCGCTCCACGGGTACCAGTCCACCGGGTTGTGCGCGTGCTGGAGGAGATACGGCGACTTTTCGCGGGCGAGGCGGTTGACGGGGCGGGGTGACTCGTTTGTAGCGTTCAAGGCGGGGGAGGTTAGCCGGGCGGAGGTGGGGCGGCAAATCGCGCCGCGGCGGCCGGGCGCGCGTGCATAAGCGGCTGCGGGTTTCGCCGCAGGGACGCGAAGCAAGGGTTGCCGCGCAGACCGGTTGACACCCGCGGGGACGGGCACTAGGCTGCGCGCAACATTGGTTGCCTTTGGGGGCAACAATTTTGGCCATAGTCCGGCCGTGCGGGCGGCAGAGCGGGCAGTTCAGGTGCCGACGGCGGCCGGGCGTTCGGCAAATGTACCTATGGCAGGAACCATCGCCTCAGCGAGCGAGCACCACGCGCCTCAGAGTTTCTGGCGGCGCTACATTTTTTCCACGGACCACAAGGTGGTGGGCATCCAGTACGGGCTCACCGCGCTGGTGTTTTTGTTCATCGGGTACGGCCTGATGGCGCTGATGCGCTGGCAGCTCGCCTATCCGGGCCAGCCGATTCCGGTCTTTGGCCAGCTGCTGCTGGCGGTGTTGGGGCCGGACATGGCGGACAAGGGCATCATGTCGCCGGACCTGTACAACTCGTTCGGGGCGATGCACGGCACGATCATGGTGTTTCTGGCGATCGTGCCGCTGGCGGTGGGGGCGTTTGGCAACTACGTGGTGCCGCTGCAAATCGGCGCGCCGGACATGGCCTTCCCCAGGCTCAACATGATGAGCTACTGGGTGTACTTCCTCGGCGGGGTCATCATGTTGGTGAGCTTTTTCATCCCGGGCGGCGCGGCCAAGTCGGGGTGGACCTCGTACTCGCCGCTGGCCACGGTGACGGACGCCGGGTATCTGATCAACGGGCAGACGCTGTGGCTGATCGGGATGGTGTTTCTAATCACGTCGTCGTTGCTCGGCTCGATCAACATCATCACCACGGTCATTCAACTGCGCGCCCGGGGTCTGGGGTGGATGCGGCTGCCGTTTTTCGTGTGGGCGCAGTTGGTGACGGCCTTCATCTTGTTGCTGGCCTTCCCGCCGTTGGAAGCGGCGGGGGTGTTGCAACTGTGCGACAACCTGTTCGACAGCTCGTTTTTCCTGCCGAGCGGCCTGGTGGTGGGCGGCAAACCGCTGGAGGTCAGCGGCGGGGGCAGTCCGCTGTTGTGGCAGCACCTGTTCTGGTTTCTGGCGCATCCGGAGGTGTACGTGTTGATCCTGCCGGCGATGGGGATCGTGGCCGAGGTGCTGGCCAACAACACCCGCAAGCCGTTGTTCGGCTACAAGTCGCTGGTGTACTCGGCGATGGCCATCGGCTTCATTTCCTTCCTGGTCTGGGCGCACCACATGTATCTGACCGGCATGGGCACCAAGATCAGCACGTTCTTCCAGACCACCACGATGCTGATCTCGATCCCCTCGGTGATCATCCTGACCACGCTGATGCTCACCCTCTGGGGCGGCTCGATCCGCTTCAACACCCCCATGCTCTTCGCGCTGGCGTTCCTGCCCATGTTCGGCATCGGCGGGCTGACCGGCCTGCCGCTGGGCTTCAGCGCGACGGACATCCACCTGCACGACACCTACTACGTGATCGGGCATTTCCATTACGTGGTGGCGCCGGGAACGATCTTCGCCCTGTTCGCCGGCATTTACTACTGGTACCCGAAGGTCACGGGCCGGCTGATGAATGAGTTCTGGGGCAAGGTGCATTTTGCCCTGTCACTGGTCTTCATGAACCTGGTGTTCATGCCCATGTTCATCCAGGGGCTCGAGGGCATGCACCGGCGCATGTACAACGGGGGCGCCACCTACGCCGCCGGGCCGGACGTCTCGTACGGCCTGTCGCTGGGCCTCAAGCTCAACGTGGGCATCTCCCACGCCGCGTGGTTGCTGGGAGCCGCGCAGTTGCCGTTCATCATCAATTTCTTCTGGAGCCTGTTCCGCGGCAAACGGGTCGAGTCCGACAACCCCTGGCAGGCGACCACCCTCGAGTGGGCCACGCCCACTCCGCCCCCGCACGGCAACTTCCTCGAAGAGCCGGTGGTTTGCCGCGGCCCTTACGAATACGTACCGGACGCGAGCGGCCGGGATTTTCAGCCGCAAAACGAGCCCGCCTCGACCCCGTCGCGCCCGCCCGCGCCCGCCCTGTCGCCGCAGACCCAGCCCGCCTGAGCCATGAGCGCCCACGCCCACGCCATGACCATTCCCCACACGGTCGAGCCGCGCCCGGACACCGGCCTGTACAACGCCCGGCTGGGCATCTGGCTGTTTCTGGCCTCGGAAGTGATGCTCTTTGGGGCGCTGTTCTCCTCGTACATCCTGCTGCGGGTGGGCGCACCTGAATGGCCGCAGCGGCAGTTGAGCATCCCCCTGGGCACGCTCAACACCTTCGTGCTGATCCTGTCCAGCATCTCGGTGGTGATGGCCTGGCTGTCGCTGAAACGAAAAGATTTCGGCCGGTTCAAGCTCTGGCAGGGGACCACGGTGCTCCTGGCGCTGCTGTTCATCACGGTCAAGAGCTTCGAGTACCACGACAAGTTCACGCACTACTACGTGCAGACCCGCGACGGCCGGAAAATGACCGGCCACCTCGAGGGCAAACCGTTCAATCTGAGTCTGGCCCGGCTCCAGGCGCTGCCTTCACCCCCCGCGGAAATCGTTTTCCATCCGGACGCGCCGGCCGGCGCGCATGACGGGGCGGTGCATCCCGAGCCACTCAAACTCAAGCTCGCCGACCTGGTTCGGCTCGAGGCCTTCGGCCCGTGGCGCGGCACGTTCTACGCGATCTACTTTGTGCTGACCGGACTGCATGCGCTGCACGTCCTCGGCGGCATCCTGGTGCTGGGATACTTCTGGGGACCGGGCAGCCGGATGTGGTTCACCGAGCCGGAGCGGTTCACCAACCGCATCGAAGTGGCCGGCCTGTACTGGCACTTTGTCGAACTGGTCTGGATCTTCCTCTTCCCCACCCTGTACCTGCTTTGAGCCATGTCCTCGCCCGTTGAACCCCGTTCCGATTCCGCCGCAGAAAGCCCGGCCCACCGGCACAAGCTGATCCTCGTCGCGCTGGTGGTTTGCACGCTGGTCATGGTCACCCTGGCCCTGCTGCCGCTGGGCACGGGGCTGAAGGTCGGTCTGGTGCTCACCGTCGCCACCGCGGAGGCGTGCCTGGTGGCCGGCGTGCTCATGCATCTGGTCGGGGAGGGCAAGCTCATCGTCAGCATCCTGGTCCTGACCGCCATCTTTTTCGCTTGCCTGCTGCTGCTGCCGATCCTGTCGGAGGTGGACCACGCCCGCCACTTCTTCAAATAACCCGGCCATGTCCCTGAAAGCCTTTCACATCGTCTTTGTGCTCTCGACCATTCTGCTGTGCTTCGGCTTTGGCGGCTGGGCCATCCATGACCGGGTGCACGGCGGCGGCCTGGTGGAATTTGTCCTGGGCCTGCTGTCCCTGGCCGGTGGCCTGGCCATGATCGTGTACTTCAAGGCGGTGCTCAAAAAGCTCCGCGACATCAGCCTGTATTGAGCCCATGAAACCGGTCCGTTGGGTCCTGAGCGCCGGCGCGGGGGTGGGGTGGCTGAGCCCGGCGGCAAAGGCCTGCGCCACTTGTTTTGGTCGGTCGGACTCCGCGCTGGCCCAGGGGCTGAACATGGGCATTCTGTTCCTGCTCGGCGTGCTGCTGGTGGTGCTGGGCGGGTTGGTGACCTTTTTCGTGTATCTGGCCCGACGGGCCGCGACCAGCGAAACTGCCGGTTCGGCCACTGCCGGGTCTGAACCCGGCGGGTTTGCCCTGAAGCAGGAATTTCGCCCGCGAGAATCCCGCACTTCGCCGGCCGGCTTGCGAGCCGTCCACTCCCGTTCCCATGCAAGAGTTCATCATTAAATGGCTCCACCTGCCCCCGCTGGCCTCCGAACACGGCGCCCAGGTGGACCGCCTCCTGTTTTTCGTGCACCTGCTGATGGTGGTGCTGTTCGTCGGCTGGAGTGCGTTTTTCCTCTACACGGTCTGGCGCTACCGCCAGCGCAAAAATCCCCGGCCGGACGCCGTGGGCGTGCGCGGCCATTTGTCCAGCTACCTGGAAGTGGGCGTGGCGGGTGTCGAGGCGCTGCTGCTGATCGGTTTGGCCGTGCCCATCTGGGCCCGCACGGCTTCGGCCGGCAACTTCCCCAAACCCGAGGAATCCACCGTCATTCGCGTCATCGGCCGGCAGTTCAACTGGATCGCCCGCTACCCCGGTCCGGACGGTGTGTTCGGGCGGGGGGACGTCAAATTCGTCAGCCAGCAGAATCCGCTGGGCATGGACCCCGAAGACCCCGCCGGCAAGGACGACGTCGTGGTCGAGTCCAGCGAAGTGGTCGTGCCGGTGGGCAAGCCGGTCATTGCCTACGTCTCGTCGCTGGACGTGATCCACGGTTTTGCGGTCAAGCCGCTGCGTGTGTCCTACGACGCGATTCCCGGCCTGAGCAGCCCGACCTGGTTCACCCCCACCAGGGAGGGCAGCTTCCTGATCACCTGCTCGCAGCTCTGCGGCAACGGCCACTCGAACATGCGCGGCCTGCTGCGGGTGGTGAAGCCCGCCGAATACGAGGAGTACCTCAAGAGCAAGGCCCCCGCCGCGGGCGGACCGGTCAGCTACGAATAACCGAAACTTGCCGCCAAGGCTGCCGGCTGCGACTGCCCCGGCCGCGCAGCGGCGGGCCTAAATCGGGTGCTTCACACGCGTCTGGCCGAACCGCCTAAAGCCCGGTAGCGCAGGCTTCCAGCCTGCTGTGTCGCGGGTTTCCAAACCCGCAGTGTCCTCCGCCGATCCGACACTCCGCCGACTGGAAAGTCACTGACAAAGCAGGCTTGGGAAGCCTGCGCCACGTCTCAAGTGCGAAATATCCGGCCTAAAAGCCCGCCATGTCCGGCTCCTGGAGCCGTTCCGGCTCCCGCTCCAAAAAGGCCAACGCCCGCGCCTCCAGTTCCGCCGCCGTGCGCGAGGCCTGGGTGGCGCGGAACAGCTCGTGGCCGAAGCGGAAATTGCGGGCGTAGTACGCGGTGAAGGTCAGCAGCCGCGGGAAGACCTCCGCCTCCGGGAAGTCCTCACGCACGTAGGCCAAAAATCGCCGCCATGTTTCCAGCGGGTTCGGCACGAAATCCGGGTCCGTCCAGGCGCGAAACACCCACGGTTGCACCACGGCCCGACGTCCCACCAGAAGGCCGGCCACATGCGCCAGCGCGTCGGCCAGGCCTCGCACGGTGGCGGCGTCGTGCAGGTCCCCGCTGGCCAGCAGCGGCACCCGGGCTCGGGCGACCAGTTCCGGAAACAGCTCGTGTCGCGCCCGCCGCTTCAGCTTCTCGTCGGTGAAGCGCGGATGCAAAATCACCGCGTCCACCCCGCAGTCGGCGAACAGCGCCAGCCGCTCCTCCAGCGTCGCCCGCCAGTCCGGCTCCGGCCGGCCCAGGCGGATTTTCACCGTCAACAGCCCCGGCCACTCGCGGCGCAACGCCCGCAATGCGCCTTCCAGCCGCGGCCGGTCGGCGAAAAGTTCACACCCGGCGCCGCGCTGGCGGATTTTGGGCGCGGGGCAGGCGCAGTTCAGGTCCAGGCCGTCCGGCCGCCACACCGCCAGCCGCTCGAGGGCGGGGGCCACGATCTCCGGCTCGGTGACCATGAGCTGGTAGATGACCTTCCCCTCGACGGGCCGGCGCTTGAGGGTGGGGGACTGCCCTACATCCTCGCGCAGCAACCAGCGCGCGCAGATCATCTCGGTGAACACGGCCCCCGTGCCGCCGAAATCCGCCACCAACCGGCGAAACGCGCTGTGCGTCACCCCGGCCATCGGTGCACAAAACCGGGCCGGGCTGAAGGTGACCCCGCGCAGGGTCAGCGGGCCGGCCCCCGGCTCCGGCCGGAGATCGGGCGACCCGGCGGCCTCCGCCAGCCGGGCAACGTCTTTCTGCGGCACCGCCCGCACTTCGGTCGCGGCCGCGTCGGGGATCTGGGGCGCAGCAACGGGCACGCTCACACCTGCTCGGGTTCGGGGTGAACCCAGGGCGCGCGGTACGGCCGGCGCAACCGGCGGTTGGCCTCGGGGTCGTTCACGCAGGTGTGGGTGGCGGGGTCCCAGGTGAGGGTGCGGCCCAGGTCCAGAGCGATGTTGGCCAGGAAACAGCAGGTACTGGAAATGTGCGCCTGTTCGATGTCCGCCACCGGTCGCACCTCGCCGCGGCGGTCACAGGCCTCGAGGAAGTTCCGCCAGTGCGCGCGCATGGCGCTGGCCACGTGGCGTTCGAGGTCCTTTTCGGTGCGGTCTTCGGGGTACTGGTCGTACTCAAGCACGGCCTCGGCGCTGCGCCGGGCGCTGCCGTCGGCGGGGATGAACTCGTACTTGAAGACGCTGGCCTTGAGGGTGCCCTTTTCGCCGTGGAAGATGGCGGCCCAGGGGTAATCCGGGTCGGGCATGGGGCCCCAGGTGCGGTGGTTCCAGGTGACCGGCAGGCCGTCGAAGTCAAAGACCGCCGTTTGGGTATCGGTGATGTTGGACCGGCTGGCGCGGTCGTGGAGGATGCCGCCCCAGGAGGTGATGGTTTTGGGCCAGCCCAGGTCGAGCATCCAGCGCACCATGTCGAGCATGTGCACGCACATGTCGCCCACGATGCCGTTGCCGTATTCCATGAAGGCCCGCCAGCCGCGGGGGTGGTGGATCTTGGTGAAGGGCCGCATCGGCGCCGGGCCGGTCCACAGCTCGTAGTCCAGGTGGGCGGGCGGCGGAATGTCCGGCGCGGTCTGGAGGGTGTCGCGGTTGCGCATGTGCCAGTAACAGCAGATGTCCACGCCGCGCAGCTTGCCGAGCTGACCGGACTTGAGAATCTCCCGGGCCGGCTGGAGGTGCGGGGTGCTGCGGCGCTGAGTGTTGATCTGGACCACACGGTTGTACTTGCGCGCGGCGGCCAGCATGGCCCGGCTCTCGACCACATCCACCGCGGTGGGTTTTTCGCAGTACACGTCGGCGCCGGCCCGGAGGGCCTCGATGACCGGCAGGGCGTGCCAGTGGTCGGGCGTCGAGACCTGCACGATGTCCAGGTCCTTTTCCTTGAGCATCTCGCGGTAGTCGCGGTACAGGCGCGGGGTCTGCTTCGAGCGCTGGCGCGCGGCCACCATCTGGCCGGCCTCGGAGAGCATCTGCTGATCCACGTCGCAGAGCGCGACCACCTCGACCGGCTCGATCTGGAGCAGGCGGAACAGGGCGCCCTTGCCGTACCAGCCGCAGCCGATGAGGCCCACGCGGCGGACTTTTTCGGCGGCGAAGGTGGTGGGCAGGTAACGGGCGGCGGCGGCCACGGCCGTGGCCCGGGCGGAGATGCGGAGGAATTGGCGGCGATTCATGGCCGCACTTAATCACACCCGCGGTCCCGGCTCAATCCTCGAAATTGGCCGGAACTGAAGCTCCTTCCGACTCCCCGGGGGAGACGTTTCGGGCCTGCGGTGGCAGGGCGTGAAAAATCCGGTGGTGCGGAAGTTTGAAGGGGATTTGGTGCGCGCGGCAGGACTTGAACCTGCACGGTGTTACCCACTAGAACCTGAATCTAGCGCGTCTGCCAATTCCGCCACGCGCGCACCGCGGGCGCGACGCTGCGAGGCGCCGCCACGCCGTGTTATGTAGGCCAAGGGCCCCCGATTCGCAAGCCCAAAACCCGGCCCGCAGCTTTGGCGCCGCATCCGAATGAATTGCCGAAGGCATGGCAACGGGTTCCCGGCCGGCAGTAGCGCCGATTGCCCAATCGGCGGTGAGGGAGGACGCGAAGACCCGCGAGTTGGAAAACTTGCGAGCCATCAGAGCGGGAAGTCCATCGCTCCGGCCAATCCGGCCAGGGCAGGAAATCGGGATGCGCTCCGCCGGTTGCCGGACTCCTCGGCGTCGCGGCGACAGCGCCAGCAAGCTGGCGCACTCCAGGCGCCTCGCGAACATCGCTAGCCGCCGTTCCTCGCGGCCGCGTTTGGAGTGCGACGGCTGGCGACCGCTTTCTTGGCCGCACCGCAGCGGGGCCCTCCCTATGTAGGGGTTGGGATGCCCGGGCTACGGCCAACCCGGCCAGGGCAGGAAATCGGGATGCGCTCCGCCGGTTGCCGGACTCCTCGGCGT
>JBBIJZ010000013.1:10352-55606 GCA_037445715.1 Verrucomicrobiales bacterium | reverse complement strand
AGCGCCGCGCGCGCCGCCTCGCCGGGTTCGATGGCCGCAAACGCGCGCACCGGCGCGCCGCCGCCGGAGGGAGCGGCCGCGGCGTTCATGGGAGACGCTGCCCCAGGGAGGCTTCCAGGAGCCGGTACCACTGTTCCCGGGTGAGGTGGATTTCCGTGGCCCGGACCGCCTCGCGCAGGTGGTCGGGTTGGGTGGTGCCCACGACCGGCACGATGCCCGCCGGGTGACGGCGCAGCCAGGCCAGGGCAAGGGCGGCGCGGCTCACGCCGTACTCCCGGGCGAGGATTTCCACGGTGTCGTTGAGTTTGGCCTTGCGGGCGTGGTGCGGGTCGTTCATGGCCGCGCCGATGCGCCCGCCCAGGATGCCCCCGGCCAGCGGGCTCCAGGCCAGCGGGGTGACGCCCTCGCCCAGGCACTGGTCCAGCGTGCCGTCGAAGAACGGCTCGGTGTGCAGGAGGCTGATTTCGATTTGATGCACCACCAGCGGCATCGGACAGGCCTTTTGCAACATGGCGACCTGCGAAGGACGGAAGTTGCTCACGCCAAACGCGCGCACCTTGCCCGCGTCCCGCAGCCGGCTGAAGGCCCCGGCCACCTCGGCCGGGTCGGCCAGGAGGTCCGGCCGGTGCAGCAGGTACAGGTCAATCGTCTCCACGCCCAGCCGCCGGAGCGAGCCCTCGCAGGCGGCGATGAGGTGCGCGGCGGAAAAATCGTACCGGTACGGCGCCGCGGGGTCGGGGTCGCCGGCGAAGCGGATGCCGCCCTTGGTTACGAGGTGAACGCGCTCGCGCATGCCGGGCACCTGGCGGAGCACCTCGCCAAAGAGGGTTTCGGCCATGCCCTGGCAGTAAACGTCCGCCAGGTCAAACAGGGTGAACCCCAGTTCATAGGCCGCGAGAATCGCCGCGTGGGCCGCGGCGCGCCGTTCGGGGGTGACCTGGGCGGGGTCCTGGGTGCCGGCCACGCGCCAGCACCCGTAGGCCAGCTCGCTGCTGACCATGCCGCTGGAGCCGAGGGGGAGGGTTTTCATGACGTGCGACGACCCACTGTAGGCCCCGCCCCGCGCGGGCAAAAGTGATTTTGCATCGGCATTCTCTCCGCGGGGGCGGACCTGGCCGGGGCGGGGTCGGGCCGCGGCCCATCCGGTTTGGTACTTGCCAGCCCGGCCGGAGGTGGTTCATTGCTGCTGCCGTGGGTCAGCCCAACACCGTCCGCCCGGAGCGCCGCACACCGGGATGCTTTGCCACCACGCGCTGGAGCCTGGTTTGTGCCGCAGCGGAGGCCGGGTCGCCGCACCAGCCGGCGGCCCTCGAGGAGTTGTGCCGCCGCTACTGGCCGCCGTTGTACGCCTACCTGCGGCGCAGCGGCCACAGCCCGCCGGACGCCGAGGACCTCACGCAGGCCTTTCTGGCCCGGGTGATCGAGCGCGGTCTGCTCGCTTGCGCCTGCCCGGAGCGCGGTCGGTTCCGCAACTTCCTGTTGGCGGCCCTGAAAAACTTCGCGGCGGACGCCCACGACCACGCCACCGCCCTCAAGCGCGGCGGCCACCACCCGCGGCTGGCGCTGGACGCGGCGGAGGTCGAACGGGATTACGGCGCCCTGGCCTCGCCGGAACTGACGCCGGATGCAGTGTACGAGCGCACCTGGGCCCTGGCGGTCCTGGACCGCGCCCTGACGGCGCTGCGCGCCGAATACGCCGCGCGCCGACGCGAGGCACTCTTCGACGGCCTGAAGGACCACGTCTGGGGGGAGAGCCGGGAAACCATCGCCCGGGCGGGGGCGGGGCTCGGGCTGACCGAAACCGCGGCCCGGGTCGCGGTTCACCGGCTGCGTCGGCGTTTTGCCACGATCTTGCGCCAGCAGGTGGCCGAGACCCTGGCCGACCCGGCCGGGGTGGACGCCGAACTGCGGCACCTGTTGGCCATCTTCGCCGGCTAAACCGTGACCCGCGCGTGTAACACGGCGGCCCGCTTTTGCGTAAGGTGGGTGAACCGATGACCCAAGATGTGTCGCCGCCCGGCACCTGCCCGCGCTGTGGGCTCCCCCTGCCCGCGGCTTGGCGCTGGCGGCTCTGCCCGGCTTGCCTGCTGCGCACGGCAGTGCCGCCGGGGAGTGGAGAGGCCGCCACTGCGGAGCCGAGCCCGCCACCGCCGGCGGCCCTGGAGGAGACCGTCCCGCCGGAGCCCCGCCGTTTTGGCCGCTTCGAGTTGTTGGCGGAACGGGGCCGGGGCGGGCAGGGGCAGGTTTTCCGCGCCCGCGACCCCGACCTGGGTCGGGTGGTGGCGCTCAAGGTGCTCCGCGGTGCGGCGCACGCCGGACCGGAAGCGCGCGCGCGGTTCGCGGCCGAGGCGCGGGCCATGGCCGCGGTGCGGCATCCCAACCTGGTGGCGATTTACGAGGTCGGGGAGGTGGCCGGTGAGCCGTACTACACGATGGACTACGTGGCCGGGCGGGACCTGGGCGAGATTCTGGCCGAGGGCCCCGTCGCGGCGCGTCAGGCCGCCGCGTGGGTTTGTACGCTGGCCGGGGCCGTGCAGGTGGCGCACGACCATGGCGTGCTGCACCTGGATTTGAAGCCCGCCAACGTGTTGGTGGACGATACCGGGGTGCCGCACCTCGCGGACTTTGGCCTGGCCAAATGGGTTCGGGACGCCGCCGCGTTCACGCTCACCCTCAGCCATCAGGTGCTGGGCTCCCCGCATTACATGGCCCCGGAACAGGCCGCGGGCCGGCGCCGGGCGTCGGGGCCAACGACGGACGTGTACGGCCTGGGGGCCATTCTCTATCACCTGCTGACCGGTCGTCCGCCCTTCGAGGGCGAATCTCCCGTGGCGGTCCTGCGACTGGTGCTCGAAGCGGAAGTGATCCCGCCGCGTCGGTTGCGGCCCGGCGTGCCCGCCGACCTCGAGACCATCTGCCTGAAGGCGCTCCGCCCGGAACCCCGCGCCCGCTACGCGAGCGCCCGGGAACTGGCCGAAGACCTGGCGCGTTGGCTGGCCGGCGAGCCCATTCACGCCCGTCCGGTCACGCCCCTCGAACGCGCCTGGCGCTGGTGCCGGCGGCGCCCCGCGCTGGCGACCGCGCTGACCGCGTCTGCCGGGTTACTGCTCACGCTGGCCCTCGGCGGGCCGTGGGCGGCGGTCTCGATCCATCGCAGTCGGCTGGCCGCCGAGCGCGCCGAGGCCGAACGGCGCGGTCAGCTGCGCGAGGCGTTGCTGGCGCGGGCGCAGGCCTTGCGGTTGAGCGGGCGGCCCGGCCAGCACGATGCCGCCCTGACCGCGATTACCGACGCGGTGCGGCTGCGGCCCGGGCCGGATGCCCGCCGCGAGGCCATCGCGGCGCTGGCTCTGCCCGAGCTGCGTCCGTGGCGAACGCTGAACCTCGGCGGCCGGAGCGTCGCGTTTGACGCCGCCCTGCGCCGTTACGCCACGAATGATGCCGCGGGCAACTTCCACCTCCGGGACCTGGCCGATGACCGCCTGCTGTCCTGGTTGCCGGCCGGCGACCGGGGATTGCCCCACCAGTTCGGTTTCAGTTCCGACGGCGAGGAATTCGGGGCTTCGTACCTCACCCACGAGCTGTGGGTCTGGCGCCTGGCGGCTCAACCGCCCCCTGCCGGGGCCCGGGCCGGCGTGACGGCGGGCGCGCCGGAACCGCCGGCGGCCCGTCCCCGCCGGCTGCGGCTGCCGTGGGGCGCCCGCGAAGGGCGTCAGGTGCCGGGCACGCGGTGGCTGGCGGTGGATGCCGCCGATGGCGTGCTGCGCTTCTACGACCCGGACACGCTGGCCGAGGCCCACCGGCTCGAAGGTCAGGGCTGGCTGGCCTTCATTCAATTCAGTCCGGACGGACGCCGCTTTGCCCGGTCCACGGGCGGGCGGGTGACGTTGACCGACCTGCGCACCGGCCGGGTCGAGCGCACCTGGGACACGGGCCCGCCGATCGAGGGATTGGTCTGGCACCCGGACGGCGTGCAGCTCGCGAGCTGGTCGCTCGGCCGGGACGTGCAACTCTGGAATGCCGACTCGGGCACGGCGGCGGGCGTGCTTTCCGGGCATCAATCGGCGGTGGTGCGGGTGGCGTACGAGGGGCGCGGACGCTGGCTGGTCACGCAGTCGTGGGACAACGAAACCGTGGTGTGGGACGTGGCCCGGCAGCAACCGGTCCTGCGCCTGCCCCTGGCCGGCAATCATCTGCGCGTGAGCCCGGACGGCCAGCGGCTGCTGTTTCAGTCGTGGGCTGATAATGTCTGGTACGGCTTCGAGGTGGTGGACGAGGGGGTCTGCCAAAGCCTCGAACCGCCTGTTTCCGCGGCGGTCCCCGAACGGCATCGCGATCTTTGGACCGTGGCCTTCACCGAGACCGGCCTGCTGGCCGGGGTGGGGACCGATTGCCTCATGGTTTGGTCGCCGGGCGGACCCTCCTTCGGCCGGTGCTCTCACGGGACGTTGCTGCACCGGTTGGGCACGGTGCCCGGGGGCGGACTGGTCACGGTTCGGGGCGCGGAACTTCAGCGCCAGTCGTGGCAAACCAACGCCGAGGGCCGCCCCACGTTTGACCCGCCGCAGCCCTACGGCCCGCCCGCCCCGGGGCCGGTGGCGGATTTTTCCGTCAGTGCTGCGGGTCGGCGGCTGGCGGTGGTCACGCGAGACCAGGGAGCCGTGTGGCTGAGCGAGCCCGCTGCCGGCGGGGCGTGGCAGCCGGTGGCAGAGGCCGGCTTCCAGGGCGTGAGCCTGGCGCGCGACGGACACCGCCTGGCGGCCAGCGCCCGGGCCGGCGGGGCGACGCTTTGGGACCTCGAACCGCGGCCACGCCGGCACGAGTGGCCCGGCCCGCCCTGGTCCCTCCTCCAACTCAGCCCGGACGGCCGCTGGGTGATCGCCGGCGACCGCCGGCGGCTGGTCATTTATGAGGGCGAGACCGGCCGCCCGGTCTGCGAGCTGCCGCGCCGTTCGGTCAATCATCCCCAGGCGGCGTGGAGCCCGGACGGCACCCTGTTGTTGGTGCATGAACACGACGGCGCCGTGCGCTTGCTGGCGGTCGGCACCTGGGAAGAAATGGCCGAACTGCCCGCCCCGCCCCTGGTCCGCAGTCCCGCCTTCAGTCCGGACGGCCGCTGGCTGGCCGTGCCCGGCGAGAAAACCGGCGTGAACTTGTGGAACCTGGCCCTGCTGCGAAAGCGCCTGAAGGAGCTGGGGCTGGATTGGTAGGCCAACGCGTCCGGCACCCGGTCGGACCCCGGCGTCCTTGCCGGCCCGGGCTGCTTTTCGGGAACCTCGCCCCGGCCTGTAACGTCCCCCCGTCCAAACCCGTAAGGCCCGGCAAACGCTATGAAGCTGTCGTTTGCCCATCTCCGCGCGCGGGCCCTCCGTTTCGCCCGGGTGACCACCTGCCTGCTCCCGGTCACCTCGTTCGCGCAAACCCTCGAAGAGGCCCTGGACTCCCCGCCGGGCTGGACGTGGACCACTTCTGCCACGGACGGCTCCGGCCAGCCCGCCGCCGGCGGCGAATGGACCGGCCAGACCAGCCTCACCCATGACGGCGTGGATGCCGCCCGCTCGGGCGTGCTGCCGCTGTTCGGCACCAGCCGGTTGCGCACCGAGAGCTTCACCGGGCCGGGTACGGTGACGTTCTGGCGGCGGCACGGGCTGGCCTCCGAGCAGAACTCCTCTTCAATCATCGCCAACGACAGCAGCCTGGGCCTCTTCCCGCCGGGCGGCGTGTGGCAGCCGGTGGCGGTGGATTTCCCGCCCGGCCCGGCCAGCCTCGAATTATCCTGGTTCAACACCGACACGACCGGCACCTTGCCGGACAACCACCTGTACGTGGACGAGGTGGCCTTCGTCCCGACCACGGGCGCGCCGCAGTTCCTGCCCGACCTGCCGCCGGACCTGACCGTGGGCGAGGGGTACACGATCCAGCCGCCCATCGCCTTGCTCGGTGAAAAACCGATGACGCTGGAGGCCGTCCCCGCCGGACAGACGTGGACCGACTCGACCACGTTGGAAGCTCCCGGGCCCGGGGCGGCCCCGCGCTTCGCCGGCTGGGTGTTTCCCGGCCCCGAAGCCACGCCGGCGCGCAGCGGCGTGTGGACGGTTACTGCTTCGAATGCCTTCGGTTCGGTGACCCGCACGTTTACCGTCACGGTGATCCCCGCCGCGCCGCACTCGATCCGGATTGAGGGTCCCGGCTCGGCCTGGGCCGGCGCCACGGTCCGGCTCACGGCCCGGCCGCGCGGCACCGCCCCGTTTGCGTACCAGTGGAAGAAGGACGGCACACCGCTGTCGGGGAAGACCGATCAAACCCTTGAAATCACCGGTTTCTCGGCGGCCGACGAGGGCGGTTACACCGTGGAAGTCACCAATGCCCTGGGCACCCGGGAAAGCGGCGTGCACAGCATCGTTCTGGGCAGTGACCCGCCGAGCCTGGTGTCCCAGTCGGGCAACGTGGATCAGGTCGAGTTCGGCTACGACTTCCTTCAGGTTGAGGTGACCGGTACGCCACCGTTTGACACCGAGTGGCGGAAGGACGGGGGGGTGGTCGAGAGCCACCCCGACGCTCTCGACGGCAGTGGCCTGCTCTCCCTCTGGGGCGACCCGTCGGCCACGCCCGGGGTGTATGTCTTCCACAGTGCCAACGGACTGGGCGAGGTGGTCTCCGCGCCGATGGTCGTGCAGGTGGGCGAGGGAGTCGGCATCGCCGACGGCCTGGACAATGCCGACGTGGGCTGGCGTTACGTGTACACCGGCTTCCCCGGCTGGCAGCGGCAGACCACCCAGACCCACGACGGCACCGATGCCGTCGCATTGCTCAACGCCGAACCCACCCCGCTGCGCACGGCGGTCGAAGGCCCGGCGCTGTTCTCCTTCTGGTGGCGGGTCGAGGACGGCGACCTGGACTTCCGCGTGGACGGCGGGGTGGAAGCGACGCTTTCGTCGCCGGGCGCCGATTCCGGCTGGCAGGAGGTGAACGTGTCCGTGGGCGCCGGTTGGCACGAGCTCGAATGGCAAACGCAGTCGTGGACCCCGGCCGTCTGGCTCGATCAATTCACCGTGCTCGGTGGCGGCGGTGGGCCGGTCATCACCAGCCAGCTCGCGGGTGGAAACTATTCCTGGGGCGACACGGTTACCCTGTCTGTCACGGTCACGGGGACGGGCCCGTTCGATTACCGCCTGTTCCGGGACGACGTCCCCACGCCGCTCCAGGAGGCCCTGGGCGAGACCGCGACCACGTATGACTTCAGCCTCTTCGCAGACTTCGCCGCACCGGGCGCCTACTGGATCGAAATCACCGATGCCGCCGGCCGCACCACGGCCAGCGACGACGCGGTCATCTCGGTGGACGGGGACTTCGGCAGCCTGATCAACCTGGCCACCGCCGTCGGCCAGCCGGCGTTGACCTGGTACTACAGCGACCTTTCGCTTGCCGACGGAAACACTTACCCGATCCGCGCGTGGTACCGGACCCGCCAGGATGGCGTGGCGCCGGGCGGGGAGAGCTCGGCCCGCACGCCGGTGCTCAATGCCGGCGAGCTCGCTGCGGTGGTGATGGAATACGACTCCGGCAGTCCCGACCCCACCCGGCTGCGCTTCCGGGCGCGGGCCGAGGGGGCAGATCTCGAGGACGTCCTTTACGTGGGCGTGAACGGCGCCCTGGTCTCCTTGACCCCCGCCGGCACGGCCTCCGGCGCCAGCGGCGAAACGTGGACCGCCTACGACGTTTTGCTGGGCGGCAGCTTCTCGGAAGTGCAGTTCGAGGCGCTGCCGGTCGTCAACGGCGTCACGGTCTGGCTGGACCAGATCGAGTTCACGCCGGCCTCTCCACCGCAAATCACGCAACAACCCTTGCCGCTGACCCTGCCGGCGGGTGAGTCGGGCGGGTTGTCCGTTATCGCAACCAGCCCGGTGCCGATGACCTACCAGTGGTTCAAGGTCGGCACGGGCGCATTGTCCGGGCAGACCAGCGACGTGCTGCCCTTCCCCGCCGTCGCCGCCGGCGACGCCGGGCAGTATTACGTCGAGGTCAGCAACGAGTTCGGCACGACGACCAGCGTCACCGTGACGGTGACCGTGACGGGCCCGCGCCCGCAGATCACCCAGCCGCTCCAGCCGCAACAGCTTTCGCCGGGCGACAACCTGTCCCTGGAGGTGGTGGCTACCAGCAGCAATGGCCCGTTGACCTACCGCTGGTATGTCAACGGCGTGCTCGCCCAAACCGGCGGCACCACCTTCCAGCGCAGCAACGTCACCCTCGCGGACCACGGTCTTTACCGGGTCGAGGTCTCGGACCCCTACTACACCACCAGCAGCCAGGCGCAGGTGACGGTGTCCGTGCTGTACTACCACCTGACGGTCTTGCCGCCGGTGGAGGCGGGCGGGTTTGCGTCAGCGACTGCCATCAACAACGCCGGTGTGGTGGCCGGGCACGGCGGCACGGCGGGCAACGTTTCAACCTTGGTCTGGCAAAACGCCGTCCCCACGCGGATGACCCCGCCGGGCAGTCCGTTCAGTTGGGCCTGGTCCCTCAACAACCACGGACAGGTCGCGGGCAGTTTCCCCTTCGACTCGGGCGCGGCAAATGGCGTGGTGCGCTGGGCGCCGCCCTACACCCCCGATGCCTTTGACCTCTTGGGCGGTCCTGCTGGTACCTTCTTGGACTTTGCCCGCATCAACGATGCCGGTGTCGTGGCCGCCACCGATGGCGCCAGCGGCTCCTTCGGCCTGCCCCGTTTCGCCTACCGCTACACCACGGCGGGCATCTGGGAACCGCTCGGCCCGCTCACGGGCACGACCCCGCTCGGCGCCGCCGTGGACCGCGACTGGGCGACCGTACTGGACATCAACAATGCCGGCGTGATCGTCGGGAATACCTATTTCGAGGAAGCGGGCAACATCCCCACCCAGACCACCGGCTGGTTCTTTGACCCCACGCGGCCAGGCCAGCGCACGGCGATGGACACCCTCAGCCCCGACCTGGCGCTGACGCCGGGCCAGCCGTGGGGCTGGATAGACAACGTCAACGACCTGGGAGACATGGTCGCGCGGCGCTACGGGGCCGGCAGTCCCACCCGGCTCTTCCTCATCCAGGCCGACGGCACCGTCACGCGGCTGCTCGAGCGCCCGCCCCGCAGCGAGGTGGACGGCGAAGCGTTCAACGTGGACGCCCTCAACAACCGGCGCGAGATGGTGGGCTACCTCCACGCCCCGGACGGTCAGCGCGCCGCCCTCTTCCGCAGCCGCAGCACACCGCCCGGCGGGACGCCCACGGTCTTGAACGACTTCGAGCTCTACGACCTCAACGACCTCGTGCTGGGCGGCACCGGCGGTCATGTGCTCCGCCTGGCGAATGACCTCAACGACCGGGGGCAAATCGTCGGAGACATGTCCCGGCCCGGCGAAAGCAGCGTGGGTTTCCTGCTGACGCCGGTCACCACCTACACCGGCATGGCCGCTCTGGCGGTGGACGACGTGATCGTGCGTCGCGCGGGGCAGGGCATCCGATTCACCGGCGCCTCGCTGATTCGCAATGACCAGGGCAACGCGCCGCTGAGACTGGTCTCCCTGTCCAACACCAGCTCCGGTGGCGGCTCCCTTACCGGTCCCGATGCCGACGGTTGGTACCGCTACACGCCGCCGGCCGGACCCGATGTGCCGGACACCTTCACCTACATGGTCGGGGCCGCGGACGGCTCGACCGCCACCGGCACCGTGCGGGTGCTCATCGAGGCCGAGCCGCCGCCCACGGACAACCAGTTGCCCATCCAGCTGCTGCCCGGCGGCGAAGTGCGCGTGCGCTTCGTGGGCATCCCGGGGCGCCCCTACCACATCGAGGTCGCCCCGGCCGTGGAAGGCCCCTGGACGCGCGTGGCCGATGTGGTCGCCGGTCCGACCGGTCTGGTGGAGTACCAGGAGACACCTCCGCCGGGCGCCAGTCGCTTCTACCGGATGGTGGAATGACCCCAACCAGTGGACGCCCCTGACCCGTACCATGAAAACGCTGTTGTTTCCCGCCGCCCTGGTAGTCCTCGCCTCGTTCCCCGCCCGCGCCCGGGCCATCCAGCCGGTTCCCGACGGTACCGGCGGCCTGGTTCGGACGCTTCAAGTCACCGCGCCCCCCCAACCCCTCGCCGAGCTGCGGGTCACACTGGACCTCTCCGGTCCGGACGGCTTCGTGGGCGACCTTTATGCCACGCTGCAACACGAGAGCGGCGCGTTTGCAGTGCTGTTGAACCGACCGGGCCGGGACGCCGGGTTGCCGGAGGGTTACGGCGACCACGGGCTGCGCCTGACCTTCGACCTTTACGGCCCGGACATCCACACCTACCGCGACACCCTGGGCGGTCCGCCCGCCGACGGGTTGCTCACCGGCACCTGGTCGGCCGACGGCCGCACGGCCGACCCCGCCGAGGTGGTGACCGGCAGCCCGCGCCCGGCGCTGTTGAACTCCTTCGTCGGTCTGGAGCCGGGTGGGGAGTGGATTCTCTTCGTCGCGGATGTCAACCCGGGCGGTCAGGTGTTCTTGAACCACTGGGACCTGGATTTCACCCCCGTTCCCGAGCCGTCCCAGAGCGCGCTGCTGGTGGGCAGCCTGGGCGTTGCGTTTGTCCTGTTACGCCGCCGGAGGTCACGCGGGGAAAGGCCTCCGTGTCATCGCTCTCACCGTCTCCCCGGGCGCCAAAGTCTTTCACGCTCCGCCCCGGCGGCAACGTGGGCAGCGGTTCCTCCCCTCGCCGGTAGCCGGCGAAGGAGAAATCCGGCAGACGACCGGCGGCGTGCCATCGTTCGCCCTGTCCGCCCCAGAGCATCGAGGTGGCCGCGCGACCGGCCGGCGTATTTCCCCACAGCGGCGCGAGCCCGCAGAGCAACAGCACAAGGCGAGCGGGCCGGCGCGGGGAGGGACAAGGGGTGAATTGCACGACCCGAGTTTGCCCCGGTGCGGGCCGGGGCTCAAGCGGGGCGGCCCGCGCCGAAACCGTCGCTGTCGTCCCTTGGCCGTCCCTTGCTGTGCGAGTGCTGCTGAGCGAGGGCGGGCGCGAAGCCGTTTTTTCGGCCGACACCCGCGGTTGTCCTGAGACGCCGGTGATAGGCTTTCGGGGACGCGGCGTTGCATGCGCCGCAGGCCGCACCCCTCAGGCGGCAAGGGGGGACCGGTTGTCAGGGCGGCCCACCGGCGACACCGTGCCGGTGTCATGACGTTGAAGACGCTGCGGGAGATGCGGGAGCCGCACCCTTCAAGCCCTTCGACCTCCACTTGGCTGATGGCCGGGTTTTGCCAGTGGTCACCCCCGATCATCTGCTGTTCCTGCCCAACAACCCCGAATTCATCGTCGTGCTGCCAGACGGGGGGCTTCCGGATCGTGGACCCGGTCCGAGTGGTGAGCGTGGGACGCGACCCGGCCACCGCAAGCTCTTCTTGAGCGGGCTCCGCGAAGGCATGTTCTCCACCGGAATCAGGTTCACCCCGGCCTGAACCAACGGCCCGGCCTGCACCCTCCGCGGAAGGTTTTCATGCGGGCACCGTCATGCCCGCAGACGGCCGGCTTTGAAGCTGGACAGGGCGCGACGGCGGTCAACACAGTGCACGCGCGGACTCATTACAACCCGGCATGAACCTGGACGCTCTTGCCCTGCTGCTCATCCTGGCCGCCAGCGTGATTCTGTTTGTCGGGGGCCGCTGGCGCCACGACCTGGTCGCCGTGGGCGCCCTGCTGGCGTGTGTCCTGGCCGGATTGGTCCCGCCGCGGGAGGCGTTTGCGGGGTTCGGTCATCCCGCCGTCGTCACCGTGGCCTGTGTGCTGGTGCTGAGCCGGGCCCTGCAGAACTCCGGCGCGGTGGATGCCATCACGCGGCAGGTCTTACCGGCCTCGGCCGGGCCCTTGGTGACGCTGGCCGCGCTGACCGGGCTGGCGGCGTTGCTCTCCGCCTTCATGAACAACGTGGGCGCGCTGGCGCTGTTGATGCCCGTGGGCCTGCAAATGGCGGCCAGGTTCCGGCTGCCGCCGGGGCGGGTGCTGATGCCGCTGGCCTTTGGTTCCATCCTGGGCGGCATGACCACGCTGATCGGTACGCCGCCCAACCAGATCGTGGCCGGCTTCCGCGCCAGCACCGGGGCGGGGCCTTTCGGGATGTTCGACTTCACGCCGGTGGGCCTGCCGGTCGCAGCGGCGGGCGTGTTGTTCATTGCGCTGGTGGGCTGGCGGTTGGTCCCGGCCCGCGAACGCGCCGGCGTCGAGGGGTTCGATACCGGCACCTACCTGGCCGAGGCGCTCGTGACCGAAAGCAGCAAGGCCCACGGCAAGACCCTGCGGGAGATCGGCCGGACCCTCGAGGAAGCGGACGCCCAGGTGGTGGGGTTGTTCCGCAACCAGGTGCGGCTGATCACGCCGGGGCCGGGACGGGTCTTGCGCGCCGGGGACATTCTGGTGATCGAAGCCGAGCCACAGTCGCTGGCCAGCGCCCTGTCCGCGCTGGGGCTCAAGCTGGTCGAGGATGTCCCGTTGCAGGCGCGAACGGATGCGTCCGAGGCGTCGAAGGCGTCGGCGGCGCCGGCGGAAAAAACCGCGGGCGGCGGGAAAGAGCCCCCCTCCGGCACGGCGGCCAACAGCAAGGCCGCGGAAGCGGAGGAGGTGGTGCTGATGGAGCTGGTCGCGCTGCCGGACGGTTATCTGGTCGGTCACTCGGCCTCCGACCTGCATCTGCGCTCGCGTTTCGGACTGAACCTGCGCGCGCTGTCGCGCCAGGGTCGGCGGACCATTCGGCGGCTGCGGTCCGAACGCATCCAGGCCGGAGACGTGCTGTTGGTGCAGGGACCGCCCGATGCGGTGATGGGGTTCGCCAACGAAATGGGCTGCGTGCCGCTGGCGGAGCGGGCGATCCGCCTGCCGGACCGGCGTCAGGCAATCCTTGCCGGTCTCATCCTGGCGGCCGCGATCGGCACCGCCGCTCTGGGGTGGTGGCCGGCGGCGATCTCCTTCGCCGCGGGGGTGCTGGCCACTGTGGCACTCGGAGTGGTGTCTCCCCGCTCCGTGTACGAGGCGGTGGACTGGTCGGTGATTGTGCTGCTGGCGGCCTTGATGCCGGTGGCCGGCGCACTGGACAGCACGGGCGCGGCGGACTGGCTGGCGCGGTTTTTGATGGACCATCTGGCCGGCGGTCACGGCCTGGCCGCCCTGGCGGTGATCCTGGTTGTCACCATGACCCTGTCGGACTTCATGAACAACGCCGCCACCGCCGCGGTGATGTGCCCCATTGCCCTGAGCAGCGCGGCCCAACTGGGGATGCGGGCCGACCCGTTCCTGATGGCGGTGGCCATCGGGGCCTCGTGCGCCTTCCTCACCCCCATCGGCCACCAAAACAACACGTTGATCCTGGGGCCGGGCGGCTTCCGGTTCGGCGATTACTGGCGGCTGGGATTGCCGCTGGAAATTCTGGTCATCGTCCTCAGCCTGCCCCTGCTGTTGTGGTTCTGGCCGCTGTAACCGTCGGACGAAGAAGCCCGGCCGGGCGAGCCGAGGGTTATTGCAGCGGGAGGTCCAGTTCGAGCCGCTCGCTGCCCCGCAACACCACGGCCTTGACGGTGTCGCCGGGGCGGTGCTGTGTCAGCAGACGACCAATCAACGTACTCTCGGTTTCGCGGCGGCCCGAGCCGGCGATTTCCACGAGGAGGTCGTCCTTCCGGAAGCCGGCCCGCTGCGCCACGGCGTGCCGGTCGTATTGGCCCACGTGGGTGACGCGCAGGGCCAGCCGATCCGCCGGCAATCCCCGCCGGGCGCGCTCGTCGTCCGGGAGGTCCTCGAGCACCAGACCGCCCAGGGCCAGGGCGCGCAGTTCCCAGGTCCCGACCCGACGCGAGATGTCCGCGCGGGTGCGCCAGCCGGCGGGCAGGGGGATTCGGGCGGTTTGGCGCGCCGCCCCGCGCTGGAACTGGACCGGGAGTGCGCCGCGGTCCAGGGCGTGGTGCAGCACCCAGCTCACGTCGGCGATCGAGATCAGCGGCTGGCCGTCCAGGGTCAGGAGCTCGTCGCCGGCGCGCAGGCCGGCTTGATCGGCGGGTGAGCCCGGCACTACGGCCTTGAGGCGGGTGGCGTGGTCGGGGGCCATTTCCAGCCCGAGGGTGTCCGGGGCCGGAAACGGGTAGATGAGCGGCAGGGGGAGCGGTTCGCGGCGCTGCCGATGGACGGCGCGGAGGGCGTCGCCAATCTGGTGGCAGTGCACGCAACTGGCCACCACTTCACCGTTCCAGTCCGGACGGCCGGGGTAGCGGTCCTTGAGCGTGGGCATCTCGACCGGCGTGCGGTAGGGCAGGGGCCGGCCCTGTTTGCCCTTCAGGGCGGCGCGGTTCAGCGGATAGGCCGCGTGGAGGGCCAGGGCCTTTTCCAGCGTCTGGCGGAAGCCCTCGATGGTGTCGTCCTGCGGGTTTTTCTGGTGGGTCCAGGAGCCGAACCGGCCATAGACCGTGCCGTCGCCGTGGAAGAACATCACCGTGAAGGAAAGGTCGAAGTCGAACTGGAACCGGGCGAGGTCCAGCGCGTTGGCGTTGACGACCCGCACACACACGAACTGGTCCAGCAACGGCGCCAGGGCCGAATTTTCCACCACCACCCGCGCATCAATTCCCGCGCAGGCCAGGCAGGGAATGCAGCGGAGCACGACCAGGAGGGGTTTGCCGGTGCGGCGGGCCTCGGCGAAGCCCCGCTCGTAGTCGTCGTAAATCCAGCGCGGATCGTTTTCGAGGCTGGCGCGGTCCCGCAGCACGGCCCCCTTGCGGTCGGGCACGGTTTCGGGGTGAGCCGCGGCGATACCCAGGACCAGGCCGGTCAGGAGGGCCGTAAAGAGGGAGGACTTCATGGGCAGAGGTTGGCCCAGCAACAGGCCAACGCAAACCGCGAGGAGCGGGTAACTGGGACCGGGGGACTGGCTTCCCCCAACGAGGCACCGACCGTGGGGCCGTGGGGCAGCCGGAAACCCTCGGGTGAAAATTGCCAACATGCAATAGGTGCTACACTTTTCGCCCAGTTCGCCCATGAAAACAGCCGGAACGATGCCGATTCAAGTGCTGAGCGGTGCCGGAAGCTTTTCTGTCACGGGCTACAGACCGCCGGTAGGGGGAAACAGCGCCCAAGGGGAATTTCGTTTCCACCGCCGTCGTTGCCATCAGGCGCCTCCGGAGACAGCGGCTCAGCAACAAGAGCAAGTTTACCCGGTTCTGGCCTTGTCGCCTGCTCGCGGGAGGCGACTCCGGTGGGGAACATGAGCAGTTGCTGGGCTGTTAGGAGGAGTGCTGTTCGCCGGCGGAGGGCTGCTCGGAGCGACCTACGAGGTCGAAGGGGAAGTGACCAAGAAGCTGGCCGAACCACCTCCTGTGCGTGGAGGGTACGAGGGAGAAGATGCAGAACAGGAGGCGGAAGAGCCACAAGTGTCGCGGTACCGGTTTATCGTCACAGTCCAAGAGGAGCGTTACTTCATCCGGCTCGAGCCGTTGTTCAATCAAACGGCGCCCGAGCCGCGCTATGTCGAGGTGGGCTTCGACGGGGAGCAGCAGTACGTGTACCGCCGGAGCGGGCGCTATTCCGCCTGGCACGCCGATGGAGTGGAGCACATCGTGGACCTGGGTTATCTGAGTCGGCGAAAGGTGCCGTTGGCCCTGGCCGACGCGGTCATCCCGCCCTTGTGGCTGGCCTTTGCGTCCGGCGAACACCTTGGCGAAGGCTCAACCGGGCGGCTCCCGCCACTCTGGATGGAACCGGTGATGGGTTCGCTGGTGGAGGGGGTAAGTTTCCCCTGCCAGTTCGACTTGTTGGCAGGTCCCGGTTCCCTGCCGAAGAGCGTGGTTCTGCGGACCGAAGGGGTCTCCTATTTTGGCGACCCGGTGAAGGGGTTGAAGCGCATGCGCCTTTCTCCACCCGGGGACAAGGGCTATGTCGTGGCCGTATACACGGTCCGGGAAACCCTGACCTTGAACGGGCTGTTGCTCTCCCGAAACGCCAGTTTCCGCAAGTATGCCCTGTTCCCCGGCCGGCCGGGTCGGGAACCGGAACGCCGCCTGGTGTACGAGGTGGACATCCGCGTCACCCAAGCGCTGCCATCGAGTCGCCGGTCAAGCTTTGCGCCGAAGTTGATTACCAAGACCACGATTGTGGACGGACGCCGTGAGGGAAACCCCGTGGAGGCCGATTATTCCACCACCTATTGGCCCCGCTTCGAGGATCCCCTGGTCCAAAACGCCTTTCGCCGGGCCGACGCCCGACAGCGCGAGGCCTTGAATCTCTTGGCGCTGCAAAGGGCCGGGTGGCTGAATCGCCTGCTTTAATACCCGGAGCGCGTCGTCCAGCGGCTGCGCGAAAAAATCAAAATCCAATGAAGTCGCCACCGGGCGAGCGTCGCCTGAACTGTAGGCGCTCCTGGTGACAAAGTCGGTCGGGGTAGCAAAGCGCTTCTCGCAGTTGTGCCTGTTGTTGCTGATTTCCCCAAGCGCACGGCCCTTACCGGAAAGGCACCCCGGCATCCCGGGGCGATTGGCAGGGACGGGGATTGCCCGGTGACTGCGCCAAGGCAGTGGTCCTGGCGGAAGCAGCACAGACATATGGTTCGGTCCCTTGGCGATGCGGCACGCATGGCTGCTCAGCAATAGGCCGTGGGCCGCAGGGGTGGGCCATCGCGACAACAAGGCCGCCGCGATTTGGTCAAGGCTGCCGCAGCCGGTAAAAGCTTGTGGCCTGGTGGGGATGGACGAGGTAAAGCGGCGCCGGGGCGGGCACGTCGCGCCAGTCCGCCGATTCCGGTCTTTCGCCAAGGGAAGGGGTGGCCTGCAAAGTGCCGGCCGGCCCGACCAGCGCAAAGTCACACCCGAGCCTCAGCGCGTACGGTGGGTGACACGGCTTTCCGGGTGAGGGTCACGCTGAAGAACGGACTGCCGGCCACCAGATCAGACCGGCCAGCACAGCGGGGCATACTCAAATTGCCGGATGCATGGGCGGTTATCAGGCCGGAGGAGGTCGTCCCCCCTTGAAATCGCCCGCCAGAGCCCGGAGAGGAAAGGCACTGTCTACCATCGCCAGAGATCGGGGAGCCCGCAGCGGACACCGGGTGGAACTGGCCGTTCACGGATTCCGCATCAGGTACGCAAAAACCACCACTGGAGGGAAGTCACCTGGGGGATAAGCAACCTGGCTCCTCCATTCCACCGGCCCTGCTCCGGCCGCCGCCCGCGCTCCTGCGGGGCGGACCGGGTGAGTGGGTGCGCTGAGGGGACGCCACTTCCGGGGTGTCCTGTTACTGGCAGGTCTCCCCAGGCCACTGCCGTTCGGCTGCGACGTGGCCGAAGCAGATGTAAATGTCTTCCAAGGTGTCGAGATTCACGCTGTTGGCCCGGATAGACAAACGCCAGTCGGTAGCGGCCACCGGGCGCTCCTTCAGGCCGGTGATGCGTTCAGCCGTGGCCAAATCGCCGCGGTTGATTCCTTCGGGCTCGCCGGGGGTGCGGGGTTGGTATTTCAACATGCTCAGCGTGCTGATTACCAAACCGTCCTCCGAACTCCAACGGCCCTGCGTCTGAAACCAACGGCGGACCGGATAACCGGTCAGTTCGTTTTGGATCAGGTCCGGCGACGTGGTGGAGGGCTGTCCCGGCTGGCGGTTGCGAATGTAACTGGTGCCCCCGTAGAACAACGCACCGGTTGCCCGTTCTTCCTCGAATGCGGAGATTCGGGATACCCGCAGCCGCACGGCCATCCAGGAAATCTTGTCCAGGTAAGTGCCCCGATGAAGCTGCGATTTGAGCAGCCCCGTGTCGCAGAACTCGGGTCCCAGAAAGAAGGTGCCTTTGGGGCGGACCGTGTTGAAACGCAGAATGATGTCTCCGTCTTTAATGGCCTGCCGCAGTCGCGAGCGGAAGGCGCCCAGGGCATCGGTGGGTTCACCGGTGACGGGGTCCGCATAAATTTTCGGATCCCCGGGCAGCCGTTTGTAGCCGAAGAAGTCCTCGCGGACCGAAAAGTAATCGAAGGGTTCGCCCTGGATGCGCTGCGGCTGCTGCAAGCGGTCATGGGCATCCATGGCATTGACCAGCGCCTCGAGTTCTTCGGCGTTCCGAGCCCGAAACACCGAGGCCAGCGAGAGGTTCTTGCGTCCGGCATGGTCGAAGCGAAACGGCTCGTTCCACTTGTATTCGAGCGCCCGCGCCAGATAGAAGACCCAGCGTTGGGCTTCGGCGAAGGTGAGGTTGGCCCGAGCCAGGCCGCGGGCGGCACGCAGGGCATGGATGGGGTCGGCAAAGTAGCGTCCGCCCAGGGCCAGGTTGTTCTCCGCAATGCGGTTGAACAGGTCGTACCCTTCGTCGAGCAGGGCCTGGTACTGCCCCAACGATTGCTCCAGCAGGATGTTGGCTTCCTCGCAGTCCACCAGCGCGGCCTGGATGTCCAGCAACAGGTTCTTGATCATTGCCCGGCTGGCGGCGTCGAGGAGCTGATCTTCCAGGGACTTCACCTCGGCTTGTTCCAGTCCCGCGAGCCGCTCTTTCTGCGCCTGGTAGCGCGCCTTGGCTTCCTCGGCGGCGGCGTTGCCGGCGCCTCTGACGAGACCGAGGACGATACCTCCCTTGGTGACCTTTTCGGCCGACAAAGACTCCATCACATTGTTGAACCCGGCCTGGGCGGCTTCGATGTGGCCCAGGGTCTCGGTCAGGTCGGCCTGGCGGTTGGCGAACTGGATGTGCACCTGGCCGATGGCGTTGTTGATGGCCTTCTCCCGACCCCGCCGCTCCACCTCGATCCCGATACGGCCGCGGAGGTTGTCAATTTCGAGCAGATTCCGGCGAAGTCGGTTGCGTGCCGCTTCGACCCCCTGCCAGGCCTGCCAGATGCCTCCGCCGATGTTGGACCGGGGATCCTCGCCCTCCTGGATATCGGCGCGGTGTTTGCCCCAAATGTCGAAGAGCCGGTCGTCGTAGGCCGTATTGTAAAGCTGAAGGTGGTGTTCGAATTGATCGCGGCGGTCCCGGTATTGTGCGTAATCGGTTCGAGCCTCGGCCCGGGCCTTCAGGGCTTGGTCGAGATCACTGCCGGGCTCGCGAAGGTAATCGAGGAATGACTCGAAGGAGTTGAAGTAGCGGTCGTTCCGGTCGGATTTTTGGAAGAGCAACAGCATCTGGGGATCATACCCGAGCGGATTGAGCCCCAGGTCCATCTGGTGTTGCAAGGCCTCGATCCGGTTCATTTCCCGGCCCAGGCTTGCCCGGGCCTCGCCCAGGCCGTTGTCCTGCTCCAGGTCGTCAGGAGCGTTGGGGAGCAATCCCGAGAGCACGGTGCTGTGGACAAACAGGACTTGTCGAGCCCTTGCCAGCTCTGCCCGTGCCCGTTCCGGGTCCCCGGTGTCGCCGCGCGCCAGGTAAAGCACCGCCAGTGTCCGGACGTGTTCAGCCTGGTCGCGCAGCACCTTGTAGAGCAGAATCAGGTCTTGGTAGCCGCCCGCATACACCTGGGTTTGTCTCCCCACCGGGCGGTCGGTGTCGTTGGGATCGGCGTAGGTTGGTGCGCGCAGATTCCTCCCCGGGACCCACGTCGCGAAGAGAGTGCGTCCCAGGTCCGGGAACCCCGGCAGCAGATCGTGGCGGAAGAGCCGGAAATACATTTCCAGGGCCCGCCGTTCCTGGTCCGCGATTTCCCGGTATTTCGGGATTTCCAGGTCAATCACGAAACCCGTTGCATCCGGGTGGCCCTCGATCCGTTGCCGCTCGAGGTCCCGGAGCCAATGCCTGGCCAGCAGGGATTCCGCCACCGCCCGGTCATGGTAAATGTCCAGCAGGAGCTCCTCGACCGGTTTCACCGGTGCCGTCCCCGGGGTCTGACCGGCGGCGTACAACGCGCTCAAACTGCTGAGCAAGGTGCGCTCCGCAAGGTCCGCCCGTGCCTGCTGCACCTCGGTCCAGAGGTTGGTGATGGCCGACGGAAGGATTTTTACCCGCTGCTGCACGTCGTCCGGGTCGTACGCGTAAAGCCGGGCCAGGTACTGAAAGGCGGCGTTGTCCCGGTCGCGCACGCCCCCGGGGGCGTTGCGACGCGGATAAAGTAGGTCTCGTACGTACTCCGCCACCTGGTCGGCCTGGCGATACTCCACGCGATAGGGGGTGAGTGTACCCGGAGTGAACCCGCCCGCCGCACCCGCCGGACTGGCCACCACCAGATGCTCGTCCCCCAGCACGAGGGCCGCGCCCCATTCACTGCCGGCAGGTCCGGCCAGCCGGTTCAATCCCGCGGGAAACTCTTGCGTCCACCCCTTCGCGTCGGTGCGTTGAAAAAGGAGGACGTGGCGGCTCCCGGGCGCCCCCACTAGCAGATTATCCCCGTTGAGGGCGAGCGCGGCCCCGAATTGGTCGTTGTCCTCCCCGGCGCTCAGGGTCGCCGACCACGTCCAGCCCGTGGTGGCGAAGAGATGAACGCGCCCCCGCCGGGACTGGACAGTTCCGCCCGGGAGCCGCGTGAAGGGCATGTCGGGCTGCCCGACCGCAAGATGGTACCCGTCGAAAGCCAGGGCAGCGCCGAACGCACCGCCGCGCTGCATTTCCGGGGTCTCGCTCGTTCCCGGTTTGGCCGACAGGGAGGTCACCCGGATCCAAGGGCCCCCCTCTGGCTGATACACATGGACGCTTCCCAGACCGCCCGGTTCTCCGACGATCAGCGTTGCGCCACGCAGCACGAGCGTGCCGCCAAAGGCGTTGGTGGTGCCGCCGGTCGGGGGGGTGAGTTCCGCCTCCGGCTGCCACTGCCCGTCGGGCTTCAGACCAAACAGGGCGACCCGCCCCCGGCGGTTGTCGGCGGCGGGCGCGCCCACTGCCAGGCGGGTATCCCACAAGCTCACGGCGGCACCCCACGCCTGATGAGTTGCCTCCGGCCCCTGAATGGCCTCCCCCTGACGCCGCCACGAACCGTTGGCGCGTTCAAACAGGAACACAGTGCCGCGCCGCTGCTCGGCGGCGCTGACCGCGGGGGCACCGATGGCCAAACGAGTTCCGTGGACCGCCACCGCCGCGCCAAAATCGGTGTGCGGTACCGCATCGTCACCTTCCAGCCGTTGGGTGAGTTGCCACGCGGCGCCGCGTCGCTCGTACACGTAGGCTGCGCCGCGCCCGCGCCCGGGGTTGCGTTCCTGGGGCATGCCCACCACCAGCGTGTCACCATCCAGCGCCAGCGCCGCGCCGAACCGCAGGCCCGCCGCAAGGTGTGCCGGGGTTGCCCGGTCACCATCCAGCCGCGTGAACCCGGGCGTCGCGCCGGGGTTTAACCGGGTGATCAACACGGCGCCGGTGTTGTTGGTCACCCCGGGCGCTCCGCACACAAACACGGGGTTGTTTCCGCCTGAACTGGCGATTACCGAGCCGAAGGCGGCTCCCGCCCCGTAAGGATTGGGCACCTCCCGCAGCAGTTGCGGGCTGTCGTCCCGGAACTCACCGTAATAAATCCGACCCGCGCCGTTGCCCGCCCCCGGCGCACTGACCAGAAAACCTCCCTGCCCGCCAACGCGCGCGCCGAAGCGCGCGTTGACGGAAGGGGAGGAATCTTGGAGACGCCCCCGAAACAGAAACTCATTCCCATCCTGCTGGAACACCTCCACCAGTCCGGCATTGCGGATCACCGGTCCCGTGATGATGGTGACTCCGGGGACCCCAACCAACAAGTCACCGCTGCTGACAAAGGCCACCGATTCTCCAAAGCGCTCACCACCGGCATTGGGCCAACGCGTCAGTTGTTGTTCTTGGAAGGCCGTCCACGGACTCGTTCGAACCTGGAACAAGTACACGGCACCCCGTCCGCTGCTGGTATTGGGCGCGCCGATGGCCAGACGCTCCCCGTAAAAGGACAAGGAGGCGCCGAACTCATCGAGTGGTCCCTGGCCGTTGGCCGCGAGCGAGGCGCGCTTGGACCAAACGCCATTCTGCACGTTGTACAGATGCACCCGGCCTCCCTGATCGAGCGGTGCCCCGATCGCGAGGACCGCGCCGGCGTCAGGAGTGTTTTGGAAAGCCAGCGCCGTGCCGAAGCTGCCCTGGTTCGGACTGTCGAACACGACCCGTTGGACCCAATTGGTGACGGAGACCGTTTGGAGCCGGCTGTCGAACAGCAGGTTCGTGGTGACCTGGGTGATCACACGCTCGAAAACGTACACCGCCACCGGGGAAAGCACTCGCACCCGATTCGCCCGCACGGCGATCCACCGGCCCCCCCGACTGATCGCGACCTGTGAGCCGACCTCCCAGCCGGCGCGCGTACCCTCGGGCACCAGCCGTGCCAGGGGCCGGCCGTTGACGTCGAGTACGTGGACCGTGCCCGCGTCGGCCCCCAGCGCGGAATCGCCGGGACAGCCGACGACGATGTACTGACCAGCTTCGTCCACTGCCACGGCCGCGCCGCAGCGGTTCCCACTCGGTTCCACGGTCGGTGGGGTCAGGTCGGCGTCCTGGAGCAACACCGGCGCCGGCAACGGGGGCAATGGGTTGTCGGTGGCGGCACCGGCGGCACGATTGGTGGTGAGCGTTGTCAGCAGGACAATCAACCCGGTGAGCCAATTGGGGGGAAACAAGGTTTTCATCGGTGGCGGGAAATAAGGGCCTGGCGGAGTCTTGTCGGCTTTCAAGGCACAAAGCGGGTCTGACCGGCCACGAACGAGGCCGGGGTGGCAACCAGATGGAGGGATTCGCTGGTCACGGTGACCAGGGGATTGTTGGGTGTACCCAAGTGCAGGGTACCCGTGCCCGCGAAGCCCCCGGTGTTGTCGCGCCGGGTGTGGCCCACCAAGCGCGCGTGCGTGACGCCCGGAACGAGAATTCCGTCCGCGGGTAGGGCCAGCCATCCGCTGTCAAAGTCCAGTGTGCCCTCGTCCGCCGCGTTGCGGAGCAGATCCAGGGCAAAACCGTCCGCGGGCGAGGCGGGAAGAACTCCGCCCGCCGACAACAACCGACCGGACGATCCGGAACCCTCGGTGTACAAGGCGAGGCCAAAACCGAATCGGCCCATCCGGGAGACGAAGACCCCCTGCCAGATTTCGTCGTTATCCTCGATTTGTACCGTCACCGCCCGGTCCGGCCCTCCTGCGTAGTTTCCAGTTTCCAGCAGATGGATTTGCAACCACTTGATCGGCTCGAGTCGAGTGTTGTCCTTCAGGCGAAGCGACAGTTCCGCCGACTTGCCCGAGACCGCGATGGTTAACGGAAACGCCTCGAAATCTTCGCCACTCACGGCGGTCCCGCTCACCGCAAAATGCAACTGTCCGGTCCAGGGTTTGTTGAGGATGAGGGGGATCTTGACGGTTTGTCCCTCCCGGGCAGGCAGTTGCGCCAGCCCGAAAGATGCCAGCGGAAAGGGCGGCTGACTCAAGGCGTTCTTCGGGTCTGTCCCGGCCCGATACTCCTGAAGGTTGGTGTAGCCGTCGGCATCGGCATCGCCGCTGGCCAGGGGGTCGAGCGAGCCGAACTGGCGTAGCTCCCAGGCGTCGTCCAGCCCGTCCTGGTCGGTGTCGCGGAAGGAATCCAGAATCCCCCGCACCCGAAAGAAAACCCGGGACCATGATCCCACCGAGACGGCAAACTGAAAGCCTCCTCCGGCGGTTGGCGTGGCCTGCGCCCCTTCGACTTCGGTCCAAAGCGTGTTTCCCCCGAACTGGGGAAGCATTTCCAGCCGATAGGCCGCCGCCCCGCTACCCGTGTCCTCAAAGCCAATGGTAACCAGGGGACCGCTGGCACTGACGCGGTTGATCGCGATGCGCGGATCGGCGGTAAACACCACGGGAGGTCCCTCGCCTGTCGCTTGAGCGCAAAGTGGCAGAACGCCCACGGTGACGTGCGCGGTCACAAGCACGGAAAGAACCGGGAATTTCATGGTCTTGAGGTGGCGGGAGTCGAGCGGTGCAGCTTCATTCACCCCAGGCACACCGCGTTCCCGGGCTGAGGATTCGCGGAACAGGAAACTTTCCCGCCGAGGAATTGGCGGTGGATGCGGCCAAGAAGGCGCGGCGCCGGGTCGGGAGGGTCCGTCGAGCGGAAAGTTCGCGCCGCCTGGACTCGGACTACTCGATCCGGCCCGGCTGGGAACCCCAGCGGGTGCGCCGAAAAAGAGCTGCGTGCCCGGTCACCGTGAGGCCGAAGGTCGAGCCGCACGCGACCAAATCCGGCGCGCCGTCCCCGGTCAGGTCGGCCACCGCCACGCTATAAACCGATCCGGGCTCGAACAGGGGCGACCCCAGGACCGGGACAAAGCCTCCCGTACCGTCACCCGCCAGCAGGCTCAGGTTGCCGGACTCGTTGGCGGTAACCAGGTCCAGCCGGCCATCTTGGTCAAAATCGGCCGCTCGCACCCGACGCGGAAACAATCCGCCCACCGCAACCGGAGAGGACGCATGGGGCGTAAACCCTCCGGTCCCATCTCCCAGGAACACCGTAATTGTGTGCGACCGCGTGTCCGCACTGATCAGGTCTGCGTGGCCGTCGCGGTTCACGTCTGCGGTGGTGAGGTCAAACGGACTGGAACCCCGGGAATCCCGGGTGGGGCCGCCCACCGGCCACGGTGAGGCCGGCGCCGGAACGAAGCGGCCGGCTCCCCGGTTGAGGAAGACCGAGACAACCCCCGCGCCAGAGTTGGCGACCGCGAGGTCCGCCCGTCTGTCACCGTTGAAGTCGGCGCTGGCCAGCCCCCAGGGGCCGGCTGGCGTGGCGAATGGCGAGCCCTCCGGCGCGGTGAAGCGCATTGCCCCCGCCCCCAGCCAAACCGAGACCGCGTGATCCTCGATGAGGGCGACGGCCAGGTCCGGCCTGCGATCGCCGTTGAAGTCGGCCACAAGGATCTGGCGAGGGGCCCGACCGACCGGGATCGCTTCGGGGCACGGGACAAAGCCGCCGGCACCGTCGCCGCGCAACAGCGAGAGCGAGTGGGAGGTTTCATTGGCCACGGCGACATCCAGGAGCCCATCACCGTCAAAGTCCGCCACGGCCAACGCACCATCCGGATCGGGGCGTCGGGCTACTTCCGGCGCCGTGTAGGGCGAACCGGGCGCGGGGGCGAACTCCCCGGTGGCGCGCGCCAGGAAAACACCGACCCGGCCGTCCTCGGCCAACGCCGCGAGCACGTCGGCCCGCCCATCACGATTGACGTCCGCCACAGCCACCTCCGCCACCCGAAGCTCGGCGGCGGCATGGATCAGCCGCCAAGGGGCTTCGACTTCGACAAACTCCGCCCGGAGCCGGGCGATTTCGGCCCGACGCACCTGCCAGGCCACTGCCATGATTCCGAGACCTACCACGCCCACCAGGCCGGTGCCCAGCACCGCCGGCAGGGGGTTTCGGCGGATCCATTTCGCCAGCAATTCGGGGCGAGAAACGGGCCGCGCCCGGATCGGCTCGTGGTTCCGCCAACGCGCCAGCTCCTCGGCCACTTCCAGTGCGCTCGCGTAACGGCGGGCCGGTTCCCGCTCCAGGCACCGCAGCGTAATTGTCTCCAGGTCGCGAGGCAGGGCGGGCCGCAGTTTCCGCGGCGCCACCGGCTCGCAAGCCACCACCGCGCGCAGTATTTCCGACAGCGACTCGCCCAGGGTCGGGGGCCGGCCCGTCAACAGAAAGTAGAGCACGGCACCCAGGCCGAAGACATCGGTGGCCGTGCTCGTCGGGCCCAGCGTCGAGTCGGCCTGCTCGGGAGCCATGAAGTTCGGCGACCCCGCGCTTTCGATGGTCCGGCTGGGGTCCACCAGGGACTTGGTCAGGCCGAAGTCGGTGAGCTTGGGTTCGTCCTCGGGGGTGACGAGGATGTTGGCCGGCTTGAGGTCGCGATGGATGACGCCGTGTTGATGGGCGTAATGGACGGCCCGCGCCAGTTGCTTGACGTACCGCGCCGCGGTGTTCATCGGCAGCAGGCCGTCGCGGCAACGCTGGGCGAGGTTTGGCCCGGGCACGTACTCCATGGCGAAGTACGGCCGACCCCGGTGTTCGCCCACGGCGTGGATGGTGACGATGCCCGGATGCGTGAGGCGGGCGGCGTTGCGCGCCTCGCGTGCGAACCGCGCCCGCGCCCTGGTGTCGGCAAATTCGCCCGCCAGCAACAGCTTCACGGCGACCACACGATCCAGCCCCGCCTGCCGGGCCTTGTAAATCACCCCCATGCCGCCGCGACCGATCTCCTCCAACAACTCGTAGTCGCCCAACCGCTGGAGGAGGGGCGCGCCGTCCTCCGGGCTGGGGAACATTGCCGCCGCTGCCAATCCCTCCGCCGCCGGCAGCACGTCCTCGATCAGGCAGGCGGCGCAGACGCCCCTCCCCACGTCCCGCCCCAGCGGCGAGCCGCAGCGGGAACAAGCTTTCGGGTTATCCGGCATTCGGGAGGGCACGGTGTTGACTCGCAGGGATTCGTGGGTCTCCCGGGGCGGATCGGCTACGTCGCCCGCAGCGCCTGGAGCAACCCCCGCAATTCCTCGGCCACCTCACCGGCGCTGCCCACGGTCTGCCCTACTTCCTCGAACAACAACTCGCGGTACCGCTGGCGGAAGCGGTGCAGCAGTGACTTGAACGCGCCCAGGGTGAGGTTCAGTTGCGCGGCGGCCTCGGCCAGGGCCGGCGGCTCTTCGCCGGTGGCAAGAAAGGGACGTAGCACGTCGAACCGCCAGTCGCCGCGTTCCTGGCACTCCGCGGCCAACCGGTCGAGCACGCTCGCCAGGAGCGACTCTGCCCACGCCCGTTGGAACAGTCGTTCCGGCGTGTCTTGATGCGCCGCCTCGGCCAGATACCCGGCTTCGCCGCGCTGGTTGATCAAGCCCTCGAGCGAGTCGGTGAAGGCCGCGCCGCCGCGCTTCTGTCGCCGGCTTTTCTGCCACTGGTTGATGAGAAACCGGTTCAACGCCGTGAGCAGGAACGAGCGGAAGCGGCCGCCCGCCGGCGTCAATCCCTGCGCGAAGTCGTTGGCCAGCAGCTTCGCGAAGAAGTCCTGGGTGAGGTCGGCGGCGTCCTCCGGCCCGTGGCCTTTCCGGCGGACGTACGCATAAAGCGGATACCAGTAGTCACGACAGAGCTGTTCCAGCGCCGCGCGGGCTTCCGGGGAATCGGCACCCCCCGCCCGCACCACCACGCTCCACCGCGTGGTGGTGAACTGGTGGGGCGGCGACGCCTGCGGGCCGTTCATGGGGTGAAGCCCGCCCGGAAACCGTTGAAGCGCCAGGAAGGGTGGGGCGGCGGGGCGCCCGCCCCCGGTCGCGACACGGGCCTCCGATGCGCTTTTGGCGTCATTCAGCCGCAAGCATAGTGGCATGCAGCCTGTCTGCAACCGTGGACTGCGCGCTCCTTCTCCTGCGGCGCTCTTTCGATCATGGCGGGTTCGGGTGGACGGGCCGGGTCATCCCGACCCGGCCGGACTCACGGGCGTCATTCCATCCACGGCGCCGGCTGCTCCCTCCCGGACCAGTGAAGCGGGGCTCCAGCGTGTTTCGGGCACGGAGGGGGATACCGGCGGCTTGGGATGACGGAGCGGTCACGGCCGGGCAAAAACGAAGCGCGCCCCGGGGATGAGACTTGTCAGCAGCACCGGTGGGGAGTAGGGAAGAAGGCATGAAGCCCGCCCGCTTCCAGGCGATTCACTGCCGGTTTCCCGGAGCGGCGTTCCTGGATCAAACCGGCGGCGGCCGTGGAGGCTTCACGCTCATCGAGCTGCTGGTGGTCATCGCGATCATTGCCCTGCTGGCCTCGTTGTTGTTGCCCGCCCTGAGCCTGGCCAAGGGCAAGGCCACCCAGATTGCCTGCCTGGGCAACCTGCGCCAGCTCTCCCTTGCCGTCGTCCTCTACGCACAGGACAACCAGGACTGGTACCCGCCCATGCAGGACCGTTTCCCCGCCTTCGAGTCCAGTTGGCGGCCGTACCTGTTCAATTACGTGGGCCGCGCCGCCAAGGTGTATGACTGTCCGGCCGAGCGGGAGGAGTCCTACGCCTCGGCCCGCCCCGGCCGGAATCGCCCGCCCAGCCCCTGGGTGGTGGGCCAGTTCACCAGCGGCGAAATTGACATCCCCAGCGGCATCGGCGCGGTCAACGTGCACTGGCAGTTTGGCGGGGCCCCGCCGCCGTTCGGCCGACCGGCCGGCTACGAGAACAATCTGTGTCGTGCCAGCTCGGTCGAACAGCCCACGCAGTTGATCCTTTTCGGCGACGGGCACAGCGACGTCTTCGGCGTCTGGCCGCAGGACCGCTGGTGGATTTGGAAGGAGGTGGGCAACGCCAACAGCCCGGGCTTCAACCGCGTGGCCCAGGGCGACAAGGGCGCGGTCCGCCACAACCGGAAGTCCAACTACACCTTTGCTGACGGCAGCAGCCGGTTGCTGGATGCCGCCCGCATCCCGTGCAACCTGGAGGCCTGCTGGTGGTCGGCCAAGGCCGACCCGCACTGACCGCCCATGAGCGCCCCTCGGCAAGGCACGAAGCTGGTCGCCGCCCTGGCTTTGCTGGCGGTGGCGGCCGGGCTGACGTTGAGTTTCTGGCGCCGCGGCGGGACGGGGTCCGACCAGGCCTTCTTCTACGACCTGAGCGAAGGCCGCCTGTTCACGGCGCCCCGGACGGCCATTCCCCCCATCCGCGGCCTGAACGACGACGAGGCCGATGCCGTGCGGGCGGTGGTGATCTCGACCAACGGCAATCCGCGGGACAAACGGGCGCGCACCATCGCTTATCTCGAACGGTACTCGCCGGAGTTGAAGCGCCAGATGGAAGCCGCTCAGGCCACCGGCACCCCGCCTTTGATGGGGCGCGAGCAGGCCCAGGCCCACCGCTTCGTACGCCGCCTCCAGGACACCCGCTGGTATCCGCTGACCAGTCCGGAAGCGGAGCGCATCGTGAGCGAATGGCTGACCGCCGGCCCCAACGGCCAACCCGCGGTGATCTGCACGCCCTGACCCGGCCGACCCCGACATTTTTGCCCTGTGGAAAAACTCACCGCCAAAACTGAATCCCCTCCCAAGTCACCCATGAAAAACCTCCCTCCCCCCACCTCCGTGTTCAGCAGCCGGGCGCGGCACCTCCTCACCCTCGGCCTGGCCTGGCTGGGCCTGGCGGGCAGCATGGCCGCCCGCGCGCAGACCAACCCCTCGCTGGTCTCACAGTACGCCATTTACTTCGCCGGCGAGGACCTGGTGTTTACCTTCGCCAACGGCCCGGGCAACCGGCTGGACTGGATCGGCATCTATCCCGAAGGAACCGAGCCCGGTTCGGTGGGCTCGACCCGCTGGTTTTACGTGGACAACACGCAGCAGGGCAACGTGGCGCTGCGCGAGGGCACGGTCACTTTTGCCGGCGGCCTGAACCTGGCCGGTACCTGGACCGCCTACCTCCTGCTCAACGACGGCTACACCCAACTGGCCAGCACCACCTTCACGGTCATTGACCCCGGCTGGCCGCTGGTGCGCACGGGCAGGCAGGTCTATGAGGCCGGCGAGGCCATCCCGGTCCAGTTCTTCAACGGCCCGGGCAACGCGAAGGACTGGATCGGCATCTACGAGGAAGGGGAGACCCCCGGCGGCGGCCCCAATGCCACCTTGTGGCGCTACGTGGACGGCACCCAGACCGGTACCATCAGCCAGACCGACGGCACGGTGACCTTCGCCAGCGGTTTGACCAACACGGGGAGCTACGTGGTGTTCTTCCTCGAAAACGACGGTTACAACGTGCTTTCCTCCGCCCCCTTCACCGTGGTCGCTCCCGCGCCTTCCCTGCCGCGCATCATTGCCCTGCAGCCGGCGCCGGACGCGGTCAATCAACCGCCCAACGCCTCCTTCCGCGCCACTATCCGCAACGGTGCCACCCAGGTGGTGCCCGGCTCCGTCCAGTTGCGGCTCAACGACGCGCCGGTGCCGCACCAGCTCGAGACCCAGGCGGACCTGGTCACCATCTCCCACACCCCCACCACGCTGTACCCTTCCGGCTCGACGAACGTTTTCGTGCTGACCTTTGCCGACAACGCCGCGCCGGCCAATACGTTCACCCAGTCGGTGACCTTCGTGGTGGGCCCGTACCGCGACCTGGTCCTGCCCGCGCCACTTTATTTCGAGGACTTCGACTCGACCCCGGAGGGTCAGTTGCCGGCCGGCTGGCGCAGCGTCAGCTACACCGAGGTGCTCAACCCGGAAGAGGACCTGGGCAACCTGGACTCGGCCAGCTACGCCCGCTGGGTGGTGGTCGCCGCCGACCGGTTCACCGGCTCCTTCGTCACCTACAGCAACCCCGACAACCCGGACGACTGGGAGACCGACTACCGCCGGGTGCTCTCGGTCAACCCCTTCAACGTGGTGGGCGGCCGCGTCTATGACCAACCCCTGGCCAGTGGCCGCTTCGTCTTCGGCAACTCCGGCTACCGCAACGGCCGCAGCCAGGTCCTCTACCTCTTCAGCCCCGACTTCAACCTCACCGGCCGCACCAATGTCCACCTGGTCTTTCACAGCCTCTGGGAGCAAAACCAGGACAGCATCGCGGCGATCGAGTACTCGGTGGACCGCGGCCAGACCTGGCTGCCCCTGGCCTACTTCCTCGACGCGCCGGACATCGTCCGCGTCACCAACGACGTCACCGGCGAAGTCACCGTGGACGCCGTGGCCACCTTCACCGCCGAACATGCGGACGTGGCCCGGTACACCGATCCCGACTCCTTCGAGGAAAAGGGGGGTACCTATGGCACGTTCATCGGTGCGGCCATCAGCCCCGAGCTGGCGCCGTACATTCAGGCCCGGGTCAACGACGACCCCGTCGAGTCCAAGCGCATCGAGCTGTTCCGCCTGCCGCAGGCGGACCACCAACCCGCGGTGCGGTTCCGCTTCGCCCACGCCGGCACCGATAGCTGGTACTTCGGCTTGGACAACTTCGGTCTGTACGAACTTTCGGAAACCCCGCCGCCGTCGCCGACCCTCCGCATCACCCGCACCGGCGACACCGTGACCCTCTCCTGGCCGGCGGAGGCCACCGGCTTCACCCTGGAAGCCTCGCCCGCCCTCGTGCCGGCGACGTGGACGCCGGTCAGCGGCGTCACGGGCAACTCGGTTACCGTGCCGCTGTCCGGTCAAAGCCGGTTCTTCCGCCTGCGCCGCTAGGCGCTCCGGCACGTCCGCAATCCACCCCGGCGGTGGTCCGGCGCGGGTGGAAGATTGCGCTGCCCTCGCGCCCGCGCCCGGCGCGGCCGGCTACAGATACGGCGTGAGCAGGCGGGCCAGGCCGTCGCGCAGGCGCACGGCGATCGGGCGCGCGTCCACCTGGGCCAGAGTAACCGGGCGGGCCTGATGGCGACGCGCGTCGAACCACGCCGCCAGCCGGCCGGCCAGGGCGGGGTCGTAGGCCTCGAGGTTGAACTCGAAGTTCAGCCGGAGGCTGCGCGGGTCCCAGTTGGTCGAGCCGACCAGCGCCCAGGCGTCGTCCACCAGGAACAGTTTCGAGTGGTCAAACGGCGGCGGCGAGAGCCACAGCCGGCAGCCGCGCTCCAGCACCTGCCACCAGTGCGCCTGCGAGGCCCAGTGCACGAACGGCAGGTTGTTCCGTCCGGGGAGCAGGATGTCCACCGCCACGCCCCGCAGCGCCGCCAGGTTCAGGGCCGAGATCAGGGCCGCGTCCGGCAGGAAGTACGGCGTCATCACCCGCACGTTCTGCCGCGCCACCGCCAACGCGCCCAGCAGCGTCCAGCGCAGGGTCTCGAAATCCTCGTCCGGCCCGTCCGGAATGCCGCGCGCGAACACCGGCCCGGCGCAATCCAGCGACGGAAACCACGCCTCGCCCGCCAGCACTTCGCCGGTGGTGAAGCGCCAGTCCTCGGCAAAGACCTCCTGCAACTGCGCCACCACCGGCCCTTCCACGCGGAAGTGGAGGTCCTGGACCGGGTGGGCGGGCCGCTTCGCCAGCCAGTGGCCCACGCGGAGGTTCAGGCCGCCGGTGAATCCGATCCGGCCGTCCACCACCAGGAGCTTGCGGTGATTGCGCAGGTTGATGGCCAGGAGGCGGCCAAACGGAAACGCGGGCAGAAACCGCGCGCAGGGCACGCCCTCCCGGCGCAGGTCGCCCAGGATCGAGGGCCACGAGTACCGCAGGCCGGTGGCGTCAATGAGCACCCGCACCGCCACGCCGCGGCGCACCGCCTCGCCCAGGGCGCGCGCGAAGGCCCGGCCCGCCTCGTCGCGGTCGAAAATGTAGGTGGACAGCGCGACCGAGTGGCGGGCCGCGGCGATGGCCTCGAGCATGGCCGGGTAGGCGGCGTCGCCGTTGACCAGCGGTTCGAGCCGGTTGCCGGCCCGCAGCGGCCGGCCGACCACCTTGTCGGTGAGCGCCGCCAGTTGGGCCAGGTGCCGCAGGTTTTCCGGCAGGAGCTGCGCCAGCTCGCCCGGGGCACACGGGGCGGCCGCGGGTGGAGCGGAGGCGCGCGGGTCGCCGCCGCGCAACAACAGCGCGCGCCGGCGGATGCGATTGACGCCGAGCACGAAGTACAGCACCGCCCCCACCAGCGGCAGCAGCCAGGCCAGCCCCGCCCAGAGCACCGCCGAGCGCGGGTCGCGCTTGAACAGGATGGCGTGGCCCGAGGCCAGGAGGGAGAGCGCCACGCTCAGCCCCGCCACGGCGTGGGGCCAAAACCGGGCCAACTCTTCGAGCGGTGCTCCGGCCAACATGCGGCGCCGACATACCGGACCCGCCCCGCGCTGGAAAGGCCGGAGTGCGCCGGGCGCCGCGCGGCGGCGGGCTTGCGCTTGAGCCTCGCGCGCCGGCCGCGCTAGCGTCGCGCCCATGTACACCCCCAAAATCGGCCTCTTCGGCATCGGCCTGGACGCGTACTGGCCGCAATTCCCCGGGCTCAAACGCCGTCTCGAAGGCTACCTGGAGAAAACCGCCGCGCGTTTGCGCCGGCCGGGCGTGACGCTGGTGAACCTGGGCCTGGTGGACACCCCGGCGAAGGCTTTCGCCGCCGGACACCGCTTCCGCGCCGAGGACGTGGACCTGATCTTCCTGCACGTCACAACCTACGCCCTGTCGGCGACCGTCCTGCCGGTGGTGCGCCGCGCCCGCGTGCCGGTCATCGTCTTGAACCTCCAGCCCGTCCCCGCCATTGACTACGCCCGCTTCAACCGCCTGGGCGACCGCACCCGCATGACCGGCGAGTGGCTGGCGCATTGCGGCGCCTGTCCGGTGCCCGAGATCGCCAACGTGTTCCACCGCGCCCGCATTCCGTTTTTCCAGGTCACCGGCGTGCTCGAGGACGACCCGGCCTGCTGGCGCGAGGTGGACCAGTGGATCGAGGCCGCGCGCGTGGCCGGCATCATGGAGCACAACCGGCTGGGCCTCCTGGGGCATTACTACGGCGGGATGCTGGACATTTACTCCGACCTCACCCAGCAGTGCGCCCACTTCGGCGGGCACGTGGAAATCCTCGAGGTGGACGAACTGGCCGCGCTGCGCACGCGCGTGACCCGCGCCGAAATCGCCCGCCGCGTGCGGGAGTTCCGCCGCGTCTTCGACATCCAACCCGACTGCCCGGCGGCCGAACTGGCGCGCGCCGCCCGCACCTCGGTGGCGTTGGACCGGTTGGTGACCGCGCACGACCTGGGTTCCCTGGCCTACTACTACCGGGGCACGGGGCACCCGGCCAACGCGGACGCCATCAGCTCGATCATCCTCGGCAACTCCCTCCTCACCGCCCGCGGCATCCCCGTGGCGGGCGAGTACGAGATCAAAAACGTCCAGGCCATGAAAATCCTCGACAGTTTCGGCGCCGGCGGCTCCTTCACCGAGTACTACGCCCTGGACTACCGCGACGACGTGGTGCTCATGGGCCACGACGGTCCCGGGCACATCGCCATCGCCGAGGGCCGGACCAAGGTGCGCCCGCTGCGCGTGTACCACGGCAAGGTCGGCCGCGGGCTGTCGGTCGAGATGAGCGTCAAGCACGGTCCGGTGACGCTCCTGGCGGTGGTGCAGACCGGGGAGGGGCGCCTGAAACTGCTCGTGGCCGAGGGCGAGTCCGTGCCCGGGCCGATCCTCGAGATCGGCAACACCAACAGCCGTTACCGTTTCGCCCCGGGGGCCCGGCGCTTCGTCGAGCTCTGGAACGCCCAGGGGCCGGCCCACCATTGCGCCGTGGGCGTGGGCCACCTGGCGGCGAAACTCGAAAAGTTCGGTCGGCTGCTCGGGCTGGAGGTGGTGCGGGTCTGTTGAGCGGGGTAGGGCGCGGCGGTCGGTCAGGTTGGCCGCTGGCTTCACCGGGTGGGGCCGCACTGCGGCGCCCTACCGAACCCCGGGCAGCGGCACCCCGGCTGCCCTTGTCGCCGCACTTTCACTGGCCAAACGTCACGCTTTCCCGTAAAAGTCCGCCGGGCTATGGGCGAAACGAAGACCCCCCACGTCACCCGAGAACTGGTCATCACCAACAAACTGGGCATCCATGCCCGCCCGGCTTCCATGCTGGTACGCGTGGCCAGCCGGTTCCGCGCGGACGTGTACTTCGAGAAAGACGGCGAGACCGTCAACGGCAAGAGCATCATGAACCTGATGATGCTCGCCGCCGGGCCCGGCTCCCACATCCGCATTCACGCCGAGGGCGCGGACGCCGCCCAGGCCGTGGCCGAGATCGAGCGACTGGTGAAGTCCAAGTTCGACGAGGATTGACCGCCCGCGCCGCTCATGAGCACGCCCCACCTGGACATCCGCGCCGTGGCCCACCTGGCCCGCCTGGAACTGACCCCCGAGGAACAGGCCCGCTACGGCACGCAGCTCGATGACCTCCTCCGCTACGTCGAGCAGCTTCAGCAGGTGGACGTGACCGGGGTCGAGCCCACCGCCCATGCCCTGCCCCGGTTCAACGTCACCCGTCCGGACGAGGTCCGGCCCTCCCTCCCGCTCGAGGCCGCCCTGCGCAACGCCCCGGCCCGCGGTCAGGACCTGTTTGTGGTGCCGAAAATCGTCGAGTAGGTGCCCCCTGGCATGTTGCACCGGCTTTCGCTCTCCGAACTGACCGCCCGCCTGGCCGCCCGGGAGTGTTCCGCGGTCGAGGTCACCCGTGCCTGCCTGGACCAAATCCGGCGTTGCGACGGCCAGGTGAAGGCCTTCCTGCACGTGGACGCCACGGCCGCCCTGGCTCAGGCCGAGGCGGCCGACGCCGCCCTGCGCGCCGGCGTGACCCACGCCGAACTTCCCCTGCTGGGCGTGCCCGTGGCGCTCAAGGACAACCTGGCCACCCGGGACCAACCCCTGACCTGCGGCTCGCGCATCCTCGAACACTTCGTCTCCCCCTACGACGCCACCGTGGTGGAGAAACTGCGCGCCGCCGGAGCCGTCCTGCTCGGCCGGCTGAACCTGGACGAGTTCGCGATGGGCAGCTCGACCGAAAACTCCGCCTTCGGCCCCACGCGCAACCCCTGGGACCCGGCGCGCATCCCGGGCGGCTCCTCCGGCGGCTCGGCGGCCGCCGTGGCCGCGCGCGAGGTGCCCGCCGCGTTGGGCTCGGACACCGGCGGCTCGGTGCGCCAACCCGCCGCGCACTGCGGCGTGGTGGGACTCAAACCCACCTACGGCCGGGTCTCGCGCTACGGCCTGGTCGCCTACGCCTCCTCGCTGGACCAGGTCGGCGTGCTCGCCCGCACCGTGCGTGACGCCGCCACGCTGCTGGGGGTCATGGCCGGCCACGATCCGCGCGACGCCACCAGCCTGCCGGAGCCGGTGCCCGATTACGGGGCCGCGCTGGGTCCCGGCGACCTGCGCGGGCTCAAGCTGGGACTGCCCCGCGAGTATCGCATCCCGGGCTTGCATCCCGAGGTGCGCGCCGCCGTGGACGCCGCGGTGAGCCAACTGCAGGCCCTGGGCGCCGAGCCGGTGGAAGTCTCCCTGCCGCACACCCCGTACGCCCTGGCGGCCTACTACATCATCGCCCCGGCGGAAGCGAGCGCGAACCTGGCGCGCTTCGACGGCGTGCGTTACGGCCTGCGCGTGGCCGGGGCCGACCCCACCGAGATGTACCGGCGCACGCGCGGGGCGGGGTTCGGCCCCGAGGTCAAGCGCCGCATCCTCCTGGGCACCTACGTGCTCAGCCGCGGGTACTACGACGCCTACTACCTGCGCGCCCAGAAGGTGCGCACGCTCATCCGGCGGGATTTCCTGCGCGTCTTCGAGCAGGTGGACGCCCTGGTCACGCCCACCACGCCGGGACCGGCCTTCAAGCTGGGCGAAAAGGTGAGCGATCCCCTGCAAATGTACCTCGAGGACATCTTCACCCTGTCCTGCAACCTGGCCGGCTTGTGCGGTCTGAGCCTGCCGTGCGGGTTCTCGCACCAGCCCCGCCTGCCCCTCGGGCTGCAACTCCTGGGCCCGCCCCTGGGCGAGGCCACGCTGTTGCGCATCGCCCACGCCTACGAACAGGCCACGCCCTGGCATTGTCAGGCGCCGCCGCTGGCCGGCGATTGAAACGCGGCCGGCGCAAGCCTTCAATCCACCCGCGCCAGGCGCCGCAATTCCGCCACCCGCCGGGCGATCTCCGCCCGGGTCACGCGCGTGGTGCGCCGCACGCCGAACCCTTCGCAGCAAAACGACGCCACCACGCTCCCGTGCAGCATCGCCGCCCGCAAATGCTGCCGCGGATTGCCCCCCGCCCGCGCCAGGTAACCCATCAACCCGCCGGCAAACGAATCTCCCGCCCCGGTCGGGTCCACCACGCGCGCCAGCGGATAGGCCGGGCAGAGAAACAGGCCGTCCGGGCCGGACCACAACGAGCCGTGCTCGCCCTTTTTGATGATGACGTGCGCCGGGCCCAGGCGATGCAGGCGGCGCGCCGCCGCCACGAGATTGTCCTCGCCGCTGAGCTGGCGGGCCTCGCTGTCGTTGAGCACCAGCGCGTCCACCCGCGGCAACAGCCGCAGGAGATCCGGCCGGGCCGTGTTCAGCCACAGGTCCATGGTGTCGGCGAGCACGAACCGGGGCCGGCGCATCTGGTCCAGCACATGGTGTTGCAGGGCCGGGGCGATGTTGGCCAGCAGCACGAAGGGCGTGGCCCGATAGGCCGCGGGCAGTTCCGGCTGGAAATGCTCGAATACGCCCAGCTCGGTCCGCAACGTGCGCCGGTGGTTCATGTTCACCTCGTATTCACCCGCCCAGTGAAAGGTGCGGCCCTCGGCCCGCTGCAACCCCGCCAGGTCAATGCCGTGCCGCCGGTACAACGCCAGATACCGCGCCGGAAAATCGCGGCCCACGATGCCCACCAGCCGCACCGGCGCGAAGAAACTGGCCGCCAGCGCCGCGTGACTGGCCGAGCCGCCCAACAGGCGCGGGGCTTCCGCCCGGGGCGTTTTGATGGAATCCAGGGCCGTGGAACCGACGACGAGAACACTCATGCTGATTGGGGTACCGGTCTTTGGCGACGACGCGCGGCGCCGCGGCCGGCATCCGCCGACCCCGCAACTCCGGCGCCCGCCCGCTCAGGCTAGGCGGCGGCGAAACGCCCGACAAGCCTCCGCCACGTCCGGCGCATTCAGAATGGCGGAGACCACGCAAATCCGGCGCGCGCCCGCCGCCAGCACCTCGTCCAGGTTGTCCGGGGTGATGCCACCGATGGCAAACCACGGCACCGTCAGATGCGTCGCGGCCCAGCGCACATACTCCAGCGTCACCGCCGGCCGGCCCGGCTTGGTGGGCGTGGGGTACACCGGCCCCACCGCCACGTAAGCCGCGCCCGCGGCCACGGCCCGTTCCGCCTGCGCCGGTGCGTGCGAGCTCAGCCCCACGCCCAGCGGCGCTGCGGTGCGTTCCGCGGCCGCCACCTCCGGCAATTGCCGCACGTGCGTCCAGCCGGCATCGAAAAAATCCTCCTGCCCCAGATGACAAAGCGGGGCGCCCACCGCGCGGGCCACGTCCGGATGGTCATTGATGACCAGCCACACCTCGTGGGCTTGCGTCACGGCCAGCAACCGTTCGGCCAGGCGCAGAAGGTCCGCCTTGGGCCGGTCCTTGGCCCGGAGCTGGACCAGGTCGGCCCCGCCCGCGCAAAGCTGGCCGGCCACCTCGACGGGGTCGCGCCCGCGCAGATAGGCGGTGTCCACAAACGCGTATAATCGGCACTCGGCCAGCGGTCGCATCGTGGGGAGACTGTGATCGGCCCCGGGCCGTCCGGCAACGGCGCGCTGGTGGAGGCGGTCGCCGGAGGAGATTGGCTCTGCCGGGGGTCGCACCAAACGGCCGAGGTGAGCAGCGCGGCGGGACGGGGAAATTGCCCGTTCCACCCGTGCTGCAAAGCGGCCGCCAGCGACCGCACGCCAAACGCGGGCGCGAGGAAGGGGGGCAACCGACGTTCGCGCAGCGCCCGGAGTGCGCCAGCTTGCTGGCGCTGTTGGCGCAACGGCGAGGAGCCCGGCGACCGGTGGAGCGTATCTCGCTTTCCTGCCGTGGCCGGGTTGGTCGGAGCGACGGACTGCCCGATCTGCCGGAGCGCGGGATTCACAACCCGCCGCGCTTCGCGTTCCCCCGCGCCGCCGATGGGCCATCGGCGATCCAGCAGCCGGGACGCGGCTGCACCACACCGAAACGTCGGCTGTCGCGCAGGCTGCCAGCCTTCGCGACACCGCCGGGCGGGTCGCCCGGCGGGAGGGGCAGGTTGCCCGTTCCATCCGCAACAGCAAAGCGCCAGCAAGCCGCCGCCCTCCAAACGCTCCGCGCGCCAGGGACGCCACCATTCACCACCGCAACGCGGGGAGCACAGCGGCCGGGCCGTGCAGGGGCGACATCATCCGCCCCTGGCGCGTCTCGGAAAGTGGCCGCCAGCGGCCGCACTCCATGCTTTCACGCGCCGCGGGTGCCGCTGTCGTGCCAGCGGTTTCCCGCCCAGCCCGATGGCGAAGCTTTGCCGCGTCGCGGCCGAGCGCGGGCGTGCTGGGCCGCCCGGGGCCTACGGCGGTTCGCCCGGCCGGGTGTCAGGGCAGCGGCTGGCCGCCGGCGGCCACGTTGTCGCGGGTGAAGAGGCGCGAGCCCAGGGTGATTTCCTGCGGCACCCGCTCGCCCCGGAGGATTTTGAGCGCGGTGGCGATCGCCTCGGCGCCGCCGGTCGGGTACTCGAAGGTGGCGTCAAGGATGCCCTGGCGCACGTAGGCCACGCCTTCCTGCGGCAGGGCATCTATGCCCACAAACTTGATCTGCTTCTCGCGCCCGGCGGCCCTGGCGGCGAGGTAGGCACCGTGGGCGCCGGGGTCGTTGTGGGCGTACACCAGGTCAATCTGCGGGAACCGGGCCAGGGCGGATTCCATTTCCTTGCGCGCCTCGGGTTCGAGCCACTTCATGTCGGCCTCGAAGATGACCTCGATTTGCGCGCCGGCAATGCCTTCGCGGAAGCCGGTGTGGCGGTCCTGGCCCGGGGTGCTGGTCATGAGGCCCTTGAGTTCGACGACCTTGCCGCGGCCGCCCAGGGTTTGCTTGATCCACTCGCCGGCGGCGCGGCCGATCTTCTTGTTGTCGGCGCCGATGAAGCAGGTGTAGTTGGTGCCCAGCAACCGGCGGTCCAGCACGATCACCGGGATGCCGGCGGCCATGGCCTTGGCGACCGGCTCGGTGAGCGGCGCGGCCTCCTTGGGCGAGATGATCAGGAGGTCCACCCGGGCGCTGACGAACTCCTCGACGTGCGCGCGCTGCTTGAGGGTGTCGTTCTGAGCGTCCTTGAAAATGACCCGCAGGTTGGGGTGCTTGTCCGCCGCGGCCTTGAGGTCGGCGTTCATCTGCACGCGCCAGGGCTCGCCCAGGTTGCACTGGCTCATGCCGAGGGTGAACACCCTGTCGGCCCCGGCAGAGGCGCGGTCGCCCGCGGCCGGGGCGGCATCACCGGAGGGGGACCGGCCGCAGCCGGCAGCCAGCAGCGCCAGGGCAACGGCACCCGGGAAGGCGGGGAACATTTTCATGCGCCCAAGCCTGCAACCAAAAGCCCGCACCCGGCAAGAGGGAGAAAGGGCTGGAGCCGGAGGGAAAATCCGAAGTCCGAAGTCCGAAGTGGAAAGGGTGCGGTGCGGGAGACGTTTGCGGGTCAAGCCTCGCGGTGGTTCGCTTCTCAGACTTCGGATTTCGGACTTCGGGCTTCGGACTTCCGCCGGGCGCGGCGGCTCAGTCCGCACGCCATTCGAGGATGCCGCCGGAGAAGCCGTCCCGCAGCTTGACCTCGATGCGCAGGGCGTCGATCGTCACCGGCGCGAAGGGGACGATGTTGTAGCGGTCCTTGTCCACGCCGAAGGCGGTCGAGGGCGCCACCTGGAGCCAGCGGCCCTGGGCATCGCGGTACAGCAACCGCCAGCTTTCCGGCACGCGGCAGCCGCCCACGCCGGTGTCGTCGAACCAGTACACCTGCACCTGCGAAAACGTGCGCGGCTTTTCGAAGGTCCGCTCGATCCACTGGGTGTTGCCCTTCTCGGGCCACCAGGTGAAGCGCGGAATGGTCTGGTCGTTCGAGTGCCGCGGCTCGAGGCCGTCGCACACCGCCTCGACCGAGTCGGCCTCCCAGCAGTGCGAGGCCCGCACCCGCACCGGCGGCGGCGCTGTCCAGTCTTTGGCTTCCGGTCCGGTGCCGATGACCGGAAAGGCGCTGATGCGCAGCCGCGCGGCGCCCATCGGGATGAGCGTGATTTCCTCGACCGGTTCGGTCGAACGCACCGGGCTGTCCTGGACTTCGCGGACCAGGCCTTTTTCGTCCAGCGTCCAGGCCGGGATGCGGCGGCCGCGGGTCTTGAGCTGCACGGGCGCGGCGTCCCAGCGCCAGGGCTGGTCGTCGGTCGGCCAGGGCTGCTTCACCACTTGGAAGGCGCGCTCGGGATTTCGCGCCGGCAGGTCCAGGCCGTAGTTCCAGGGCGAGGCCGGGAAGAGGTCCCAGGCCGGCCAGCGGTCCGTGCCGCCGTGGCGGACGTAGTTTTCGCGAATTTGGAGCGAGTAGGTGAGCGGGCCGCGGTCCACGGAGACGGTGTGGCGGTTCTTGATCCAGGTCCGCAGCCGCACCTGCATGGGCAGATGTAGGGTAAGGGTATCGCCGTCGGCCCAGGTGCGCTCGAGGCGGAGGAACGTCCCCGGCCGCGCGCCGGCGGTGCGGAGGGTACGGCCGTTGAGCCGCAGCTCGGGGCGTTCACACCAGGCCGGCACGCGCAGGTACAACGGGAAGGCCACGGACCGGGGCGCGCTCAGTCTGAAGGTGAGGGTTTCGTCGAAGGGATAGCGGGTGTCGGTGTGGAAGGTGACCGTGGTGCCGTCGCCGACCCTGGCGGTGACGCGGGCGGGCGCATACAACACGGCGGCCAGGCCGTTGCCGGCGGTGGCCATCCAGAGGTGCTCGGTGAAGAAGGGCCAGGCGTGCCCGGCGTTGTGCTGGCAACACCGGTGGTCGTGCGGGTCCATGCAGTACATGGGGCCGCCGTTTTGGATGCCGGGGGCCTTGCTGACGTGGTCGCTCTGGGGCTGGTTGGGGGCGGTGAGGTAGCGCAGGGCCTTGAGGTCGGCCGTCATCGCCGCGGGCAGGCTGTTGAAGGCGACGTTTTCGCAGCGGTCGGCCCAGCGCAGGTCGCCGGTGAGGGCCAGAAGAATTTCGTCCGAGAGCATTTCCTCGGCGATGCCGCAGGTCTCGATGGCCTGGCGCGGGCCGGTGTAGCCGGGCCGGCAGTTTTCGTCGCTGCCGTACATGCCGCCGGGCACCTGGCCGTAGAGGGCGCGCAGTTCGATCCAGTTGTGCTCGGTGGCGTGGCGGTGGCGGGGGTCGTGGCTGAGCAACCCGTAGGTGGCGGGCTCGCGGAAGCCCTGGGCGAGGTTGACGTTGTGCCAGTTGATGAGGCCGGTGTCCCAGCGGGCGGCGTGGCGGTGGGTTTTGTGGGCCAGGTCGAGCAGCCACGGTTCTCCGGTGCGGTTGTAGAGCCAGAAGATGCTGTAGAGCTGGTCCCCGGCGCGCATCTTGGGCCAGTAGCCCACGAGGAACCGCTCTTCCGGCACGGCGGCCAGGTACTTGAAGTAGCGGGTCATCAGGTCCGGCACGCGCGGATCGCCAGTGCGCTCGTGCCAGGTCTGGAGGCAGAAGAGCATAATCATGTTCGGCCAGAGGTCGTCGCGGCCCTTGAGGTCGGTGGCCACGCCGGTGCGTTCCTCGCCGGGGCCGAACCAGCCGTCGGGTTGTTGGCTGCCCAGGGCGCCCTCGATCCAGACGCGGGCCTCGCCGATCATGCGCTCGTCCTCGAGCAGGTAGGCGCAGCTTTGGAAGCCCTTCAACCAGTACGGCACCTCCTCCCAGCCCCGCTCGCCCCGGCCGGTGGGGCTGAGCCAGGCGTTGTTTTCCCTCTTGAGGAACGCGCTGATCTCGCTGAGGTGCCCGTGGAAACCGTCCCCCTGCAGGCGCAGCACGCGGCGCAGCCAGCCCTCGGGCCGCACCGCGCCCACCGGCAGCTTGAGCAAGGGGGCCGGCAAAAGCGGCGGGCGGTGGCCCACGTAATGCGCGTTGGGCGGGGCGGTGGGCAGTTCGGCAACCACCGTGACGGCGCCGGCCGGTTCGGAGCGGGTGACCAGGGTCATGGCCAGAGCGATGAGGAGCGGAAAAAAGACCCCCGTGGCGGTCGCCCGTGACGACCCGCCGCGCAAGGCCGGAAGTAGGTTCGAGGGCATGGTGAATCGGGGCGCTGTGCGGGGCTAAACTGGCGGCCCGCCCGCGGGCATGTCAAGCCACGGACCGCCGGAGCGCGGGCGACCCGTTGGCGGCGGTCAAAACGGTTGCGGCGGGCGGGCGCGCCGCCAGGCTGGCCGTCGGCAAAGTCAACGCATGGGGTAACCACGCCGAGCAGTCACCGATTTCGCGTGGCTTCGGTTGCTGTCCAACTCGAAACGGGCAATTTCGACTCCACGGACGCCACGACGTAAAGGACAAGGACAGTGCCCTGACGCGCGAGCGGGAAATGCTCAGGGCCTACCGCGACACTTGGACGCTGGGCGTTCACTCCTATCTGGCCTACCTGTGCGACCGGTTCATCCTCTGCCGCGAACTGCTCGCCCATTCCGGCCGCGGCACGACCGCCTATGTGGCCGAGCAGTGGGGACGGCGCTGGATCAGGACGGACACCAGCCGCGTCGCCCTGGTCCGGGCCCGTCTGCGCCCGCTCACCGCGCGGTTCGACTTCTACAAGGTGAAGGGGAGCGCGGGCGTCCTGCCCGCCGTTTCCAGCGTCTCGCCGGAAACTTTGCCACCCGAACATTCGCCCCGGCCCGCGTCTTCGGCGAGGACGCCGAAGACCGCGCCCGAGAAGGGCGCGCTCCCCAGCAATGCCGCCGCGGGCTTCGTTTGCAAGACTGTACCCCACATCAAAAGCAGGCCGCCGGTGATGATCATGGTCTGCGACAGCACGGACATCGCCGAGTTGTTCTACCGGAAGATTTCCGCCGAGGAGACGGTGGAAGTGGCGGTGGACGGGGAAGACGACGCAGGGGCGAGAATGGCGGGGCGGCGGCGGGAAAGCGGTCCAAGAAACCGAAAAGGAGAACCACTTCCGGCCAGGGTGCGGTGTTTCCCGAGCCGCTTTGCCTTGGTTCCAAAGCCGGGGGCGGTAAACTCGCTCGCCGTAATTGGCTGCTGGTAAAGTGGTTGGGGGGAAATCGGCGAGCGAGTTTACCGCCCCCGGCTTTTTACCAAAGCTGGATTTGCTCGGGTAAGCTTTCGGGCGTGGTTTCCCGGGCGGGGTTGCCGTGGATCACAAAGCTGTTTTCCCATTGCACCCGGGTGAGGAACCAGGCCCGGACCGACCCCTCGGGCGGCAGGTGTTTTTTGAGCCGGTCAAGATGGGTTTCTTGGCGGGCGAAGCTCACACAGGAACGCGCGTAAACGCTCCACTGGATTTGCAGGTAGCCGTCGTCCTTGAGGAATTCGCGGAAGTCGTGGGCGCATTTGCGCTGTTCCCGCGTGCCGACCGGCAGGTCAAATGCCACGAGTAGCCAGCCCATTTTGTAGCGATTGGGGTCCATGCGGTTCTCTGGGGGGCCAGTGGTCCGGATCCGGGGTCCACGGCCGGTACGGCCGTACGGCGTTTTCCATCACGGCGCGTCGGAAACTGCGCACCACCCCTTCGATGACGCCGCGCACCTCGAGCGTGAAATCGAGGTGTTCGACCCGTTCGAGGGCAAAGCCCGTGACCCAGCCGCGGTATTCCCTGGTCACCTGCCATGCCGCGGGGTCGGGATGCTGGCGGGTCCATTGCCAGACGCGCCAGTCCACGCACGGGCGGAACGGCTCCATCAGGTCGTAGGCCAGCGGCGTGGCCCGCTCCCGGGGGACGTGCGACAGGCCCCAGGTGGGGTCGAGGCCCACGGCGAAGAGTTTTTGCAGGACGGTGGAGAGCAGCACGGCATAGCCGTAGTTGAGCAGGGCGTTCAACCCGCCGGTCTCGCCGGGCACGCGGCGGAAATCCTCCCGTCCCAGCGCGCGGCCAAACACGCCCCAGAACAACCGGGCGCAGGTGGATTCCTTGTGCGGGTGGCGGGAGGCGGCGGTCCGTCGCAGCTCCGGCAGCCCGGGGTCGTGCGGTGCGATATGGGCGGCGAGCGTGACCTGGTTGTGGCACTTGGCGTCCACGGTGCGCCGCCACAGGGCCTCGCGCACCCGCGGTTCGAGGTCCAGCACGGCGCGGCTCAGGAGTGTGTCCGTGCTGCGGTTGGCGGGCAGCACCAGCGCGACGGGTTTGAACGCCTGGCAGAGGATCAACGCCACGCCGTGCTGGGCGGCTTCCAGGAACAGGTGGCTGTGGATCGAGGCGCTGAAGCTGGTGATGATGATGGCCGCCACGTCCTCCAACGGCAGCCGCCGCTCGCCGTCGTCCGTGCGGCAGATCAACTGCCCGTCCCGGCACGACAACGAGCAACTCGGCGCGTCAATGCTGACGATGTGGAAGGACATGGCTTCGTAATCACGGCGACTTGGGTTTGCGGGTCCGTTTTGCCGCGTAGGTGATTCCGGCGGCGCTGTGGCCAACCAGGCTCCTTTGCGGGAGAATTTCAAGTCCGTCTGCATGAAGCTTTCGCAGCGGCGCGTTCCCGCGCTCAAGCGTCTGGCTGTCTGGCAACGCAAGGTCCAACGCCTTGCCGTATGCTTGGGTGTCCTTGGCCGAAATCACTCGCCACAGACCTTGATAGGTTCCGGCCGTCACTTTGATCAGCATTCCGTTACGAATCACCCGCGGTCGGTGGCCACCATTCTTTGCCTTCAACTCCTGCAGCCGATGCCACACCCGATGCCAGGGAATGACGACGAATTTCTCCTCGC
>JBBIJZ010000013.1:0-10252 GCA_037445715.1 Verrucomicrobiales bacterium | reverse complement strand
TCCTGCAGCCGATGCCACACCCGATGCCAGGGAATGACGACGAATTTCTCCTCGCCCTCGGGGGCGTGGTCGAGGATGGCGACGCCGAAGTTGTCGGTGATGACGCGGACGCCTTTCTGGCGTTTGAGTTTGCCGTCGCCGCCGGGCGGGTCGAGACCCAGCAGCTTGCCGGGGGCCTCATTGGTGATTTTCACGGTTTGCAAACCGGTCCTGGCATCGCGCCCGGAGCGCTGCCGGAGGAAAACACGGCTGTCTTTCACGGCCACCACGCCGCGGGTGTTTTCCTCGATCTTCACCCCGCTCATGTCCGCCGGGATGTGCTGGACGACGCGCTTCTCGGCGAGGCGCTGGCGGATTTGCTGCTTGAGTTCCGCCGGCAGGTCGCGCAGTTGCATGCGTCCCTTCGGGTCGGGGCCGTCGTAGAGGCCGCTGGCTTTGAGCAGGGCGACCTCCTGGAGAGATGGCCGGCGTTTGGTCATTGCCTGCCAGAGCGAGGAGTCATTGTCGTTGTCGGCGGTCGCGGCGTGCTGACCGGCCTTCACGGCAGCGGCCCAGACGCTGCCGTGGCGCGGGAAATAGAGGCTCGCCAGCCCCAGCACACAGGCGTCCAGCGCGTGGTGCATGTGGGTGATGTTGCGGATTTCCTCCTTCTTCCTGGCGCGGCGGATGCGGCGAATTTCACCGGTTTCCAGGTCCCGCTCCTCGACTTCTTCCATGACCGCGGGGTTGGCCGCCTCCAGGCAGGCGGTCAGTCGCCATGCCTTGCGAACCTCGCCGGTGACGGAGCCCGGCAGGGAGGTCACCGGAGGTCGTTGCTCCGGCGGGAAGGCCCGTTGCAGGACTTGCGCCCCGAGCCGGACGAGGTGGCTGGTGACGGTGAGGTCGCGCGGGGTGAATTCCTTTTCCTCGTAGTGCTCGGTGAGCAGGCGGCGGACGCGGCGCTTTTTGCGGGCGCGGTCGTCGTCGTGGCCCCTGCGCGTATCAAGGCCGGCGAGGTGCTTTTGAAACTCGGCCAGGGTCATGACCGTCAACTCGGGGCGTCCGGGCACGGGCTTCCCGCCTTCCTCGCGGATGAACTCGAGGGCCGTGCGCTTGCCTTTCCACTTGTTGACCTCGTTCCAGGTGATGACCAGCGAGTCCAACGAGTCGCTCTGGCGATCGGCGTGGGGGATGATGTGGTCCTTGTCCAGCACACCGTCGAGCAGGGTGTCCATCGAGAACTCCTTGCCGGTGTAGGGGCAGCGCCAGCCGAGGTCCTCGGCGACGCGCGCCTTGCGGATGAGGCCGGCGGTCACGGGTACGCCGCGGCGGCGGCAGACTTCTTCGACCTTGGCCGCGACGCGCTTGAAGTCACCCAGCCGCAGGCCGAGGTCTTGTTCCTGTTCCTTCCGGGTCTTGCCGGAGAGCTCGCGCAGTTCACGGTTGACCTCGATGGTGATGCCCGCGATGCGGGACTTGTCGCCGTTGGCGAACTCGGGGGCGGCGATGAGGTCGCGCAGGAGGCGTTCGAGGATCAGGAGGCGGTGGCGGACGAGGTGGTTGTTGGTCTGTTCCTCGATCCGGCGTTGGAGCTGGGCTTCTTTGAGTTCGTCCGTCTGGCACAGGCAGCCGCGGGGCTGGCGGTCGTTCTTCTCGGCGCGCGGGTCCCAGCCCTTCATGACTTCCTCGAAGGCCTCGCGGAGGATGGAGCGGGCGTGGGGTGCGCGGCCTTTGGGGAATTCTGCGGTCAGTTGCTCGTTCAGCAGTTCGTCGCGCGTGGCCGCCGTTTGTTTCCGGCCTTTGCGCGTGTTGGCGGCGTCGAGTTGGCGGTCCACGGCCGCGTCAAAAGCGGCGGCGTCGGCGCCCTCCAGCCAGCCGCGCACCTCGGACAGGGTGACGGACTTGCCCCTGCGCAACTTGCCCGTGAGCCGTTTGAGGAAACGTTCAGGCAGGGCCGTGAGCGCGCCGGACAGCCTGCTCTTGTGGATGACGGTCCGGACCGGGTCCAACACCAGCGGCTTCTCGGCATCGGGATGCAGCAGGAGGGCGTCGAGATTGTCCCGCGACCAGCCGGTCAGCTCGCGGATGGCTTTCTTGAAGTCGCCCTTGTTCAGTGCGCCACTGGCCGCCGCCAGCTCGGTGAGCTTCCGGCGCTCGTCGGCCGAGAGCGGGCGCGTGTCCCGCTCGCCCGGGGCGGCGCCAAAGACGTTGGCCAGTTGCATGGCCCAGCGGAAGCGAAGGAACTCGGGAGAGGCTTTGCTGGGGAGCTTGGATTCCTTTTCGGCGCGGCGCCGGGCGGCTGCGGCGTCAAGGCCCGCGGCCCGATACTTCGCCTCCAGCCGGGCGAACTGAATGGGACAGACGCCGATGATGCGGTTGTCGAAGCGGGGGATGCACTGGCCGAAGAGCAGGCCGCCGTGGTAGCGCTTGGGCAGCTTGATGGCGGGGCAGGGGAGGGTCTTCCAGGCGTCGCGGTCCTTCATCGGGTCCACGTCGTTGCCAAGCAGGGTGCGGATGAGGGCGTCGTCCAGCATGGGGAGCCTGCCTTTGAGGGCGGTGAGGAGAGCGCGGACTTCGGGCCAGACGACTTCGTCGCGCGGAAAGGCCACACTCAGGCCCTTGAAGTGTTTGGGCTTGTCCTTGCGGTGTCCCTGCTGCCAGCGCGTGACTTCGCGGTCATACCAGGCGGTATAGGCGGCGATGGTTTCGGCCATCGTCTCGGTGTGCAGCCTGGCCTCCGGGTGTTCACCGCGCATCAAGGCGCGCCCGAGCTTGACCTTCTCGGTGTCGGGAACTTCGTCCTCGTCCGCCGCCGCGACTTCCTCGCCGCGGTTGGCCCACGGCGGGGCGTAGTAACCGCGGTTGTGGGCATACCACCGCAGGATGTCCCAGAGCTCCGGCCAGGTCGTGGCCGGAATGGGGCGGCCGTGGCGGGCGGCGGCAAGGATCGCCGCGGCACGCTGCCAGGCGAAACTGTCGCCACCGGCCTGGCGGTGACGGGTCCGGAGTTCCTCCGGCGACATCACGCCGAGGTGGGCGAGGAGTGCCTCCATGCGGGCGATGCGCTGGCGGGTGGCGCGGGCATGGCGGCGAGCCTGGCGATTCTGGCGGCGTTTCACCGCGAGGCAGTCATCGGCACCGAAGATGACGGCACCGGTGCCGAGGAGCTCGGGCAGTGCGGGCGGCGGCGCGGTCCGACGGAGCACGGCCCAGCCAATGGAACTGTGGCCGACATCGAAGGCGAAGTGGAGGTTCCTCGAATCGGGGCTTGCGTTCATACGGATCGGAGGGTATCACCGGCCCGGAACCAAGACAAAGTGAGAGACGCAGACCGGTTCCCTGGGCGCCAGGCGCCCACACCGTGGAAAAACAGCGTCCTCTTGATTCTGCCGGCCCGGGTCGCTCCCGGGCCGGTTTTTTCCGCGCCAGGGCGGACGGAGGTTGGACCGGTATGGCCCGGCCGCGCCCGGGCCGAAGCCGCAGTTAGACAGACCCGCGCGGCAGGGGGACGTAGCGCGGCGGGTACAGCGGGCCGTTGCCCAGGTGGCGCAGTCGCGCGGCGAACTCCTCGATGCCGCGCTTTTCCTCCGCGCCCAGGTCGAACCGGATGTGCCGGGTCAGGTATTCGCGGCAGAACCCGGCCGGGTAGTCGCGCCGGGCGGCGATGATCGCCTCCAGCTCGGCCAGGCCGCGGTCGCGGGCCGCGCGCAACAACGCGCCCAGACCGGCTGCGTCCGCGCCCGGTCGCAGGGTCCAGAGCGCGTACACAAACGGTCGGCCGGTCAATTCCTGCCAGGCCGCGCCCAGGTCCCAGAGTTGATGGGGGTGCCCGGCCCGGGCGAAGTCCAGCGCGCGGTCGCCGATGAGCAGCACGGCTTCGCAGGCCGGCGCCGCCGCGTAATCCGGCAACGGCGTGAAGGCCGGGCGCAGGCCGCGCGCGGCCAGCAGCACGCGCAGCAGGTTCACGCTGGCCAGCGAGGCGGGGTCGCAATGCACCGCGCGCAATGCCTCCAGCGGCCGGCGATGGGCCAGCAGGACGCTGCGGACCGGGCCGCGGGAGGCGATGGCGATGCCGTCCAGCGCCGTGTAGGCGGGGTTGGCCAGCCACTCGGTCACGCTCAACAGGGCGGCGTCGAGCCGGCCGTCCCGCAGCATTGCGGCCAGGCGGGCCGGGGCGGTGAAGATGACCCGGTCTTCGAGGCCGCGGGTGAGCGGGGCGGCGTTGAGCGAATCCACCGAACCAATGCGAAATTCGCGGTCGGTGGGCCACCCCGGTGCGGGGGGCAAAGACGAAGCGGCCGCGGGCGGATTCATCCGGGGAAAGGGCGTCTCACGCCGTGGCCAGGTTGGCCTCGAGCAGCCCGGGGCGGGTGGCCAGGCCGGGCGGGCCGGGCGGCACGTCGCCCTCCCAGACGCGCAGGGGTTCGTAGAAGCTGTTGCGCTGCACCGGCACGCGGCCGGCCTCGCGGATGGCGCGGATCATGGCGGCCTCGGTCTGGAGCTGGCCCGCCGGTGCGCCGGCCATGCGGAAGATGTGCTCTTCGAGGATGGTGCCGTGCAGGTCATCGGCGCCGAAGCTCAGCGCCACCTGGGCGAGTTTCAGCCCCAGGCCCACCCAGTACGCGGTGAGGTGGTCGAAGTTGTCGAGGTAGAGCCGGCTCACGGAGAGGGTGCGCAGGGTGTCGAATCCGGTGGGCGGGTGCGTCACCGGCAGTTGGTTGTTTTCCGGTTGGTAGGGCAGGGGAATGAAGGCGCTGAAACCGCGGGTTTCGTCCTGCAACTCGCGCAGGCGGCGCAGATGGTCCACGCGGTCGGCCACCGATTCGACGTGCCCGAAGAGCATGGTGCAGGTGCTGCGGCCGCCGAGCCGGTGCCAGGTGCGGTGCACGTCCAGCCATTCCTCGGCGCTCTCCTTGCCGCGGGCGATTTGGGCGCGCACCGCGGGGGCGAAGATTTCCGCGCCGCCGCCGGTGAGCGAATCGAGCCCGGCGTCGCGCAGGGCAAGGAGCGTGTCGCGCACCGTCTTCCGGGCCAGCCAGGCCAGGTGCAGGATTTCAATCGCGGTGAAGCACTTGAGGTGCAGGTGCGGCCCGGCGGCGCGCAGCGCGCGCAGCATTTCGAGGTAGTACTCGAAGGGCAGCGAGGGATGCAGCCCGCCCACGATGTGCAGTTCCGTGATGCCGGACTTCATCGCCTCCCGCGCCTTTTCAACGATCCGGGGAATGCTCAGCTCGAAGCCGTCGGCGTCGCGCTTCTTGCGGGCGAAGGCGCAGAACTGGCAGGAGAGGATGCAGTAGTTCGAGTAGTTGATGTAGCGGTTGAGGATGTAGGTCGCCCGGAGGCCGTTGCGGCGCTGGTTGGCGAAGTCGGCCAGTGCGCCCAGCGCGGGGAGGTCGCGGCACGCCAACAGACGCAGGGCGTCGGCCTCGGAGAGCCGTTCGCCGGCGGCGACCTTGTCGTGGAGGTCCCGCAGCGGACTGCGGGCGACGAAGAAATTCATGCCGGGACCAGTTAAGCAGTCGGGGGCCGGGCTGGCAAATGCCCGCGCGCCCGGGCAAAACGGTCTTTTCATCAGCCGGTCGCGCCGTACACTGGCGCTTCGGTTTCGCACGCGCATTCCATCGCCATGGCTGAAGACAAAACGCCGGTCAAACCCCTCGAGGCGCCCCCGCTGGCGCCGCTCAAACTCAAACCCCGCCTGGCCCGCACGCCCCGCCAGGCCCCCCGTTACGCGGTGACGGTGAAGAACCTCGCCGGCCAGGAGGTGGTCGTGGCCGACCCCCGCGCCACCCGGGCGCTGGTGGCGCTGATGAACGTGCACGCCGTCAACGGCGGCGCCGCCTGCCACTGGGGCGGCCCGGCGGCCCTGGCCGAGATCAACGCCGCCCTCCACGCCCAGATGTTTGCGGTGTCCGACCGCGAGTGGTACGAGGCCTTCAACTACGTCAACGATGCCGGCCACACCGAAAACGGCGTGTACGCGCTGCGGACGCTCTACGGCTTCGACGGCCTGACCTTCGAGGACCTCAAGGGCTTCCGCAGTCTCCAGAGCAAGCTCACCGGCCACGGCGAGTCCCACCTCAACCCCGAAGGCGTGCTCCTGAGCAACGGCCCGCTCGGCTCGGCCCTCCCACAGGCCCAGGGCCTGGCCCTGGCGGACAAACTGGCCGGCAACGACCGCGTGACCGTGACCGTGATGTCCGATGGCGCGGCCATGGAAGGCGAGGCCAAGGAGGCCCTGGCCGCCATCCCGGGTCTGGCCGGCAAGGGCCGCCTCAACCCGTTCGTGCTGGTGATCTCCGACAACGACACCAAGCTCTCCGGCCGCATCTCCAAGGACGCCTACAGCCTGGCCCCCACCTTCCAGGCCCTGCCCACGCTGGGCTGGCACGTCATCTCCGTGCCCAACGGCCACGACCTCCAGGCCGTGTATCAGGCGCTGGAAAAGGCCCTCGCCGCCGCGCGCGCCACGCCCACCCGGCCGGTCTGCGTCCACTGCAAGACCATCAAGGGCTACGGCGTCAAGGCCACCGAGCAAAGCGCCTCCGGCGGCCACGGCTTCCCGCTGAGCAGCGGCGAGAAAATCGTCGAGTTCATCCGCGAAATCTACGGCGGCGACGAACCGCCCGAGGAGCTGGCCCGGTGGGCGCAGGAGCTGCGCGCCGATTGGGGGGCGCGGGAAGAGGCCCGCAAGGCGCGCGCGGCCGCCCCGCCGCCGCCGCCCAAGGACAAGGTCCAGAGCGGCCTGGCCCGGGGCGCCATCCGCGCCGCACAGGCCGGTTACCCGGTCTTCTCCGTGTCCGCGGACGTGCAGGGCTCCACCGGCATCAGCGCCTTCCAGAAAAGTTTCCCCGACCGCTGGATCGAGGTGGGCGTGGCCGAGGCCAACATGATCAGCACCGGCGCCGGCCTCTCGAAGCTGGGGTTCATCCCGATCGTGGACACCTTTGCCCAGTTCGGCGTCACCAAGGGCAACCTGCCGCTGACGATGGCCGCGCTGTCCCAGGCCCCGGTCATCGCCATCTTCTCCCATTGCGGCCTGCAGGACGCCGCCGACGGCGCCTCGCACCAGGCCACGACCTACTTCGCCGCGGTCAGCGCCATTCCGCACACCGTGGTGGTGGCCCCGTCCTGCGCCGAGGAGGCGGAGGCGTACATGTTCGAGGCCATCAAACGCCTGGCCGGGGCGCGCAAGGACGGCGAGGCCGGCGAGTCGGTGATCTTTTTCGTCGGCCGGGAGAACTATCCCGTGAGCCTGGTGCCCGGCACCAGGTACCTTTGGGGCAAACCCCAGATGCTGGCCGAGGGCACGGACGTGATGCTGGTGGGCTGCGGACCGCTGGTGGGCAAGTGCCTCGAGGCCGCCCGGGCCCTGGCCGAGCAGGGCATCCGCGCCATGGTCTTCAACCATCCCTTCGTGAACCGGCCGGCTGTGGACCTCTTCGCCGCGGCGGTGCGCGACTGCGGCGGGCGCCTGGTCACCATCGAGGACCACCAGATCACCGCCGGCATGGGCGCGCAACTCTCGCACGCCCTGTCCCGCGCCGGCGTGGCGCACCGGGTGGTGTCACTGGGGATCAACGGTGAGTTCGGCCAGTCGGCCTACCTGGCCGAGCACCTGTACGAAAAACACGGCCTGACCACCCTCAAGGTCATCGAGGCGGCCAAGCGCCTGCTCAGTTGACGCCGGGTGGCCCCGGGCGGCCGCTGGCGGAATCCGGCCGGGCGCAAGCCCCCGGACGAACGGGCGGGCGGTGGTGCCGGTTTTCCCCCGCGACCGCGGCCGGCAGCGATCCGCCTCCCGCTCTCCGCTCCGGGCGTGACAGTCGCGCCGGCTTGCGGTCCAATGCCAGCCGAAGCCGCCGTTGCCATGGACCCGCTGGTCGAGCCTGATGCACCGCCCGCGTCCGCCGCGCCGCCCGGCGCGCCCGCCGACGCGGCGACCGAGTTTGGCGCGCTCTACGCGGCGCACGCCCCGGCCATTTACTACCTGGCCCTGCGGCTCCTGGGCGACCCCGCCCGGGCCGAAGACGCCACGCACGACGTGTTCCTGCGCGCCTGGCGCCACTACGCCGGATTCCGCGGCGCCGCCTCGCCGCGCACCTGGTTGTACCGCATCGCCCTCAACCACTGCCGTAATCTCCAGCAACGCTGGTACGAGCGCGCCCGGGTGCCCGCCGCCGTGACCGGGGCCTGGGAACAGACCCCCGACCCGGGCGCGGGGCCGCTGCGCGTGCTCGAACTCCGGGAACTGGGCCGGCGCATCCAGCAAACGCTCGACGCCCTGCCGGCCGAATACCGCGAGCTGCTCCTGCTGGTGGCCGACGAACAGCTCACCTACCAGCAGGTGGCCGAGTTGACCCACCAGACCGCGGACGCCGTCCGCGGCAAACTCCACCGCGCGCGCCGCGCCTTTGCCGCGGCGTTTGCCCGAACCGCCTGATCCCATGTCCACCGACCCCACCCCCTCCCACCTTACCCAGCAACAACAGGCCCAAGCGCAGACCGCGTCGGCCCGGCAGGCCGGCCACGAGTTCGCCACGGTCGAGGACCTCCTGCGGGCCGACCGCGCCCAAACGCCGCCCCCGCCGCAACTCGAGGCCCGCGTGCGCCAAAGTCTCGCCCGGGAGACGCCGCCGCGCCGCCCCTGGTGGTGGCGCTGGTGGCGCCGTTGAACGCCCGCCCCGGCCATGAACCTCCTCGAGGAAATCGAAGTCCTGGTCCGCGCCCGGTACCCCCTCCTGTACGTGGTCTCCGGCGAGGAGGCCCGCGTGGACGCCGCCCTGGCCGAGGTGGCGCGGCGCGTGGGCAAACCCCTCTACGAGTGGAGCTGCACCACCGGCCTGGTGCCCGCCGGCGCGCCGGCCCAAACCCCGCGTGCCCGCGCCGCGGCCACCCGCGAACCGCAGGCGGCGCTGGACCTGGTGCTCGAACAGGTCGAGCCGGCCCTGTTTGTCTTCAAGGACCTGCACCCCTTTTTGAACCGCCACCAGCCGGCGGTCACCCGCCGCCTGCGCGAAATCGCCCGGCACCTCAAGGACACCCGCAAGACGCTCATCCTGCTGAGCCCGACCCTCGAGCTGCCCGCCGAGCTCGAAAAGGACGTCACCGTCCTGCACTTCCCCCTGCCCGGCCGGGCCGAGCTCGAGGCGCTGCTGGACCGCATCCTGCGCGAGATCGAGCCCGCCGGCCAGGTGCGGGTGGACCTGGACCCCGAAGGGCGCGAGCGGCTCCTGCAGGCGGCGCGCGGGCTCACCGTGAACGAGGCCGAGAACGTCTTCGCCCGCATCCTGGTGCGGCATCGCGGGCTGAGCGGGGCGCAGGTGGCGGAGTTTCTGGCCGAGAAGCGCCAGTTGATCCGCAAGAACGGCCTGCTCGAGTACTACGACACCGCGGAGTCCTTCGCCACGGTGGGCGGGCTGAGCGCGCTCAAGGCCTGGCTGGCCAAGCGCGGCGCGGCGTTCACCCCCGCGGCCCGCGCCTACGGCCTGCCCCCGCCCCGCGGGGTGCTCCTGCTGGGCGTGCAGGGCTGCGGCAAGAGCCTGTGCGCGAAAGCCGCCGCCAACACCTGGCAGGTGCCCCTGCTGCGCTTTGACATGGGCCGCATGTTCGGCAGCCTGGTCGGCTCCTCCGAGGAAAACGTGCGCCGCGCCATCCAGGTGGCCGAGTCGGTCGCCCCGGCCGTGCTCTGGGTGGACGAGATTGACAAGGCCTTCGCCGGCACGCAGGGCTCGACCTTCGCGGATGCCGGCACCACGGCGCGCGTCTTCGGCACCTTCCTGACCTGGCTCTCGGAGAAGACCGCGCCGGTGTTCGTGATGGCCACGGCCAACGACATTTCCCAGCTCCCGCCCGAGCTGCTGCGCAAGGGCCGGTTTGACGAGCTGTTTTTCGTGGACCTGCCCGGGGCGGCCGAGCGCGCCGAAATCTTCGCCATCCACCTGGCCCGCCGGGGGCGCGACCCGGCGCGGTTTGACCTGGCGGCCCTGGCCGCGGCCAGCGCGGACTTCAGCGGCGCGGAAATCGAGGAGGCGGTGATCAGCGCGCTCTACGAGGGGTTCAGTCGCGGCGAGGAGTTGAACACCGCACACGTGCTGGGGGCCCTCGAGGAAACCGTGCCCCTGGCCCGCACCATGTCCGAACCCCTGCAGCGGTTGCGCGACTGGGCCCGCGGCCGCGCCCGGCCCGCGCAAGCGCGGGAACCGACCGGCCGGGCATGAGCGCCGAGCGCTTCCCTCCGCCGGAGCCGCCGCGCCGCCGGCGTCTTCCCGGC